>DASXQB010000563.1:0-18893 GCA_036493295.1 Polyangia bacterium | reverse complement strand
TGCGAAAAGGATCGTCACCGAAGAAACGAAACTTGGCCAGGTACTGCCGGACGTATTCGGGCGACAGATCGGCGCGGACCGAACGGATCTCGTCGATCAGCGTTGACTCTTCAGACAGCGTGCCCAGCTTCTGATCAAAGTAGCCGATACGCACGCCCGTGCCGAGCTCCACTCGGCCGCCGAGCGGCGCCAGCTCGCCGATCAGCGTGCGCAGCAGCGTCGATTTGCCGCTGCCATTGGGACCGACGATGCCCAGCTTGTCACCGCGGTAGACGTTGACCGTGACGTCCCGGAGCAACGGCGCGCCGGGATAGCCGACGGTCAGCCCGGGCGCGCGAATGGTCTCCTTGCTGCCCAGATCGCCGCCGGTCGAAAACGACAGCCCGATGTTGCCGGCGAACTGCCAGTGGTCCTCGGGCCGTTCCAGCCGATCCAACTTTTCAAGCATCTTGCGCCGGCTCTGCGCCTGTTTGGTTTTCTGGCCGGCCAGGTTGCGGCGGATGAAGTCTTCGGTCTTGTCGACGTGTTCCTTCTGGCGCTCGTATTCGGTGCGCGCGCGTTCGAGGCGCGCGTCGCGCTCGACGACGTACTTGTCATAGCCGAACGGGTAGCGGACAAACTTGCCGTTTTCGAGCTCGACGATCTCGCGGGCCACCGCGCGCACGAAGGCGCGATCGTGCGAGACCAGCACGAAGGCGCCAGGATAGTCCGCCAGGAACGTCTCCAGGCGTTCGATGGCCGCCAGGTCCAGGTGATTGGTCGGCTCGTCCATCAACAAAAGATCAGGTTGCCGCACCAGCGCCTTGGCCAGCTCCAGGCGCCCGCGCTCGCCGCCCGACAAGGTGTCCACCGAACGGCCGAGATCGCTCTCGGCGAAGCCGACGTCGGCGGTCAATCGCCGCACGCGCGATTCCAGATCGTAGCCGCCTTCGCGCTGATAACGCTCTTGCAGTTCGCCGTAACGGCCGAGCTCCGTGTCGCCGGCGCCTCCTTGCGCCAGGCGATGTTCGATCGCTGTCAGCTGGTCGTGAAGTTTCTGCAGCGCCGCGAACGGCTCCAGCAGCGCGTCCATGACATTGCCGTGGCCGCTGAACTCTTGCGACTGGCGCAGATACGCGACGCTGGACTTGCCCAGCACGCGCACGTCGCCGCTGTCCGGTTGCAGGTCGCCGGCCAGCAGACGCAACGCCGTCGACTTGCCGGTGCCGTTCGGACCAAGCAGCGCCAATCGATCGCCGGGGCGAATAAGCAGCGACGCACCAGAGAGGATCTCGGTGCCCGGATAGCCGAAGTGCGCGTCGGAGAATTGAGCCAAAGACATGAGCGGTTTTTCGCGAACGGTTGATTACAACGACCTTGGACTATCGGCCAACTTGTACTAGAACCAGCACCAGTTTTCCCAGGTTTGCACGCGATGAAAGAGTACCTACTCACCGCTGGTCCGACGCCGGTCCCTGACCGGGTGCGGCTGGCTATCGCGAGACCTGTTCTCTATCACCGCGCCCCCGCCTTCATCGAATGCATGAAGGAAACCCAAGAGGGATTGAAGTGGTTGTTCCAGACCAAGCAGCTGGTGTTGCAGATGACCGGCTCGGGCACGTTGGGGATGGAAGCGGCGGTGACCAACTTCTTGCGCCAGGGCGATCGCGTGCTGGTGATCCGCGGCGGCAAGTTCGGCGAGCGCTGGGGCAAGATCGCTCAGGCCTATGGCATCGATTGCGTCTTCATCGACGTCGAGTGGGGCAAAAGCGTCGACCCGGCGGCGGTGGCGGCAGCGCTGGACAAAGATCCCGGTATTCGCGCCGTCTACGCCACAGCGTCCGAAACGTCGACCGGCGTGAAGCACGATCTGGAAGGCATCTCGAAGGTGGTGCGCAACCGCGCCGACGTTCTTCTGTGCGTTGATGCCATCACCGCCGTCGGCGTGTTCGACGTGCCGATGGATCGCTGGGGCCTGGACGTGGTGGTCTTGGGCTCGCAGAAGGCGTTGATGTTGCCGCCCGGTCTGGTGGTGGTCGCGGTTTCAGAGAAGGCGTGGAAGGCCAACGAGCGCTGCAACCTGCCGCGGTTTTATGCCGACCTGGCGCGCGAACGAAAGAGCCAGGAAAAAAGCGAGAGCGCGTTCACGCCGGCGGTGTCGCTGATCGTCGGCATGCAAGAATCATTGCGCATGTTGAAGGAAGAGACGCTGGAGGGCGTGTTCGCCCGCCATGAACGTCTGGCCCGGGCCACGCGCGCCGCGGCCGGAGGCCTGGGGTTGGAACTGTTCGCCTCATCGCCCAGCAACGCCGTCACCGCCATCCGCGTGCCGTCAGGCATCGACGGCACTGCGGTGGTGAAACAGATGCGCATTCGTTACGGCATCACCATCGCCGGCGGGCAGGAGCACCTGAAAGGCAAGATCGTCCGCATCGCGCACATCGGCTATTTCAGTGAGTTCGACATCATCACGGCCATCTCCGGTCTGGAGATGACGTTGTCCGATCTCGGGTACAACATTCGTCCCGGATCGGGCGTGGCGGCCGCGCAGGCCACGTTCGCCCAAACCCGAAAGCCTTAACCGTCCGTCCTTCCACTTCGTTCGAGGAGCGTCGCAATGTCTGAACCGATTCGAGTCCTCATCGCCGACGATATGTCCAAAAAAGCGGTCGAGATCCTGCAGCAAGCGGGCTTCTCGGTTGATTTCAAGGTGGGGCTGCCGCCCGCCGAATTGGCGTCGATCATCGGCGGCTACCACGGTCTGGGCATTCGCTCGGCGACGAAGGTGACGGCGGCGATCCTGGAAAACCCGGGCAGGCTGAAGATCATCGGTCGCGCCGGCGTCGGCGTCGACAACATTGATGTCAAGACCGCGACGGAGAAGAAGGTGCTGGTCATCAACACGCCGCAGGGCAACGCCGCGGCGGCCGCCGAACTGTCGGTGGGGCTGATTTTCGCGCTGGCCCGCAAGATCCCGCAGGCGGCGCAGAGCATGCGCCAGGGCATCTGGGAGAAGAAGAAGTACATGGGCACGGAGATCGCCGGGAAGACCCTGGGCGTCATCGGCCTTGGCAACATCGGCCGCCAGGTGGCCGAGCGCGGGGTCGGTTTGAAGATGAACGTGCTCGGCTACGATCCGTACGTGGCGGCGGGAACCGCGCTGCCGGGCGGCGTGAAGACGACGACGCTGCCCGAGCTGATCGAAAAGTCGGACTTCATCACCTTGCACGTGCCGCTGGTCGCCGAGACCAAGGATCTCTTCAACGCGGCCACCATCGCCAAGATGAAAAAAGGTTCGTACTTGATCAACGTCGCCCGCGGCGGCGTGGTCAACGAGACCGATGTCCTGGAGGCGCTGAAGTCGGGGCACCTCGCCGGCGCGGCGCTGGACGTCTTCAGCAAGGAGCCGCCGGAGCCGTCGCCGCTGTTCGAGCAAGAAAACCTGATCGCCATCCCGCACCTCGGCGCATCGACAAAAGAGGCGCAGGAAAAAGTGGCCATCGAGCTGGCCGAGGTGTTCGTCGGCTACTTGAAAGACGGCGTCGTCAAGAACGCAGTCAACAAGATCTAGGCGCGCGCCGGGCCGATTGGCCCGCGATTCGGTCGTTCATGAACAATGGTCCTCAGCTGCGGTTGCCGACGGGCATGCGTGATTTCGCGCCGGCGGCGGCGGCTTCACGTCGACGGATCGCCGAGACCCTGCTGGGCGTGTTCGAACGCTGGGGATTTGCGCGCGTCATCACGCCGGCCTTCGAATACGAAGATGTGCTGGCGCTGGGGCTGGGTGAGGCCGGGCGCGCGGCGGCCATTCGTTTCGTCGAGCCGAGCTCGGGTCAGGTGGTGGCGTTGCGGCCGGACATCACGCCGCAGATCGCGCGCCTCATCGCCACTCGCTATCGTGACGAAGGCGGCGCCATCCGTCTTTGTTATGAAGGCACGGTGGTTCGTCTCGAACGCGGGGCGCGCGGCCAGCGCGAGTTGATCCAGGCCGGTGTCGAATTGGCCGGGGTCGCCGGACCGCACGGTGACGCCGAGATGATCGCCCTCGGCGCGGCGGCGCTGCAGGCGGCGGGACTGGGCACGCCGACCATCGATCTCGGCCACCTTGGTTTGGCGCGCGAGGTTCTGGACGCGGTCGATCTGCCCGACGGCGCGCGCGAGGAGGCGCGCCTTTGCATCGGCAAGCGCGACGGCGCCGGGCTGGAGGAGATCTTGCGCGCGGCCCGCGGACCGAAATCCGCATCGGCATTCGCCGCGCTTTTGCCGTCGCTGTCAGGGCCGCCGTCGATCCTGGCTGATGCCCGCAAGCGCGCGCCCACCGCGGGGATCAAACGTGCGCTGGCCCAGCTGCAAGCGATCGTCGATGCCGTGGCGGCGCGAACCTTCGACGCCCGCGTGCACGTCGACCTCGGCGAGGTGCGCGGGTTCGACTATTACACCGGCGTGCGCGTGCAGGGCTTCGTGGCCGGCGCGCCCGACGCGGTGCTGGCCGGTGGTCGCTATGACGATCTGCTGGGACGGTACGGTCGGCCCAGCCCGGCGGTTGGTTTCGCCATCGACGTGGAAGCCGCCGCGGCCGCGCTGGACGCGCGCGCACAACAGGAAAACGGCGGCGCCACCGACGGCGGCAACGTCAATCTGAACGGCAACGGCGGCGTGTTGGTGGTCGGCCCGGTGGCGGCGGCGCAACGTCTGGCGAATGAGCTTCGCGCCAAGGGCAAGCGCGCCGCGGCCGAACCGTGCGGCCTGCGCGGAGACGAGTTGGACGCCTACGCCAAGCGCTGGGGTTTCGGCGCGGTGGTTCATACCGACAGCGCGCTGGCGCCATCCCCCCGCCAACTGCAAAAGAAGAAGAAGGAACCATAAAATGCCCGTCGTCGTGGTGGTCGGCGCCCAGTGGGGCGACGAAGGAAAAGGAAAGATCGTCGACCTGCTGACGGAGAACGTCTCGGCGGTGGTGCGCTGGGCAGGCGGTGCCAACGCCGGCCACACCCTGGTCGTCGAGGGGAAAAAGTACGTCACGCACTTGATTCCGTCGGGGATCTTGCGCCCTGGCTTGACCTGCGTCCTTGGCGAAGGAATGGCCATCGACCCGATCGTCCTGGTCGAAGAGGTGCGTGCGTTTCGGGCGCAGGGACTTTTGCAGCGCGATCAAGATCTGGTGGTCGCCGACCGCGCCCACCTGACCATGCCGTATCACAAAGAGATGGACCGGCTGCGCGAAGAAGGCCCCGACAAGATCGGCACCACCAAGCGCGGCATCGGCCCGACGTACGAGAGCAAGGCCGCGCGCTCGGGGATCCGCGTCGGCGATCTGTTTCGCCCGCAGCGGTTTCGTCAGACCGTGGCGCGCAACGTGGCCAGCATCGGTCCGGCGCTGGAACAGATGGGCGGCACGCGCCCCGACGCCGACACCATCACGTCGTCGTATCTGGCTCTGGCCGACGTCATTCGCCCGTTCGTGCGCGATGCCTCGCGCTTCGTCAACGATCAGATTCGCGCTGGCCGTAACGTGATGCTGGAAGGCGGGCAGGGCGTGCTGCTGGACATCGACCATGGGACCTATCCGTTCGTGACGTCGTCGTCGACGACGGCGGGCGGGGCGTGCGCCGGCTGCGGCATCGGCCCCACGCGCATCAATTCCGTCCTCGGCATCGCCAAGGGTTACACCACGCGCGTCGGCCTGGGGCCGTTTCCCACCGAGCTGCTGGACGCCACCGGCGAACTGCTGCGCAAGCGTGGCAACGAATTCGGGTCCACCACCGGCCGCCCGCGGCGCTGCGGCTGGTTGGATATCCCGGCTTTGCGATTGGCCATTCGCCTTTCTGGAATGGACGCTCTGGCGATGACCAAGCTGGACGTGTTGGCCGGTCTGCCGACCGTGAAGGTCTGCGTCGGCTATCGATTCAAGGGCCAGACCATCGACGAGATGCCCCTGGATCTCGACGACCTGGGCGCCGCCCAGCCCATCTTCGAAGATCTGCCGGGGTGGCCCGACACCACCGACGGAGAACGCCTTCCGGAGGCCGCGGCCCGCTACGTCGCCCGGGTCAGCGCGCTTTGCGGTGTGCCCATTTGGATGACATCCACCGGCCCCGGCCGGCTACAGACCGTGGTTTCCCGCGACCCCTTTGCCGCCGCTTGATTGTTCGCCGCGGCTGGTGTCGGATATCGCCCTGCTTGCCCCTAGCTAAATCGCCGAAACGCCTTGAGAACTGCGCCGGTGTCGCTTGCGCCGCCGCGCCGCCTAAATATAATCTGTGACCCTGATACCGTGTGGCTCCGGCAAACGGCATCCCACCTCGGCTGAGGCGTAAATGAAGATCGTCTGTGATTCCTGCGCGACCAAGTACTCGATTTCCGACGACAAGGTTCGCGGAAAAGTTTTCAAGATTCGCTGCAAGAAATGCAGCCACATCATCGTTGTGCGGGGGACCAATGACGGTGGCGCGGTGGCTGCCAATCAACCGCCGGCGGCGGCCGATGGTGGCGGTGGCTGGCACCTGGTGGTCGAAGGCGATCAGGTCGGCCCGCTGCCCGACGCCGACGTGCGCGCCCGGATCGCCCGCGGCGAGGTGAACGGCGAGACCTACGTCTGGAAGGACGGCTTCGCCGACTGGATCAAGCTGTCCTCGGTGCCCGAATTCGCCGACGACGTGGCGGCACTCCCGGCAACCGAAACCCCCGGCGCTGAAGCAGAGGCCGAACATTTCCCCGAGACCAATGGCGCCTCCGAGTCGTCGGCGGCAGAGGTCGTGCACGCCGCCAGCCCTGCCAACAGCGGCGGGTTGTTCGGCAGCATCTCGGTCGCGCCGGCGATCTCCGACGAGCGCGGCACGCACGAGCCGATGGGATTTTCTGCGCCATCGCCGGGACCCGATTTGGGCGGCGGCGATCTGTTCGCCGCGCAGGCGTCGCCGCGTCCGTCCACCGACGACAATCACTGGGGCAACGGAAACTCGGGCGGCGTCAGCGCTGGCCACGACGGCGGCCGGCTGGAAAGTCTGACTGCCCAGCGCCACGAAAACTCGGTGCTGTTCTCGCTATCGAATTTGCAGTCGCTGGCGGCGCCCGGCGCGTCAGCCAAGTCGGCGCCCAGCAGCGGCACCGGCGGCACCCCATCGCCTGGGTCCGAAGGTTCGGGCTTGATCGATATCCGGGCCATGGCGGCGTCGACGCTGGGTTCACCGAACGACGGGGGGATGGGCGGAGATGACCTGCCTTCCTTCGGCGCGTTTTCGCCGGCGGCGCCTGTTTTGTTGTCGCTGCCCACGTCCAGCGGTCCGCCCAAGTGGATCTATTTGGCCATCGGGCTGATGGTGGCGCTGGTGGGCGTGATCGTGGTGATGGCTTGGAAGATCCTGTCCGATAAGCCATCCGCGGTAGCCGAGTCAACGCCGGCGGCGGTCAGCGCGCCGGTGGCCGCGGCCCCCGCCGCCGCGAAGCCGGCCGAGACGGCGACTGCGCCGACCACGCCGCCGCCCGCGGCGCAGCCGAGCATCCCCGATGACAAGCTGCCGCCGCGCGAAGCGCCCAAGGGCGGCGAGGCGGCGGCCGCGCCGGCGGCGTCACCCGGCGCTCGTCCCGGCAAACACGGCAAGGGTGGCCGTCGTGGCGTGGTGGCCAGCGCCGAGCCAAGCGGCGGCGGACGTTCCGCTGCAGCCGCCGCCGCACCGGCTACTGCGCCCGCCGCCGATCCGACAGAGAAGAAGCCGACCAAGGGCTCGCTGGACGATTTGCTGGAGGGGGCGTTGTCGCCGAAGGCGCCCAAGGCATCCAAGCCGCGCGGCGATGATGATTCGCGCAAGCCGTTGGCCGAGCCCGCCGCGTCCGGACCGTTGTCGAAGAACGCCGTCGTCGCCGGCATGAACAGCGTCAAAGGCAAGGTCGGCGACTGCTACAGCCAGTACAAAGTCCCCGGCATGGTGATGGTCAACGTGATCATCGGCAGAAGCGGCAAGGTGTCGTCGGCCACCGCTCAGGGCAAGTTCGCCGGCACGCCCAGCGGCAACTGTGTCGAGAAGGCGGTCAAGTCGGCGGCCTTCCCGCCGTCCGATGGTTTGACCACGCCGTATCCCTTCATGCTGAAGTAGGGCGACCACGTCCGTCTCTGTCGCGCTGGATTTGTTGCGCCGCCGATTGGCGGAGGCAGGGCTGAACATCGTACTGCCGCTCGGCGAGGCGGCGTTTGATCAGGCGTGCGCCATCGTCGGTGCTCCGCGGCTGCGCGAGCTGCGCGACTCCGGCGTGGCGGCGCTGTTGATTGGTTCCGGCGGCCGGGTTTTCTTCGATCGATTTATCGCCGCCACCGATTGTGACGACGGGAAGCCCAATCCGCTTGATCGCTTCACCCGCGCCGAAGTGGAAGCGACGGTGCGCGACAGCCTGGGCGCGGCGATCGGCCACGGGATTTTTTTCCCGTTTGTGGGCGCCGGCCCGCCGCTGCCGTTTCAGCGCCTGGGGCGGGCCGCCGGTCTGGGCGCGCCCGGGCCGCTGGGCATGCAGATTCACCCGCAGTTCGGACCGTGGTGGGCGTATCGCGCGCTGGTGATCGTCGACGTGGCGCTGCCCGTCGAAACGCCGCCCGGCGATGGCTGCGCCGGTTGCGACGCGCCTTGTGTAGCCGCCTGCCCAGCCCGCGCCGTCGCCATCACCGGATTCGTCTACAGCGCCTGCCGCGCAAACCGTCTCTGCGATCCTGCCTGTCATCTGGCCTGTGCGGCGCGCAGCCGCTGCATTCGCGGGCCCGAGCAGCGCTACAGCGAAAGGCAGCTGGCCTTTCATATGGCCGCGTCGATGCCAAAGGCTGATCCCGACACCGGCAAACCTTGACCGCCTGGCGCGGAGGGTTTCTACTGCCACGCGCATGGCCACCAGCGTGAACGCGCACATCACCGGCACGGTTTGGAAGATCGAGGTCAAGGTGGGCGACACGGTCAGCGAAGGCCAGACCGTCGTCATCCTTGAATCGATGAAGATGGAGATGCCGGTCGAATCGCCGTCGGCGGGAACGGTCATCGCCGTGCTGGTCAAGGAAGGCGCCGCCGTCGAAGAAGGTGCGCCGCTGGTCGAGCTGTCTTCGTAACGCCGTCTAAAGCAGGTCGGCGAAAATTTCCGCGGCGCGTTCGCACTGCGCGCGCGAAACGTCGAGGTGGGTGACCAGGCGCAGGCGTCGCGGGCCGAAAGGAAAACACAGCACGCCGCGGGCATGCAGCCGGTCCGAGAGCTCCTTCGCCGGCGGCAGGCCCGGCTCGAGATCGACCATCACGATGTTGCTGTGCAGCCGGGCGATATCGACGGTGAGGCCGGGCAGTTTGCCCAGGCGTTCGCCCAGCAGGCGCGCGTTGGCGTGATCGTCAGCGAGGCGATCGACGTTGTGGTCCAGGGCGTACAGCGCCGCCGCGGCGATGACGCCGGCCTGGCGCATGCCCCCGCCCAGCATCTTGCGAAAGCGATACGCGCGTTCGATGAGCGGCCGCGGCCCGGCGACGACCGATCCCACCGGCGCCCCCAGCCCCTTCGAAAAAGCGAACGAGACGGTGTCAAACCCAGCGGCCAGCGCGGCCGGTGTTTGCCCGCTGGCCGCGGCGGCGTTCATCAGGCGCGCGCCGTCGAGGTGCAGGCGCAGCCCCAGGCGGCGCGCCGCCGCCACCACCGAATCCAGCTCGGCGCGCTGCCAGACCACGCCGCCGCCGCGGTTGTGCGTGTTCTCCACGCAGACCAGGCGGGTGGGGGACTGCAGCGACGAGGGCGCCTTGTACGCGCCGTCGACGTCATCGCCGCTGAAGGTTCCGCCGCGCCCGACAACGAAAAGCTGCACGCCGGCCAGCGCCGCGCCGCCGCCCATCTCGTGCCACACCACATGGGCGCCGTCGCTGACGATCACCTCGTCGCCCGGCTCGCAGTGGATCTTGAGTGCGATCTGGTTGGCCATCGTCCCCGACGGTACGAACAGCGCGGCCTCCATTCCCAGCAGCGCGGCGGCGCGCGTTTGCAGCCCAATCACCGTGGGATCCTCGCCCAGCACGTCGTCGCCCACTTCGGCGGCGGCCATCGCGGCGCGCATCCCGGCGGACGGTTTGGTCACGGTGTCGCTGCGCAGATCGATCGGTGTCGGCGCAGTCGTCATCGTGGTCGTCATCGTACTTCGGGTCCCCACACCGGTGGTTTGGGCAGCGCGCCCGGCTCGGCGGTGGGCGGCTTTTGCGCCGGGTTTTCCGGCGGGGCCGGCGCTGGCGGCGGGCGCTTCGGTGGCGGCGCAGCGGGCAAACCCCGTTCGTCCCGCAGCTTGGCCGCCAGCTTGTCGACCAGGGCCACCTCGAAGTGGCGCGGTAGATCGGCCAGCGTCACCACGATCTGCGTCGACGGACGGCCCTCTCCGTCGCTGGTGGCCACCAGTTCAAGCGTGCCGCGATAGGCCCGCTTGTTCTCCGTCGCTTCGAAGATGACGTAGGCGGCGGTCTCGTCTTTTTCCTTGATGACATAGTCGCGATCGACGCGCAGGAAACGGATCGCCGTCGGCCACACGTCGGCCACCGGGTACGAGACCACGTTGCTGGTGCGGGCCTCGACCGCCGTCGCGGCGGCGAGCGCGACGCCCGCGGACAGCAGCGCGGCCAGCGCCTGGGTCGCGCGGTTCACGACACCTCCAGATTGGGCGCGTCCGCCGCGCGGTTCGATTCGCGGACGGCGTCCGCCAGCGATGGCGTTCGTCCACCTGCCGACAGCAGCAGCATCGACAGCAAACCCACCGTGACGTACCAGATGGTCTGCACACCGTGCAGGACGATCGCGTAGGCCATGCCCTGTCCGTTCACGATCGCGGCGGGCAGATAGGCCAGCAAGCCCAGCTTGATGGCGGCGTGAAATTGCCCGACCAGACCGGGGGCATTCGGCAGCGTCAGCACCACGCCGGTGAACGCCATGGTGGCAAAGGCGGCGCCGACAGAGATGGGCAGATTCATCTGCCGCGCTAGGTACCACATGCCCAGGCCGTTGATGCTCCAGTAAATGATCGACTGCAACAAGAACACGGCGAAGTTGCGCGGATCGCGCAGCACCCGAAACCCGGAAATCAGCGCGCGCACCTTGTCGCCGATGACCTGCGCCTTGTGCGGCGCCAGCCAGTGCAACAGCGACAAGCGCAGCGCCACGTTGATCGTGGCGTCGGTCCACACCTGGGCCAGGCCCAGGAAAGTCGTCAGGCCGACGAATCCCAACAACGACAGCCAGGCGCCAAAGCGGAGCTCGGGCGAGAAGGTGTCGCCGGCCGACGCCAGATAGGAAACGAAGAACAGGATCGAGATCAAAAGCCCATCGACGATGCGCTCGACCGCCACTGTGCCCAGGGCCGTGCTCATGCGCAGGTGGCGTTCGCGGGCCACGAAATACGGCCGCACGAATTCGCCCAGACGCACCGGCAAGGCCAGGATCGCCATGAAGCCCACCGACGAGATCGGCAGCAGGCGCCCGAGCGGCAGCGACACCCCCAGCGGCCGCAGCAGGTATTCCCAGCGCCAGGCGCGAAACAGATGGGTCAGCGCCAGCGTCACCAGATAAACCGCCACCGCCGACAGCGGCAAGGCGCGCATCGCCGCCCACACCTGCCGGCCGTCAACGCCGTGGATGGCGAACAGAACGCAAACCACGCCGACGAACAGCGACGCGGAAACCTTCAACCAAAATCGAAAGGTCATGCGAAAGACGAAGTCAGCGCAGGGTCAACGAAGAGACCGGCGGCATCAACGAAGCGCCGGCGCGTCCGCCTTCACGATGACGGCGGCTCGGGTAATTCGCCGCTCAACATACGACGAGGGTTCTCGTCCAGCAATCGATCCAAGACCGACTGGCCGCGCTGCTTGCGGATCCAATCCATGCCGGCGGCGACCTGGACGGCGTCCTCGGGACGGTGCACGTCGGAGGCGGCGGCGTGCACCAGGCCATCCATCACCAATCGCCGCGCGGTCTTCATCTCGACTTTGCCGTGCGCGCCTTCCAGCGCGGCGAGATCGACCAGCAGCGCCGCCGACCGCCCCAGCTTTTCGGCCAGGGCGGGCTCGCGCTGGATAGCCGCGTACCGTTCGGGGTGCGCCATCACCGGGAGGCGGGCGCTCATGCGAAAATCGAACAGTCGGTTTTCGATCCCGGGCGGCATCATCTGCGGAGTGACCTCGAACAAAAAGGCGGGGCCACCGTCGTAACTGGGCATGGCGTTCTTGACCGCCCGGGCGTGAAAGATGTCGTCCCAGTAGTTCTCTGCGCCCAGGCCCAGGCGCACCGGCAGCCCCGCTTCGGTCGTTGCTTGCGCCACGGCGGCGAAGGCACCGTCGATGGCGGAACGCTCGGGCATGAACATGCCCTGGCGCTGGTGAGGCGTGGCGAAAAGATCGGAAAATCCCAGTGCCGCCACCGCCTGCACCATCGCCATCGCCATCGTCATGTCGGTGGCTCCGTCGTCAAGCGCTGGCAGAAAGTGCGCGTGCAGATCGACGTAGTGGGCCATGGTAGTCGACGGTGGCGGCGACAGGGCGGGACGATAGCTTGGAACCGTGGCCTGCGCCAAATGGAGCGGACCGGGGCTAAAGCGGGCATTCGGGGGGGATTGTCTCCAGGGCGGTGACCGGAGGCCCCGCTGGTCCGATCAATTGTTTCAATCGGTTGCCGTGTCCGATGGCCGGAATGGAACTTGCTCGGTCTTACCGGAACTCCAAGGAGAGCAATCAATGAGCGCGAAAGTCGTCCTTCCCAGCTTCAATATTCCGAGCCAGGGCCCACATCCGGCCGTGCTCGCTTTGTGGGCTTCGGGAGGGTTGGTGTTGATCGCCGCGTTGGTGTTGGGGGGGGCGATGTGGCACCGCCACGCTGTCGATCTGGCGGCTCAGTCGGCGACGGCCCGGGTGCTGGCGGCGGTGGCCGAGCAGCAGCAGGTGCCGGCGCCCGAGCCTGCTCACTCAGTTGCGGCGGCGCAACCCGCGGCGATGGTGGCGGCCGCACCCGCGGCCCAGGCGCCCACCGAGGCCCAGGCGATGGTCGCCTCGCCGGTTCCCGCTCGTCACCATGCGGGCGGTCGGCATCACCGCATGCACGTGTCGAAAGCGGCGCACGGGAAGGCCGTGGCGGCGCGCGACGGAAGAGCCTCCAGGAACTCGACGGCGAAAAAAGAAGACGCCATCGATCGAATGCTCAAGGAGTTCAAGTAGACGCCGACAAAGGCCGATGAGCGAAAAGCAGCCCAACCGTCGTCCTTGATCCGCCCACATTCGCCGAGCGCGACCGCACGCTCGTCGAAAACCACACGAAGATCCCCGTGGTTCGTTTGAACGAAGGGGGTTTTCGTGTTACGTGATCGGACGCAAGATCGCGGCGGGACGGGCAGAGGCTGACCGCGCGTTGAAAGGGCACCCATGGCCGAGCGTCGAGAGAATTCTGTACTGTTCTCGCTGAAAGAACTTCGGCGAATCGAGGACGACCGGGTCAAGAAAGAGCAGGACGACGCCAAGGCCCGCGCCGAGGCCGATCGCCAAGCCAAGGAAGCCGCCGTGCGCGCCGCCCGTGACGACGAGGACCGCCGCAAGCGCGACGAAGAAGATCGACTGCGTCGCATCGAAGACGAAAAAGAGCAGAAGGTTCGCGACGAGCAATTCCGCCTGCAGGAGTCCGAGCGCCGCGTCCGCGTCGAAGGTGAACTGGCGCTGCAGCACGAGCGCATGCGCCTGGAGGTGCAGGCCCGTTCCGGCCACAAGTCACCAGTGAAGGCGATCGTCACCGTGACTGTGGTGCTGGTGGCGGTGGCCGGCATCCTGGGATACCGGATGTACGCCTCTCATCAGGCCGAGTTGCAGGTCGCGCAAGCGCGCAACGACGAACTGGCGCGCCAGAACAAGTTGGCCCAGGCCGATTTCGAGCGCAAGACGGCGGCCATCCAGAAGGATATGGAGCAGCGGCTGGCGGCGGCGAAGAGCGACGAGGAACGTTTGAAGATCCGCGCCGAGGCCGCCGCGCAGGTGGAACGCGCCAATGAGGTCAAGCGCCACCGCGCCGGGCCCGGCCGTTCCGAGCGCACCGAGGCCACGCCGGCCGCGCCCGCTCGGCCGCGCCTGGGCAAGAAGGACGTCAAAGACGATCCCCTGGAAGGCCTTTAAGCCGGTCGATCGGGCGAGAGACAACAGCCGCTTTTTTTCTAAGGGCGCGTGACGGCGGTCTTCGCGCGCGGCGGCTGGCGGTGGTAAAACCGTCGCCATCGTGATTGGCGACGAACTGTTCGACGAGCGTAAGGCCCGCCTGCTGGCTCTGCTGAAGCGGCTTTCCTATGAGCAGCGCGAGGTGACGCTGGCGTCGGGGCTGAAGAGCAATTTTTACATCGACTGCAAGCAAGCCGTGCTGACCGCCGAAGGACACTTCTTGGTGGGCGCGCTTTTCCACCGCATCCTCAGCGAGCAGGCGCGCGAGGTGGAGGCCATCGGCGGCGTCACCATGGGCGCCGATCCGCTGGCCTCGGCGGTGTCGACGGTCAGCTTCATCGCCGGGCGTCCGCTGGCGGCGTTCTACGTCCGCAAGGAACCCAAGGGCCACGGAACAGGTCAGTGGTTGGAGGGAACGAAGTCCCTGCGCCCGGGAATGCCGGTGGCGATTCTGGAGGACGTGGTGACCACGGGGGGATCGGCGCTGAAGGCCATCGCTCGCACCCGCGAGCAGGGCTTGAAGGTGGCGGTGATCCTGGGCCTGGTCGATCGCGAGGAGGGCGGCCGCGAGGTGCTGGAGAAAGAAGCGCCCCTGGTCACCCTGTTTCGCAAGCGAGACTTCGTTTGATGAACGGACGATGGCTGGCCGCGGTGGCCGTGGCCGCGTCGGTCGCCGCCTGCGCTGAATCGAAACCGAAGCCGGTTGATTTTTCCGATGCGCCTCGCACCTACGTCAACAAGGACTATGACGACGTCTATAACCGGTGGACGCGCCACGATCGGGTTTTGAACGAAGTCGATGTGGTCGACGTGGCCCTGGAGGTCTGGGGCACCTTCAAAAGCTGGGACTACCGCGAGGCCTATATCGAACACTATGCGGCGATCTACAGCCTGTCGGCGGCCGATCGGTCGCTGCTGCGCCAGGCGCAGATGGACAGCTTTCGCCAGGCCTATGAATTCCATCTGACCGCGCAGAGCGCTAACTACAAATGGAACGATCTGGAGAAAAAAGATTCGGCCTGGCGGGTCACGCTGGTCGACGGCCTGGGGCACGAACTGGCGCCTGAATACGTGCGCGTCGAACGACTGCCTGACGCGTACGAGAGTGATTTTTTCCCGGCCAAAACGCCTTTCACCAAATCGTACGCGGTGCGCTTCGCGGCCTCCGGCTCGTCGGACGTCGTCGGCGCCGCGTCGACGGATTTCGTTGGCGCAAAAAGCGGCAGCCTGACCCTGCGAATCGCCAGCCCCATCGGTCGCGTCGAGCTGGGCTGGCAGTCCCAGTAGCGCGACGGCGGCGCGGGGCAAGCGGCGTCCGCGCTTAACGTTTCTTGCGGGCGTTGCCGGGCGCGTTGCGCACCGGCGGCATCTTGCGGCCGGTGCCACCCCGATCGAGATCGTCGAACGATTCGACCACGTCGTGCTTGTAAAGGTCGGCCTCGCGGGCGAAGAAATCGCTCTCGATGGCGTTGAAGGTAGACGCCGGCGTCAGGCGCGGGTGCGATTTTTTTAGCTTGGTCTTTGAATCGGGACCCTTGCTCTGAGGCGGCGGCGTCTTGCCAACCGGCAACACCGGCCCAGAGCCGGGCGTCGCCACCGGCAGCGGCGCGGGCGCCAGATGCGCGGGCGCCAGGTTGGCGGTGAGGGGCGGCGTCTCCTGCGCGACCATCGGCGTCGCCCGCGGCGGGAAAGCGGCGTCAAGCTTGGCGTGAATGGTGGGGTCGTTGCCGAGGGACGCCAGGCCGGCCGGCGTGGGCGGACGAATCGGCCGTCGGCCGCTGCCAGCGTCGTTGACCACCACTACCGGCCCGGAGGCGCTCTTGCGAACGGTCAGCGGAATGGGGGCCGGCGTTCGGCGCGGCACCCCCGTGGGCGTGGGCGCCGACAGCTCGCGCGGTCGGGTGGTCTTGCGCCGATCGCCGGCGCCACCGCGTTGATCGGGAACGCTGCTCAGGCGCGCCGGCGTGGGCCGCGGAATCGTTGCGGCGTTGCCGGGCGCCGCGTGCGCCCCGCTTTGGCGCGCCGGTTTCGTGCGCAGCGCCGGCGTCGGCACGCTGGCCGTCGGCCGCAGTGTCCATTGATCGGATGGGCCGACCGCATCGCCTTCGCGAATCATGGACCCCGGCTTCAGCGCCAGAACGCCGGCGTCCAGCAGGCGCTTGATTACTCGCAAGGTGTCGAAGACGCGGAACGGACTGTCCTCGATCACCTCGGTCAGCGGGCGTTGCCCGTCGAACAAACGCATGACCGGCATGGCTTCGGCGGGGACCTTCTTGGCGCCCGGCACCGGCGCACCGGTCACCGCGACGTAAACCGTCCGTGGCGATCCCAGATCGCGCGCGGCGTGGGCAAAGTCGCGCAAGAAGCGCTCGCACTCGTCCAGCAGCTCGACCGGCGCCATCGAAAACTGTCCGCGCTTGACCACCGGGCGCAGCTTCAGCGACAGCGCCGCCTCTTCCCACAGCAGCAACTGGTGCAGGGCCGGCACCGCCTGCATCGATCCCACGTGCGCCGACGTCACCGCGCCCTCTGAGAACCGCACCTCGCCCCGCTTGTTGCCGCGGTTCAATTGCAAGATGCCGGACCGGCTCGTCGCCGACATGGCCCGGATCAGGTAGTAAAGGCCGTAGTACTCCGACAGGCGCGCCTGCAGTTCGATCTCGCCTTCGCCCTGGCTAGCGGCCAGCGCACCGCGCATCAACAGCATCAGCTTGCCCACGCTGACCACGTCGCGGACGAACAGCGGCGTGCTGAGAAAGTCGGAAGCTCCGGCCGCCAGCGCCGCCGGTCGCAGGGCCGCCGGGCCCAGCGTCACCACCGGCAGGTCCTTCGTATTTGGTTGTCCCCGCAGCCCGCTGATCAATTTCAGCGCCAGCGGATCCGGTTCATGCAACGAGATCACCGCCAGCTGCGGCGCGGTGGTGCGCGCCAGCTCGGGCGCCATCGTCGCGTCGATGGTTCCGGCCACCGCGCAGCCCTCCCGTTCGAATCCGTAGGTGAGGGCTTCAAGCCCCTTGCGGTCCGAATCGACCAGCAGCAGAAGCGAAAGTTGGTTCATAGGCCAGCCGCCCGCCGAAGCGGACGACAGCAGATTATACGCCGCTGGCCGAAGCGCCAGAAATTCCTGTCGGGGTTTTCCCGCTCGCACCTTGTGGGCGGCGGTCTAGAAAACCCACACCGCAAATTCCGCCGGCCTTACGTTGACGGACGGCGCACCCGCCGCTAGCCTTTCGCGCTCGCGGCCGGCGTCTTTTCAAAAAACCCCACCGAATGTCGGCAAAATCGAACGCAGGAGATCCGGGCCGCCCACTGGCGACGGACGATCTGCGCGCCTATTTCCTGGGCGGCGCCAAGCCGCGGGCCCAGTTTCGCATCGGCATCGAGCAAGAAAAGATCGGCGTTCTTCCCGACGGGCGCGCCGTGCCATACGACGGCCAGCGCAGCATCTCGGCGATTCTGGATCAGCTGATCGCGCGCGGCTTTGGCGCCCAGCGCGAGGATGGACACGTCATCGCCCTCGAACGCAACGGTGAGCGCATCACCGTCGAGCCGGGTGGCCAGCTGGAGTTGTCGGGTGCCACCTTGTCCAGCGCGCGAGCCTGCCGGGACGCCTTGTTTCGCCACGTGCGCGAGGTGCAAGAGATCGCCACGCCCATGGGCATTCGTTTTCTAGGCGTCGGCGCGCGGCCCTTCGGATCGCTGGAAGCCATCCCGTGGCTGCCCAAGCGTCGCTACACGGTGATGCGCTCGTATCTGCCCAGCCACGGCCGGCTGGCGCACGACATGATGAAACGGACGGCCACTGTGCAGGCCAACTTTGACTACGACAGTGAGGCCGACGCCACCGACAAGATCCGCACCGCCTTCGGGGTGACGTCGATCGTCACCGCGCTGTTCGCGGCGTCACCCATCACCGACGATCGGCCGAACGGCTTCAAGAGCGTTCGTGCCGCCATCTGGCTTGAGACCGACGACGATCGCTGTGGCGTCCTGCCGTTTGCGTTCGCGCCGGAGTTTTCTTTCGCCGACTACGTCGAGTGGGCCCTGGACGTCCCGATGTTTTTCGTCGTGCGCGACGGCGTCTACCAGCCGGCTGGCGGGATGACGTTTCGCCGTTTCATGCGCGACGGTTTTGGCGACGAACGGCCCACGCTGCAAGACTGGGAGGTGCATCTGTCGACCTTGTTTCCCGAGGTGCGCCTGAAAAAATACATCGAGCTGCGCGGCGCGGACGCCGGTCCAATCCCGATGGCCGCCGGCCTGGGGGCGCTGTGGCGCGGCCTGCTGGAAGACACCGAGGCGCGCCGGGCCGCGTGGGCGCTGGTGGCCGCACCCGGCGTCGCCGAGCGCCTGCAGCTGCGCCGGGACGTGCCGCGCGCGGGCCTTGGCGCCACGTTAGGCGGTCGGCGTCTCAGCGATCTCGCCGTCGAGCTTTTGCGCATCGCCCGCGCCGGTCTTTCGCACCTCGGCGATGGCGCCGCTGACGCTGCGCTGCTGGATCCACTGGACGCCTACGCCCGGGCTGGTCGCTGCCCCGCCGATGATCTGCTGGCCGATTTCACCCGCACCGGCGGCGATCCACGCCAGTTGATTCCTCTGTGGGAATTGCGGGCGGATCCGCCCTCACCCTAACCCTCTTCCGAAGGGAGAGGGGATCGGAACGGACCTGCGCCCGTCCAGAAGGGGCGGCTTTGCCGGGCCGGCTCGCCTTGCGCGAGCAATCCGTTGGGGGGC
>DASXQB010000562.1:0-10850 GCA_036493295.1 Polyangia bacterium | reverse complement strand
CCAAACAGGTCCAGAACCATCAAAAGTGCCATCAATGCGAACGAACCCAGCGCGATAAACAGCATCGCAGCCCTCCTTCCCACCCACTTAGAAAACCTAGCACTCTTTTCGGACAATGAAAGATCCGGGGCCAACACTGAGGCGGCAAATACCCTGATTTTCAGCAAATGGGTCTTGCCTGTGTGATCGGCGGACGCAACGTCACCGTGCTGCATGAACACCAGTCCCACGGATGCATTGGTGGAGAGGGTCGCACCGCCGACTCTGCGGCTTGATAATGGGCGAACGCTGGATCTGCGGTTGTTCGCCGGTCAGCCCGTGGTGTTGGGTTTCTGGGATGCAGGACGGCTGAACGATCTGCGCGCCGATGACGCCACGTGGGCGCGGGCTCGCGCCGAATTGCGGGGCCTAGGCGCTGTGCTGTTGTTGCTTTGCGAGGGTGGCCTGTGGTTGTTCAGCCCCGACGACGAGCTGGAGGTGATCGCGCCGCCCGGATCGCTGTCCTTCGACGAGGTCGCTGCCTTGCGCGTCTGGGTCGGCCACCCGGAGATCGACTGCGGGATCTTCATCCTGGACGGACAGCTGGGCGTGCGGTCGGCGCAACCGATGGCGGCCGAGATGACGTCGCCGCCGTTCGTCGCGCTGGTCGACGCTCTGACGGCGGCGGGAAAACATCTGGCCGCCACGCGGTCGGCGTCGTTCACGATGTCGCGGCGGCAATTCGTGGTCAGCAGCCTGGTGGTGGCCTTTGCCGCCGCTTTCGCCGACGCCTGCGGGTCCACCCATGCCCCGGCGCCCGTCCTGGAACCGGTCGCCACGCCCGACGAGATCGAGATGTCGCTGACCATCAACGGGACCAAGCGGACCGTGCGGGCAGACGCGCGCCTGACCTTGCTGGATGCCTTGCGCGAACGGCTGAGCCTGCCGGGGACGAAGAAAGGATGCGACCAAGGTCAGTGCGGCGCCTGCACGGTGATGGTCGACGGCCGGCGAGTGAACGCCTGTCTGACCTTGGCGGTGATGGTGCAAGACGTTCCCATCGTCACCATCGAAGGCCTGTCGAAAGACGGATCGCTGCACCCGCTGCAGGCCGCCTTCGTCGCCGAAGACGGATTCCAGTGCGGCTATTGCACCTCCGGGCAGATCATGAGCGCCGTCGGTCTCCGCCGGGAATGTCGCGCGCGTGGCGCTGCCGATACGGCCCTGGGCGACGATGAGCTGCGCGAGGGAATGAGCGGCAACCTGTGTCGCTGCGGCGCCTATCCGAACATCCGCGCGGCCATCAACCGCGCTTGGAAGGAAACGTAAAGTGCGGCCGTTTCAGTTCGTTCGGCCGACCACCCCGCTGGGCGCGGTCGAGGCTGCGTCGGCGGCGCCCGGGGCGGCGTTCATCGGCGGTGGGACGTGCCTGGTCGATCTGATGAAGCTGGATGTCCAGTCGCCACCGGTGGTGATCGACGTGCACGCGCTGGGTTCGGGCGACGCGGTGAGCGACACCAAGGACGGCCTGCGCATCGACGCCCGCGCCCGCAACAGCGACGTGGCCGACCACCCGCTGGTCAAACGTCGCTACCCGGTTTTGTCGGAAGCGCTGCTGGCCGGCGCGTCTCCGCAGCTGCGCAACATGGCCACCGTCGGCGGCAATCTGATGCAGCGGACCCGCTGCGCGTACTTTCGTGACGTGGGCGTCGGCGCGTGCAACAAGCGATCGCCGGGATCCGGCTGCGCCGCGCGCGACGGATGGTCGCGCATGCACGCCGTGGTGGGCGGCAGCGATCAGTGCATCGCCGTCAACCCGTCGGACATGTGCGTCGCGCTCTTGGCCCTGGACGCCGTCGTCTATACGCGCCGGCGTCTGGACACGCGGGCCATTGCCATGAACGACCTGCACCTGGTTCCCGGCGACCACCCTGAGCGCGAGACCGTGCTGGAGCCGGGCGAGCTTGTCACGCACGTGCTGCTGCCGCATTCGTCGTTCGCCGTCCGTTCCGGTTACGTGAAAGTGCGCGATCGCGCGTCGTACGCCTTCGCGCTGACGTCGGCGGCGGCGGCGCTGGACCTGCACGCCGACGGCCACATCGTCGCGGCGCGTGTGGCGATGGGCGGGGTGGGAACGAAGCCCTGGCGCTGTCCTGAGGTAGAAAAGGCGTTGATCGGCCAGCACGCGTCGTTGCCGGCGTTCACGCGGGCGGCGGCGCTGGCCCTGGGCGACGCCCGCGTCACGCCGGACAATGCCTTCAAGGTTCCGCTCGGGCGCCGCACCATCGTGCGCGCGCTGGATCGCGCCGCGGGAGCCGCCGGGTGAGCTCGCCTGCCAACAGCGCCGTCGGCCTGGGCATCGATCGCCTGGACGGTCCGTTGAAGGTCACGGGCCGCGCGCAGTACGCGCCCGAGACGCCAGTGGCCAACGCCGGCTGCGCGGTGATCGTCTCCAGCACCGTCGCTGTCGGGCGCATCGCCGGCATCGACGCGACGGCCGCCGAGCGCGCGCCCGGCGTGTGGAAGGTGCTGACGCACCTGAATGCGCCGCGCCTGCCCGGGTACAGCACCACGCCGGGCAGCGATCGCGTGCTGCAGTTGCTGCAGGACGATCGCGTTCTGTACAACGATCAGCCGGTGGCGGTGGTCGTCGCCGACACGCTGGAGCGGGCCCAGCACGCCGCGCGGCTGCTGGCGATTCGTTGCGACGGGACCGCGCCGAACATCGATCTTGGGCGCGAGCCTTCGCCGCCGTACGCGCCCAAACAACTGTCGCGCGGGCCCACCGATTCGCGCACCGGCGACGTCGATGCCGCGCTGGCCGGCGCGGTGGTGCGCATCGACCAGACGTATTCGACGCCGACGGAGAACCACAACCCGATGGAACCGCACGGCACGGTCGCCGTCTGGCGCGGCGACGATCATCTGACCGTCTACGATTCGACCCAGGGCGTGTTCGGCGTGCGCAAGCGGCTGGCGGCGCTGTTTGGTTTGCGTCCCGAAAATGTACGCGTGATCTCGCTGTTCATCGGCGGCGGCTTTGGCAGCAAGGGCGCGGCCTGGTCGCACGTGCCGCTGGCGGTGATGGCGGCGCGGGCGGTGGGCCGGCCGGTGCGGCTGGTGGTCCCACGCCACCTGATGTTTTCGCTGGTCGGCCATCGTCCGGTCACGCGCCAGCACATCGTTCTCGGGGCCGATCGTCAGGGCAAGCTTCTGGCCATGCGCCACGACGTGGTGTCGGCGACGTCGCGCTTTGACGAATTCGCCGAGCCCAGCGCCGCGCAGACGCGCATGCTGTATGCCTGCTCGAATATCGAGACCAGCCATCGCTTGGTACGCCTGGACATCCCCACGCCGACGTTCACCCGCGGGCCCGGCGAATCCTCCGGCACCTACGCGCTGGAAGCGGCGATGGACGAGCTGTCGTACGCCGTGGGGATCGATCCGCTGGAGCTGCGGCTGCGCAATTACGCCGACGTCGATCCGGACAGCGGCCGTCCGTTCTCCAGCAAGTCGCTGCGGGACTGTTACCGGCAGGGCGCCGCGCGTTTCGGCTGGGCCCGGCGCAAGCCCGACGTGCGGGCGATGCGCGATGGCCATCATCTGATCGGCTGGGGCATGGCCACCGCGACCTATCCGGCCGGTCAAAGCGGGGCGTCGGCGATGGTGCGCGTGCAGGCGGACGGCACGGCGATCGTGCAGACCGGATCGCAGGACATCGGCACCGGCACGTACACCATCATGGCCCAGATCGCCGCCGACGCCGTGGGCCTTTCGGTCGAGAAGGTGCGCGTGCAGCTGGGCGACACGCAATTCCCGGAGGCGCCGCTGTCAGCCGGATCGCGCACGGCCTCCAGCGTGGGGCCGGCGGTCAAGGGCGCCGGCGCCGCCGCCCGGACCCAGTTGATCGCGCTGGCCGTCGCCGATCCGCAGTCGCCGCTGCACGGACTGTCGCCGGCGCAAATCGATGTCTCCGACGGACAGTTGACGTTCGTCGACGGCGCCCGGCATAGCGACAGTTATGCGGCGATCATGAAGCGAGCGGCGAAAGACGAGATCACCGCCGTCTTTCAGTCGAAAGAAAAACCGGAGCGAAAGAACTTCTCCTTGCACTCGTTCGGGGCGCAGTTCGCCGAGGTGCGGGTCGACGAAGATCTGGGCGAGGTGCGGGTGTCGCGTTTCGTGGGGGCGTTCGCGGGGGGGAAGATTCTGAACGCCAAGACGGCGCGCAATCAATTGATCGGCGGGATGGTGTGGGGGATCGGGATGGCGCTGCTGGAAGAGACCCGGCGCGATCCGCGCACCGCTCGGGTGGTGACCCGCGATCTGGCCGACTACCACGTGCCGGTGAACCGCGACGTGCCGGACATCGACGTCATCACCGTCGACGAAGACGATCCGCACGTCAACGACGTCGGGGCGAAAGGCCTGGGCGAAATCGGCATCACCGGCGCGGCCGCGGCCATCGCCAACGCCGTCTATCACGCCACCGGCAAGCGGGTGCGCGATCTGCCGATCACGTTGGACAAACTGCTGTGAGCGGGGAGCCATGAGCGACATCAAAGACATCGTGCGGGCGGGGCGTTCGCTGCGCGAGGCAGGCGCGCCTTTCTTGCTGGCCACCGTGGTCAACGTGCGCGGCTCGTCGTATCGGCGGCCAGGAGCGCGGATGCTGATCGCCGACGATCGGGTGGTGGTCGGCTCGGTCAGCGGCGGCTGCCTGGAAGGCGAGCTGGTTCGCCGCGGGTGGTGGCACACGCGCGATGGGGGGCCGGCGTTGCTGACGTTCGAATCGTCCGGGGACGACGACAACGACAGCGGCGATCGGCAGCCGCACGCGCGCACCGGCTGCGGCGGCGTGGTCGAGATCCTGCTTGAAAGGGTGGAGCCGGGAGCGGCCAGCGATCCGCTGGAGCTGCTGGACGCGGCGATCGCCGAAGAGGCCACCGTCGAGATGCTGACCGTCTTTCGCTCGCGCCGACCGGAGATCGCAGTGGGCGCGCGGCGGGTGCTGCCGCCGGTGGGCCGCCAGGCGGCGTCGGCGTTGCCGGTGTCGGCGTGGACGGTCCTTCTGGAACGCGCCCGCTGGTCGCTGACCAGCGAGAGCAAGTCGTTCGCGATGGTCACGTTGCCCGACGGCGGTGTGGAAGCGCTGGCCGAACGGTTGCGCCCGCCGCCCCATCTGTTCGTCTTCGGCAGCGGGCTGGACGCCGTGCCGGTGGTGACGCTGGCGCGGACGCTGGGCTGGGCGGTGACGGTCTGGGACCCGCGGGCGCGCTTTCAGACCAAGGCGCGCTTTGTCGCCGCCGATCACATCGTCGCCGGCGACCTCGAGCCTGTGCGGGCGCGCATCGCCGCCTGCGCTCGTCCGCTGGCGGTGATCATGGCGCACGATCTCGAACACGATCGGCAGGCGTTGCAGCTGGCCCTGTCATCGTCGGCCAGCTACGTCGGTGTGCTGGGCCCGCGTCGCCGCACCGACCGGCTGCTGGGCGCGCTGCCCGGCGGCGGGGCGCTGACCGACGAGCAGCGCCGGCGGCTGCACGCGCCCGTCGGTTTGCAGCTGGGCGCCGAGACCGCCGACGAGATCGCGCTGTCGATCATCGCGCAGGCGCAGGCGGTGCTGGCCGGCGCGGCGGCCGGACATCTGCGCGATCAAGCGCAGCAGCCCATCCATGCTGTCACCGCAACGACGACCGAACGTCCGGCGGCGCGTCTGGCGGTGCGGCGATGACCCTGCTCGGGGCGCGCATCGGTGTGGCGTTGCTGGCGGCGGGCGCCTCGCGGCGCCTCGGCCGTCCGAAGCAGGCGCTGTCTTATCGCGGCCGGCCGCTGTTGCGGCGGGCGCTGGACGCCGCTTGCGGGTCGTCGGCGACGTTCATCTCCGTCGTTGTGGGCGCCGAACAAGCGCTGGTGGCGGCGCTGCTGGAAGACACTGACGTCGACGTGGTCGAAAACGGGCAGTGGCAAGAGGGCATGTCGTCGTCGGTGCGCGCGGCGGTGGCGTGGGCGCGGCGGCGCGATTGCGACGGGCTGTTGCTGGCGGTGGCCGATCAGCCGCACCTGTCGTCGGCGCACCTGGACGCCCTGATCGTCGCGTCGGAGGGGGCCACGCGCATTGTCGCCTCGGCGTACGCCGACGTGCTGGGCGTGCCGGCATTGTTTCCGTGGGAGCTTTTTCATCGCCTGGAAGCCTTGTCCGGGGACGCCGGCGCGCGCTCGTTGTTGCGGCACACAGCGTTTCGGGTGATCGCCGTGCCCTGGACGGCAGGGGCGCGCGACGTCGACACCGCCGCCGACGCTGACTGCCTTGATCAGCCCAGCGCCGCGGGTGACCACCACTGAAGCGCGCCGCGCCTGCGGCGTCACAGCGCCAGCAAGATCTTCGAGATGTCGTAAAGGCCGTCGCCGCGCGCCGGAACCACCAGCGCCGGCGCGGCGTCGCGCAGGTCGGGCGCCTTCGCGGCCTCACGCGATACCAGCGTGTTGTACGCGTACGCCATCAGCGTGCGCAGGTTGATGACGTCATACAGGTTGTATTCGGCGAACAGACGCAGGGCGCGGCGATCGCCGTGGCGGGCGCGCCGATAAAGATGACAGGCGGCCCACCCGTCGATGGCGGCCAGATGCGGCGGGCGACGCAGGTTCAGCACAGCGATGGCGCGTTCGATCGCCTTGAGACCGCCGTGATGGCCCAGCCGTGCCAGCACGTGGCGCAGATCGACGTGCGCTGCCGGCGGCCGCCAATCGGGAAACGCCTTCTGCAGCACGGGGACGTCGAAGGACAGACCGTTGAACGTCACCAGCATGGACCAGCGCCGCGCCAGAGACGGGAACCGATCGAGATCGCGGCCACCCCCCAGCAACAGGTGCGGCCCGTCGGCGTCCCAGATCCCGATCGCCGAGATTCCGGCCCGGCCCCAGTCGTCGTCGCCGGTCTCGATGTCCAGGTAGGCGGCGTCGTCGCCGAAGACGCCGAAGAGGCGCCAGTGTTCGCCCGCCGGCAGCAGCGTCGCCAGGCGCTGGCAGTCGCGGCGATCCAGCGCCGTGGCCGCCGCGGCGAGGGCAGGGCGCAGGCGCGCGTCGGCCGCGGGCGACAGGGCGACGGCGGGCGAGGCTGGAAAATCCGACCAGCGGGCGATTCCTCGCCGCCAGAGCTGTCGCTCGCGCGAAGGGCCCACGCCCGGGGCCAGCTGAAAAGTGGAGGTCAACATGGGGTTTGGCGCCTGCCTGAACAGATTATCAGCTATTCAGGGTCAGGTCGCATTGTCAGTGGGCGAAAAAAGGCGCGTTGCCCCTTCACTGCAAACGGCCTATAGGTTTTTCACGTCGATGAAAACCAAGCGCAAATCGGGTCGGCTCTCGCCACCGGCTCCGCGGCGAGCGGTTGACGGCAAGACACCGGACCGGGAGGCGGCACTGCTGGAGATCGTGGCCAGGGCCACGAAGGCCACGCACTTGGTGGCCAGTTCGTTGGGCGCGCTGAATGTTCATCTTTACCTGGCCGATCAGAAAACAGGCTCGGCGGACGGAAGGCGGCACATCAGGGATGCTTCGCGCGTGGTGCGGTCATCGGGAGAGCAACTCGAGCGGGTCAGCCAGCTTCTCTCCGAAGGGAAGGCGGCGGCGCTGAAGCTGGCGGCGCGCAGAATCCATGAAGAAAAAAAAGAAAAATAGCCGCCCAGCGGTCAGGACGGCGCGTGCCGAGGTGGCGCCGGGCCGCCCCCAAAAAATTCGGCCCCGCCCGCCGGTCCCGGTGGCGGGCGTCGGTGCCTCGGCCGGCGGCCTGGTGGCATTTACACAACTTTTACGGGGTCTGCCGCCCGACCCGGGGATGGCGCTGGTGTTCGTCCAGCACCTGTCGCCCACCTACGAAAGCGCGCTGCCCGAGCTTCTGTCCAAGGAGACGCTCCTGCCGGTCAGTCAGGTTACCAACGGCACTCTCATCGCCATCAATCACGTGTACGTCGTGCCTCCGAACGCCGAGCTGACGGTGGTCGACGGCATCTTGCGGGTGGGCGCCCGTCCCCACGATAAGACCCAGTACAATCCCATCGACGCCTTCTTTCGCTCGCTGGCGACCTGGGCCGAGGGGCGGGCGTTCGGCGTGCTGCTGTCGGGGACGTCGTCGGATGGGGTGGCCGGGCTGCGCGAGATTCGCGCCGCTGGCGGCACGGTGCTGGTGCAGGAGCCCGAGAGTACCGAATTTTCCGCCATGCCGCGGGCGGCGATCGCCGCCGGGGTCGCCGACCTGGTTCAACCGCCGGAGCAAATCGCCGCCTCGCTGGTGCGCCTGGTGGCCCATCCGCTGGTGGCCGAGCGGGCCCATCCGCTGGCGGCGTCCGAGGCGCCGTTCTCCGAGCTGCAGATGCGTCGCATCTTCACCCTCTTGCGCTGGGCCACGGCGGTGGATTTCAGCCGCTACAAAGAACCGACCATCCGCCGCCGGCTGCAACGGCGGATGCTGCTGCAGAAGGTGGCCGACGCGGATCAATACATCAAGCTCCTGGAAGAAAAACCGGCCGAGGTGCAAAGCCTCTATCACGACCTGCTGATCCAGGTGACCCGGTTCTTCCGCGAACCAGAGTCCTATGTCGCTCTGACCAGCAAGGTTTTTCCCCGCCTCACCGGTGATCGCCCGCCGGACGGCGCGGTTCGGATCTGGATTCCCGGCTGCGCCACCGGCGAGGAGGCGTACTCCGTGGCCATCGCGCTGTTGGAGTTCCTGGGCGATCAGGCCAACGCGGTGCCGATCCAGATCTTCGCCACCGATGTCAGTGACCGGGCCATCGAACGGGCCCGGGCCGGCGTCTACCCGGAGACCATCTCGGAGGACGTCTCGCCGCAACGTCTACGGCGCTTTTTCACCAAGACCGATGGCAGCTTTCAGATCTCGAAGGCGGTGCGCGATCTCTGCGTCTTCGCCCGCCAGGATCTCACCCGCGACCCGCCGTTTTCCAGGCTGGATCTGATCGTCTGCCGGAACGTGCTTATCTATCTCGATCCGGCGCTGCACAAAAAATTGATGTCGGTGTTTCACTATGCGCTGAAGCCGAACGGTTTTCTGATGCTGGGTCGGGCCGAATCGACCGGGCCTTACGGCGAGTACTTTCAAACCTTCGAGAAAAAGCAGCGAATCTTCCTGCGCAAGGCGTCGGTGGCGCGCACCGACCTCGAGTTTCAGCCGCTGGACCCGGCGGCCATGAAGGCGCCGCCCGGCCGCCCCCTGCACCAAAGGCCGCGCGAGGTCAACGGGTTCCAAAGCGAAGCCACTCGCGTCTTGGTGTCGCGGTTCGCGCCGCCGGGGGTGATCGTCGACAACGATCTGCGCATCGTGCAGACCCGCGGCCAGACCGCCGCCTTTCTGGAGCTATCGCCAGGCGAGCCCAATTTGAACCTGTTCAAGATGCTGCGCGAGGGTCTGCTTTTCGGGGTGCGCGCGGCCTTGAACGAGGCGCGCAAGACCGGCCAGGCGGTGCGCAAGGAAGGGAACAAGCTCCAGTCGAACGGCGAGCGGCGGAGCGTCGACATCGAGGTGATCCCGCTGGCGACGGCGTCGGCCGACGAACGCCACTATCTGGTGCTGTTCGAACCCAGCCTGTCCGGATCGTCCGCCGCAAAACCGGTCGACCGGCCGTCGGCGCGGGCCGCTGGATCGCGGGCGCGAGAGGAAAATCGCGGCCGGCAGCTGGAGGACGCGCGGGTTCTGGAGCTGCGGCAAGAACTGGCGGCCAGCCGGGAGTACCTGCAATCGATCATTCAAGATCTCGAGGCGACCAACGAAGAGCTGCAGTCGGCCAACGAGGAGATCCTGTCGTCCAACGAAGAGCTGCAATCGACCAACGAAGAGCTGGACACCGCCAAGGAAGAGCTGCAGTCCACCAACGAGGAGATCAACACCGTCAACGAAGAGCTGCAGTCGCGCAATGAAGAGATGTCACGGGCCAACGGCGATCTCGTCAACCTGCTGGCCGGCGTGCAGATCGCCATCGTCTTCCTGACCGGCGACCTGCGTATTCGCCGGTTCACACCCGTGGCCGAGAAGGCCTTGAATCTGATCGCCAGCGACGTCGGGCGCCCGATCGGGAACATCCGGCCGAACATCGACTGTCCGGATCTGGAGACGCTGATCAGAGACGCGGTGGACAACGTGGTGGTCAAAGAGCGCGAGGTTCAGGATCGCGAAGGCAACTGGATGTTGTTGCGCATCCGTCCCTACAAGAGCCTCGACAATCGAATCGACGGCGCGGTTCTGGTGCTCCTGGACATCGACGCCCTCCGCAAGCAGGAGCAGCGCAGCCAACAGGCGCAGGATCTGGCCGGTGCCATCCTGGACAGCGTCGAGCGGCCGATGATGGTGCTGGATTCGGAGATGCGGGTGGTGGCGGCCAACCGCCTTTTGACCCAGATGCTGCGCCTGGATCACCCGGACGTGGTGGGCAAGCCGTTGACGGAGATAGTGAACGCGGATTGGGACGTCGAACAGATCAAGGCGCGCATCGCCAAGATCAGACCGGGCGAGCGACCGCTGGATCTGTTCGATGTGCCGCGCGAGATCGCCGGCAGCGGACACCGGAAGGTGCTGCTGCGGGCGCGCAAGTTCGAGGGCGGATCGCGGCGCGCGCCGCTTGCCCTGCTGTCGATCGAGGAGCCGGCGCTTGCCTAAGCGGCCACCCCCACGTCCAGGGGGAACCAAGGCGCTGGCGAACTCCACGCCGAAGAACGGTCACGCGCTTCGCCAGCGCCTGGCCAAAGCCGAGATGGCCCTCACCGCGCGCAACCATCTGTTCGCCGAGCTGACCACCCACCGTGAAGAGCTGGAGGCCCAGAACGAAGAGCTGCGCAACCGCGAGCGCGAGCTGTGGCAGGCG
>DASXQB010000561.1:0-19049 GCA_036493295.1 Polyangia bacterium | reverse complement strand
CGAAGAGATCCGCGAGACCTGGAAGACGTTCTTCGGATTGATGCGCGAACTGGCGGCGTCGCCGATCCCGACGGTGGCGGCGCTGACCGGACACAGCCCGGCGGGCGGCACGGTGCTGGCCCTGTTCGCCGATTATCGCGTGATGGCCGACGGCCCGTTCGTGATGGGCCTGAACGAAGTGCAGGTCGGCTTGCCGGTGCCGGTGCCACTGTTGCGAGCGCTGACGTATCTGGTGGGCACGCGCCAGACCGAACGGCTGGCGGTGGGCGGTTTGCTGATCGGGCCGGCGGAAGCCCTTCGCTGCGGCCTGGTCGATGAGCTGGCGCCGGTCGAAGCCGTCGTGCCGCGCGCCGTGGCCTGGGCCAGCGAATTGCTGTCGCGCCCGCGCGCCGCGATGAACGCCACCCGCCGGCAAGCGCGGCGCGCGATCGCCTCGGTCTTCGACGACATGATCGACCGCGACATCGACGCCATCGTCGACATCTGGTTTTCCACCGAGACGCAAACGACGATGCGGGCGCTGGCGGCGCGGCTGAAGAAAAGCTGACCCGCTGGCCCGGCAAGATCCGCGAAAGCCGATCGGCGGGATGATCGGGGATTGGCCTCCGACGTCTGGAGTCGGACTTCGCTTTTATTCTCGAGTCGAGCTCAACGAGAAACGCCACAAACGCAACCAACCATCCAGTCACAATCCCTGCGACGAGGGACTAAACCGAGCCCATCTGTCCGCGTGGCGTTCGCCGTTCCACCACTGGTTGATCAGCGGCGCCGTCCAGCACGGCGCGAATCTTCGCCCCCAGGATGGCCGGGGTGAACGGCTTTTGAATGAAATACGTCCCTTCGTCCAGCACGCCGTGGTGGACGATGGCGTCGTCGGTGTATCCCGAGGTGAAGACGATCTTCAGATGCGGCGCGACCGACAAAAGGCGCTGCTCCAGCGCGCGGCCGGTCACGCCGGGCATGATCACGTCGGTCAGCACCAGATCGACGCGCTCGGCGGTGCTGCCAAGAAAGGTCAACGCTTCCTCGCCGCGCGTCGCTTCGACCACGGTGTAGCCCAGGTCGCGCAGGTTGCGGCAAGTGAACCGGCGCAGCGAGGCGTCGTCTTCGATCACCAAAATGGTCTCGCGGCCGCCGGGCGGCGGCGCGGTCGACTGGCGCGGCGCCGGCAGGCTGACGCCGGCTTGATAGGCGCGAGGGAAATACACCTTGAACACCGTTCCGTGATCGATGGCGCTGTAAAACGAGACGTGCCCGCGCGTCTGGCGAACGATGCCGTAAACGGTGGCCAGGCCGAGACCGCTGCCCTTGCCTTTCTCCTTGGTGGTGAAGAACGGCTCGAAGATGTGCTGTTGCACGTCCAGGTCCATACCGGTGCCCGTGTCGGAGACGGCCACCATCACGTACGCCCCGGGCGTGACGCCGGGATGCTGGCGGGCGTATTCGTCGTCCAGCTCTGCGGCTTGGGTCTCGATGGTCAGGCGCCCGCCGTGTGGCATGGCGTCGCGCGCGTTGATGGTCAGGTTCAGCAGCACCTGTTCGAACTGACCGGGGTCGACCTTGATGGTGCCGGCCTCGACGCCCAGGCGCACGGAAAGGTCGATCTGCTCGCCCAGCACCCGGCGCAGCAGTTTCTCCACTTCGCCGACCAGACCGTTGACCGGACGAAGTTCCGGCATCAGCACCTGGCGGCGGCCGAAGGCCAGCAGCTGCCGGGTCAGCGCCGCCGCCCGTTCGCCGGCGTCCTTGATCTCTTCGAGCTCCTGGCGCGGGAAATTCGCAAAGGCGGGATCGCTCAGCACCACGTGGCAATTGCCGATGACGATGGTGAGAAGATTGTTGAAGTCGTGGGCGATGCCGCCGGCCAGCCGGCCGATGGCTTCGGTCTTCTGCACCTGCAAGAGCTGCTCTTCCAGGCCGCGCCGTTGCGTGACGTCGCGGATGTTGGTGACGATCCCCTTGACGTCGCGGTCGCCGATCAAATTGACGGCATGGCCTTCCATCCAGCGCCAAGTGCCGTCCTGATGGCGCATGCGGAACTGCGCCGCCAGCGCCTGGCCCGGCGTCTCCATCAGGCGGGCGAACAACGCTTCCAGCGTCGGGCGATCGTCGGGATGGACGAACGTCTGCGGCGTCTGCCCGACCAGCGCGGCGCTGCTGTGGCCCAGCACGGAATCGCAAGAAGCGCTAACGTAGTTGATGGTGCGATCGGCTTCCTGAAGCATCACCACGTCGGCGCTGTACTGCACCAGGGCGCGAAAGCGCCGCGCGGTGGCGCGCACCGCTTCTTCCTTCTGGCGGTCGGCGCTCATGTCGCGGAACACCAGAATCACGCCGATGACGTTGCCGGCGTCGTCGCGGATGGGCGCCCCGCTGTCGGCGATGGGAAATTCCGCGCCGGTCCTGGAAACCAGCGCGGTGTGGTTGGCCAGGCCCACCACGATCCCTTCACGCAGCACGCGCACCGACGGGCTTTCCACCGACTGGCGGGTCTCTTCGTTGATGATGTGGAAGACCTCGTCGAGCGCGCGGCCGTGGGCCTCGCTGCTGCGCCAGCCGGTCAGCGCTTCGGCCACCGGGTTGAGGCGCGTCACCCGGGCGCGGGCATCGGTGACGATGACGGCGTCGCCGATGCTGTCCAGCGTGGTGCTGAGGTTGCGCTCGCTGCGGGTCAGCGACAGCGCCTGCTCGCGCAGATCGACATTTTGCCGAGAAAACAGCCACGAAAGCGCCAACAGCTGGCGCCGGCCGAGCAACGCCAGGAACCCGCCGCCCAAGACCAGCAGGATAAAACCGCTGCGGTACACCCAGGCCGCGCGCTGCTGGCTGGCGGCTGCGCGGGTCTTGCGCAGACCCTCTTCGCGCTGCAGGAGCACCGCCAGGCGGGCGCGCAGGCTCTCCAGTTGATCGTTCGAGGGGCGCACCAGGATGGACAGCTCGGCGGCGGAGCGCCCGTCCGGCCGGAGCGAGGTGAGCTGCTGCGCGGCCGCGCGCCAATCAGCGATGGCGCCGGTCAGTTCGGCCACCCCGGTGACCTGCGCCTGGTTGTCGCTGATGAGGCCGGACAGCCGCACCATCTCGGTTTCCAGCTGCCGGCGCGCGCGATCGAACGAATCGCGAAAGCGGGCATCGCCGCCAAGAACGAAACCCTGGACGCCGGCGCGCATCTCCAGCAGCAGCCTGTCCACGAGGGCGATCTGCGAGATCACCTGGTCGGTGTGATCAACCCATTCGGTGGTGGCGGCCAGCTCGTTCACCTGCCACAGCAGAACGCTGGCCAGAATCCCCAGCGTCAACGGCGGCAGCAGGATCGCGCGCCACAGGAGGCGTTTGAATCCAGGCATCGACGGCGCGACAGCCGCCGCGGGTGTTGAGGGATCGGCAGGAAACATAATTATCCCGTGCCGCGATCGCCCCCAAAACGAAAACGGCTTTACAGTATTCGCCCCATCGCGCGCACGCGGTCAAGTTCCAACTGGCGGCGCCGGGAGAAAATCAACCGGCGCGGCCAGCGCATAACGAACCGCCGGCTCGATCTGGTCGATTGACAGTCCACGCCAGAAGACATGCCAGTCGGGAAAACGGATCATCCCGTCGCACTGTTTGACGTACCAGGGACTGATGCTGTTGGTGGGCCGGGCCCGCCAGAAGAACGAGGGATAGTCGCGGGTGATCGCTGACCACAGCTCGGTGCCGATGCCTTCGCCTTGTGCCGGGCGATCGACGGCGAACTTGGTCAGGTAGACGCCGACCGGGGTGGCGCGCAGCAGAGCGGCGCCGTGATAGGCCTCCTCGACGTAGACCCGATCCACGGCTTCGAGCAGGAACCCCTCGCGCAGTTTTTTCCCGAACGCCGATTCGATCAGCGCCAGCAGCCGCGCGTGATCCAGCCGATCGAGATCGGGAAAGCTGTCGATGCGCGAGCCGCGGCGGATCAGCGTGCCGGCGCCATTGACGGTGAAAAGCTCGCGCAGCAAATGCAGCGGGTTCACCACCGCCACGCTCATGCGGTGCGGGACACGCTCCAGAAGCTGCTTCACCTGGCGCAGCAGCGAGGCCTGCCGCCGCGACAGCGTTCCGCTGATCAGCAGCGGTTCGTAATCGACGGTCAGGTTCACCACCGACAGCGGTTTGCCGTTCTGCTGTTCCAGTCCCGACCGCCGGCTCAGGTAGATGAGCTTGCGAGTCTCCAGCGCCTCGGCCATGGTGGCCAGCAAGCGAAAGCGGCCCTCGGCGGTGACGTCCTTGGCAGCTTCCAGTGACACAAGCGGGATCTCTCCCGCCTGGATGGCGCCGCGGATGGCTCCCAGCGTGGCGCCGTTGATGTCCGGTCCGCAGGACACGATCTGCGCCGGGACGGCGTCCTCGACCAGCCAATCCTTGACCCGCACCGCCTGCCTGTCGGCCTCGCGCCCTTCGTACAGACCCAGCAGCACCACCGGCGACAGACCCAGGCCGGCCAGGATGCGCAGGTCAAAGTGCACCGGATCCAGGGCGTGCTTCACGATCTGATCGCCAGCGGCGATGATGGCGAAGCTTTCCTTTTTCTGGGCGCGGAACAGCTTCAGATACAGATCGACGTCGGCCTTGTTTCCAACGCTTTCCAAAAAGCGTTGGATGATCTCCGGCTCCATCACGACAGCACGTCGACGAACGCGGCGCGGGCGGTCTCGAGATCGGCCAGCGTGACGAACTCGTCGGCGGCGTGGGCCTGAGCGATGTCGCCCGGGCCGAAGACCACCGCGTCGATCCCGCGCTGGCTGAGCAGGGCCGCCTCGGTCCAGAAGCCGAGATCGATCGGGTTGCGCACGCGGGCGCCCAGCAGACGGCCGAAGATCTCCAGCGCCTGGGTCTGAAACGGCGGCCGATCCGACACCACGGTCCATTCGACGGTGTGCGGAGCGGCCGCCTGGCGCACGCACGCCTCGGCTTCGGCCAGCACGCCGGCCACCGCGGTCCCGGGCGGCGGCCGCACCGAGAACGTCAGCGCCGCGCGCGTCGGCACAACGTTGAAGGCGATGCCGCCGGACAGCCCGGCCACGTTCATGCAGATGCCGGGAAATCCCTCCGGCCCGCGGCCGCGATAAGCGATCCCCAGGTCGTCCAGAGCCACCGCCGCCCGCGCCAGCACCGCCAGTGGATTTGCCAGCTTGTCGACCAGCGACGAATGCCCGCCCGGTCCGACGGCCACCGCTTCGGCGGCGCCGATTCCCCGATGACGCCAGCCCAGGCGGCAGCTGGTCGGCTCGCAGACAATCGCTTGTTGCAGACCTTGCGCGTGCGGGCTGTCGAGAAAGGCGTGGATGCAGGCGCCGCCTTTTTCTTCGTCGCCAGAGAACAGCACACCCACGCTGGTCGCCGCCGAGGCGAGCTTTCCGGCGCGCGTGCTGGCCAGCGCCTCCAAGATCGCCGCGATGGCGCCCTTGGTGTCGGCGGAGCCGAGGCCGTACAGGCGGCCGTCGCGTTCCACCAACTGGTGCGGCGGCGCCGAATAGCCGGTGTTGGCGGGCACGGTGTCGACGTGGGCGTTCAGCAGCAAACGCGGCGCGCTCTCGCCGAAGCGGGCGTAGACGAATCCCTGGCGAGGGGTCACGTCTTCCGTCACCACCAGCGACGCGCCCAGCGCGGTCAACTCGGCGGCCAGCGCGCGCAACAACGGACGTTCGTCGCCCATCGGGTTCTGGGTATCGAAAGAGACCAAGGTGGCCAGGCGACCGGCAAGCGACATGGGACCACCATCTTTACAAACATCGGCCGGCGCCGTCGACAGCGACGTGCATCCGCGCCCCTCTCTTTCGCCTTTGTCACCGCTTCGGTCTAGGCTTGCGGCCCCGGCACGTGACGTTCTCTTTCGCCCTCGTTGCTTTGCTGCTGCCGCTGGCGGAGGCCTTGCCGGCGACTGCTCCGCGGCCGCCCGCCCCAGTGGCCACCGCCGCCGCGACCGTCGCGCCGCAGGTGGTGCCGCCCCTGCCGCCGCTGCTCGGCCCACGTCCGCACCTGAAAGCCGTGCGCACCACGCTGCCCATCGTTCTTGACGGCAAGCTGGACGACGCAGCCTGGCGGCAGGCCATCCCGTCGGACACCTTCACCCAGCACCAGCCCGACGAAGGCGCGCCGCCCACCGAACGCACCGAGGTGCGCGTTCTTTACGACGACGAGGCCATCTACTTCGGCATCGACTGTCCGCAGCTGCACGCGCCGGTGGTGCGCCGGCTGATGCGCCGCGATCGCGAGCTGCCGTCGGATGGTGTTTGGCTGGACATCGACAGCCGACGCGACCGCGTCAGCGCCTTTCACTTTGGCATCAACGCCGCCGGGTCGATGATCGACGCCATTCACTTCAACGACGTGGATTATTCGTCGACCTGGGACGAGACCTGGGAGGCGCGGGTGGCGGACACCGCCCAGGGATATTCGGCCGAGTTTCGCATCCCGCTGCGCGTGCTGCGCTTCGATGCCTTGCCGACGCAGGACTTCGGGTTGCAAGTAAGGCGTTTCATCGACGCCAAGCAAGAGTACGACGACTGGGCGTTCTATCCGCGCAACGCCGCCGGTTACGTGCGCTATTTCGGGCGGCTGGAAGGACTGTCCGGTCTGTCGCCAGGCTGGCCGTTCGAGTTGCGGCCCTTCATCCTGGAACGGTTTCGCTCGCGCCGGCTGGACGCCGCCGACACCACCATCGCCCATGGCCAGGACTGGCACCTCGCCGCTGGCCTCGACGCCAAGGCCCACGTGACGCCCGAGCTGACGCTGGATCTGGCGGTGGCTCCCGACTTTGGCCAGGTGGAGGCCGACACGGTGGTGCTCAATCTTTCGACGTTCGAGACGTTTTTCCCGGAGAAACGCCCATTTTTTCTGGAGGGCAGCGATCTGTGGAACGTGCAGTCGACGCTGGTCTACACCCGGCGCATCGGCCGCCAGCCGCCCGAACCGACGCTGGCCGCGGGCGAGACGCTGTACGATCACCCGGAACCGTCGCCCATCTACGGCGCGGCGAAACTGTCAGGGACCATCGGCGGGCGCACCACCCTCGGCCTGCTGACGGCGGTGACCGGCGCCAACAACGTCGACGTGCAGACGTCGCCCATCACGCTGGCGGCCCAGCGCCTGGTTGATCCGCTGACCGCGTTCGGCGCCGCGCGCGTGCGCCAGCTGGTCGCGCCGGGAACCGAGCTGGGCGTGCTGGCCACCGCCACCAAGCGTTTTGAACCGCTGCTGCCGGACACCGCGCTTTGTCCGGTCAGCGGCGTGGCCGAGGTGACGACCGGCCGCTGCCTCAGCGACGCGTACGTGGCCAGCTTAGACGGGCGCTGGCGATCAAAGACCGGCGCCTACGCGGCGCTGGCCCAGGCCACGGGGTCGCTGCTGGAGAACGGCCCGCCGCGCGCATCCGCCGACGGCATCGCCATCCACCCGGGCACGCCGTCGGGCGGCGGGTCGTTGTGGGTGGGCAAGCAAGGCGGCCGGCGCTGGTTGTGGGACGTCGCGCAGAACGTGTCGGGCCGCCAGTTCGAGATCAACGACCTTGGCTATCTGGATCGCAAGAACGACTACACGTTGAACGCCGATCTGGTCTATCGCAGCACCGATCCCTGGTGGCAGACGCTGGAGTCGCGATCGGCGCTGACCATCAATTACCGGCAGACGCTGGACGGGATCAACCTGGACAACTTCGTTCAGCTTGAGACCTGGGCCAACCTGCGCAGCTACTGGAGCTATTACGTCGACGTGAATTGCCGCGGATCGCACTTTGACGACCGCGAGGTGGGCGACAGCACGGCGCTGGAGCGGGCCGGGATGTGCGGCGTGGATCTGTCGGTCTCCAGCGATCCGCGCCGGCGCCTGACCGGATACCTGTCCGGGCAGGTGCAGCGCCTGACCAACGGCACGCACGTCGACCTGCGCGGGCAAGTGACGTTGCGCCTGCTGCCGCAGCTTGAGCTGGATCTGCTGCCCGCGTTCACCTCGTCCAGCGGCGAGCCCCGTTACGTCGGCTATGCAACGACCAGCGGCGGCGATCCGATCTACGGGCGCCTGCTGGCTCGCAGCGCCGGCCTCACCGCGCGCGGCAGTTACACCTTCACGCCGCAACTGTCGCTGCAGGCCTACGCCCAGATTTTTCTGGCCTCGCGGCACTACACCGATTTCGCCGTGGCGCCAAAGACAGCCGCGCGCGGCCGCATCTATCTTGATCAATTGCAGCCGCTGTCAGCCGGCGATGCCCCGCCCGATCCCGACATCGCGCAGGCGGCGCTGAACGTGAATATCGTCCTGCGCTGGGAATATCGCCTGGGCTCGACGGCGTATCTGGTCTACACGCGCGCGCAGACGCCAGTGACCACCGTGACCGCGGGCGCCGGCACGCTGGATCTGGGACGGCTGTCGCGCTCGTCGTCGGCGGCTGACGTCATCATGCTGAAGCTGTCGTACTGGTGGGGCTAGCGGCGACGCTGCGCGCGCGCACGTCGCGCTTTTGCAGGGCGCGCACACGAAAACGCCCCACCTTGGTGCGCACCGGCGGCGACGGCCGCCAAAGACCGGGACTTGCGAGCGCTGGTAACTGGCACCGGGGCTGCAATAGCCAGTGAACAGCAACACACCGACGGATCGCCGGCGGTGCCAGAAGAAGCAAGCAACCACAACTGTTCACCCCGGAGGATTCCCATGATTCGCAACACCATGTTCGGTCTGTCTCTCTTGGCTCTGTCGGGCGCCAGCGCCTTCGCCGCTCCGATGGCGAAGCACAACACGCCGAACAAGATCGTCGCGCAGGCCCCCGCTGCCGACGGCACCGCGCCGAAAGACGCGAAGGACACCAAGAAGGCGAAGCACACCAAGAAAGCCAAGGACGCGACCAAAGGCGACGTGAAAGCCGACGCCCCCAAGGCCGACGCCCCCGCCACCAAGTAACGACAGACCGTTGACGAGAGAAAAACGCGCGAGGCCGGGTTAAGTCGACTCGGCCTCGCGCGCGCTTTGTGACAAGCGCGCGCGCCGGCGGCGCCGGATCTCCAGCGCCAGCACGCCCAGGGCCAAGGCCCAGGCGATCCAGATCAGCGCGTGCCAGTAAAGAAAGATGAACCGCCGCGACGAGCCCGGCGCCAGCAGCGACGGCAGCTGCCCGCGGCGATCCAGCGCCAGGATGTCCATCAAGATGGCCACCGTGGCGTGCAGCAAAAGCCCGGCGTAGATGCTGCGCGTGCGCATCGCCAGCGATCCCAGCACCACTCCGCCCGCCATCGCCGCCCATGCTTCCAGATAGGGCTTGCCGTAGTGGATCATGCAGTAGGGCACCACCATCGACCAGATGGCCCCGGCCCCGAAGGCCCGCGTGGCGCGCAGCCAGAAGCCGCGAAAGAAAAATTCCAGCCCGATGAACTGGGCCAGGTAGATCGCCTCCCAGGCGAAGAAGTCGAACCACGAACGGCCGGCCAGCTTGTAGATCGGGTAGTAGGCGCCGAAGTCGGGCTGACGCTTGACGATCAAAAGCACCGGCACCATCACCACCACGCACACGGCGTAGATCCAGGCGTGGTCGCGGAATCCCTGCGGGCGCAGGCCGAAATCAATGAAGCGATCGCGCCGAAAAAAAATCGGCCACACCAAAAGCGGCAACGCATAGCCGGCCACGCGCAAGAGCCCCCAAAAGGTGCGCAGGTAAAGCTCGTCGTAGACGGCCAGGTTCACCCAGCCGGTGGGATTGGCGTCCTCCCGCGCTTGCAGCCATTTGTGCAGCACGTGGACGTAGAAATCGTAGCGGCTGTAGTACTCCTGGATGGTCAGCACCAGCACCGCCAGCGTCAGGGCCAGCAGCGGGCGATAGTCGACGGCGCCGCGGGCGTGCAGGTCGCGCCGGTATTCGAAGGCGTCGGCGTCCAAGGCGCGCCAGGTGTCGCGAAAAAACCACCAGACCAACGGCGCCAGCGCCAGCAGCAGCGGGATCGGCACCGCCCATTTGATCTGCGGCAGCTCAAGCCATCTCATCGCGCCACGCCCCGAAGCGAGGGGCAACCATTACCAGACAATCGCGCGACGGACGAGCTATCTTCACCGTCCGATGGACAAACCGACGGCGACCGAAGAGCTCTCGAAGATCGGGCGATTCATCCAGACGTACTCGAGCTTCCTGTCCAGCTTCGTCATCGGCGTGGCGGGGTTGGTGGCGACGTCGATCTGGCAATACCGGCAGTCACTGACCGCCGCAGAGACCGGACGCTCCGAACAGGCCATCGCCCGCACCAAGGCCGACAACGACTGGCGCATCGCCCGCGCCGAGATCCTGTCCAAGAACCTGAACGTGCTGTCGTCGCAGGGCCCGACGTCGGCGGACCAGCGGTTCGGCGTGCTGCTGTCGCTGACCCGCGGCGCGATCATCGATCCGGAGCTGGCGGTGTCGTACGCGCTGGAGCTGGGCAAGGACAACGCCGGGTACATGCGCGCCGTCCTGGCCAGCACCGCCAACAAGAATTATCTGCAGCTGGCCCAGGCGTTCAAGCTGACCTGCCTGCAGCGTTTCGGCGTGCAGCGGGCGGCGGAGATCTGCAAGGACGACAAGCTGTCCGATCGGTCGGACTCCATCGCCCAGGTGGTCCAGGACGAGACCGCCGCCGCCGTCGATGCTGGCGCCGTCGGCAGCGGGCCGATGGTGCTGCTGAAGGACGAGCGCGAGGTACAGGCCCACCCCGGCACCATGGCCTGGCTGTTCGAGCCGGTCTTACAAGATTTTTACGAGCGCCGGCAGTGGAAGGAGATCGAGAAATTTGAGGCCACCTCGGTCGGCGCCCGCCTGGTCGCCGCGCTGGTGCTGGCCACCGCGCGCACCGGCGAGCTGGTCACCGGCGGCGAAGCGGCGGCGCTGGAAAAATTTCACGGCGATCACCGGCGCTGGCTGGTGTCGTACCTGGGCGGCGTCACCTGCGACCCGGAGTGCCGCGGCAAGCTGGTCGACGTCATGCTGAGCTCGTACGGCGAGGCGCAAGGTGACTATGACGAGCCGCTGAAGAAACTTTTGCACCAGCCGCGCGCCGAGGCTGGTCCGGCGCTGGCGGCGTTTCATTCGCGCATCCTGTGGTGTCAGGTCGACGCCGACGACCTGACCGAGTTCCGCGACAACGTGCTGGTGCCCGCCACCGCCGAGGCCCTGGCCGATCCGAAATCGCCGGCCACGTTGATCGAAGATCTGATCTCGTTGGTGGCGATGGTCCCCGATCCGGCCGCTGGCGCCGACCCAAAGGACCTGGCGGCCTGGAAGGCGCTGCAAACAGCGATCAGCAAGTCCAACGAACACGTGCAGCGCACGTACAGTACGCGGAAAGCCACCGCCAAACGCGAACGTGCCAATCCGCCGCCGATGATCAAGAAGGTGAACTTCTGCGGCGCCGCCGCCGACTCCACCGTGCCGGTGCCCAAGATGGATCAGTAAAGAGAGCGTGGGAGGGCTGGGCCCTCCCACGGGCCCACCCGTATTTCACAAGGCGAGCCGGCCGAGCAGAGCTCGGCCTCCTGGCTGAAATAGTGGGTCAGTAAAGCGTGAGGCGCGAAACCTGGTGGCGTTTGCGCGCGAGCGGTGGGGCCGGATTTTCCTGTCGACGGGTGGGCAGGGTCAGTAGCACCTCGGTGACGCCGGTGGCAACCAGCGTGCTGGACTCGACGAGGTCGTCGTGGCGCTGGGCAGCAATGGCCAGCGTCTCGCCGGGGTGACGGTTCGGCAATGAGAACCGGCCCTGGCCCATGAAGGCCCCGCCCTCTGCGAAGTCGGACGGGCCGTCGCCATGAACCGTCCATGACACCGTCGCGTCGGCGACCTCAGCGCCGGCGGCGTCGGCGACGGTGACCAGCACCGCCGCTGCGGCGGTCGCGCACGGCGGGCCCAGGCAAACCACCGCCGGATCGCCGGACGCCGGCACGATCACTGGAACTCTTTCGCTGTGCGCGCCGCTGGTGGCCACGACGAAGAAGGGAGCCGCCGGCGGACTCTCGACGACGAACGTGCAGTCCGCCGAGGTCACCTCGACGTCGTCGATCGGGGCATCGTCAGCGTCCGTCAGCGTGACCGCGACATCGTCGCACGCGGGCTCGCCCAGGGCGGCACCGATCGCGCCCAGGAGAACAGGCTTGCGCTCGAGCCGGATCTCGACGACGTCGGCGCCGGTCGCGACGTCCTTCCGCACGGCGTCCCGCACGCCCTGCGCGAACACATGAATGTCGTAGGCGCCCGGGGTCAGTTGGGCGGCGAAAACGCCCGAATCGTCCGCCGCCTCATCGAGCATTGTCTCGTCGGCGTCGTCGTCACTGTCGTCGTCGTCGTGGCGAACCACCGACACCCGGAGTCCGTCCGCCCGGACGCCGTGCGGTCCGATGACGTGCACGCGTAGCGCGTCGGTGGGAACCGGCGCAAGCGCCGATGGCGCGAGAACCGGCAGCGGCGAATCGACCGTCGGGTAGACCAAGCGCGGCAAGGGTGGCGCGTCCTCGACCTCGGGCGCGGGCGGTGGCCGGCGGGCGCGCGCCTTGCGGTGTTCAACGACCACGGTGACGGCGAACGCCGTGACGCTCGCAAACAGCAGCGCCGATGCCGCGAGCAGCGGGTGAATCCTCATGCGCGTCCCTGCCCTTCAAACCAGGGACAACCGCCTTGCGATCGGGTTCCCAATCTTTCGCCGGGCCGGGTTGCGCTATCATCCGCGCGCCGCCGGAACTGCGGTGGTGATGCACGAATCAGAACGAGGCCGCGGAACCGCTTACGCCATCGGCGCCTACGCCATGTGGGGGTTGTTTCCGCTCTATTGGCCCTTGCTGAAACCGGCGGGCGCGCTGGAGATCCTGGCCCATCGGATGGTCTGGTCGCTCGCGACCGTGCTGGCGATCTTGGCGGCCCGACGGCGCTGGTCGTGGCTTCCGCGGCTCTTGCGCGCGCCGCGAAAGCTCCTCTTGCTGACGCTGGCGGCGGCGATGGTGTCGATCAACTGGGGGATCTACATCTATGCGGTCAACAGCGCGCAGGTGGTCGAAAGCGCGCTCGGCTATTTCATCAATCCGCTGGTCAGTGTGCTTCTGGGGGTGGTGATTTTCCGCGAGCGGCTGCGCATCGGACAGTGGTTGGCCACGGTGTGCGCGGCGGCGGCGGTGGTGGTGTTGACGGTCAGTCACGGGCGGCCGCCGTGGATCGCCCTGGCACTGGCGGGCAGCTTCGCCACTTACGGTCTCATCAAGAAGACGGCCCAGATCGGCGCCGTCGAAAGCCTGGCCATCGAAACCCTGGTTCTTTTTCTTCCGGCGCTCGGCTATTTGGGCTGGCTGCACCAGCGAGGAGCGAGCTCTTTCAGCGGCCACGGCGCGACGCACGCCTTGCTGCTGGCGGGCAGCGGGGTGATCACCGCGCTGCCGCTGCTGGCGTTCGGCGCCGCCGCGATCCGAATTCCGCTGACGGCGATCGGCCTTTTGCAATACATCGCGCCGACGCTGCAGTTTCTGTGCGGTGTCCTCGTCACCCACGAGACCATGCCGCCGGCGCGCTGGATTGGCTTTGCCATGATCTGGCTGGCGCTGGCGATCTTCGCCGGCGACGGCATCCGCGCCGCGTATGCGCGCCGTCGCTGAACGACGGCGCGCGCCTCCTTGCGCTATTGCTCGCGCGAGGCCATGTAGCGAACCAGGTCCACGCAGCGGTTGCTGTAGCCCCATTCGTTGTCGTACCAGCTGATCAGCTTAAAGAAGTGCTGGTTCAATTCGATCGAAGCCAGCGCGTCGTAGATGCTGGAGCGAGCGTCGTGGATGAAGTCGCTCGAGACAACCTCTTCGTCGGTATAAGCGAAGATGCCTTTCAGGTAGGTCTCGCTGGCGTGTTTCAGCGCGGCGTTGAGCTCTTTCATGCTGGTGGCCTTCTCGGTCTTGAAGGTGAGATCGACGACTGACACCGTCGGGGTCGGCACGCGGAAGGCCATGCCGGTCAGCTTGCCCTTCACCTCGGGCAGCACCAGGGCCACCGCCTTGGCCGCGCCCGTCGACGACGGGATGATGTTCAGCGCGGCGCTGCGGCCGCCGCGCCAGTCCTTGCGTGACGGACCGTCGACGGTCTTCTGCGTGGCGGTGTACGAGTGCACGGTGGTCATCAGGCCCTCGCTCAGACCGAAGCCTTCCTTCAACACGGCGTAGACCAGGGGCGCCAGGCAGTTGGTCGTGCAGCTGGCGTTCGAGACGATGTGGTGTTTGCCGGCGTCGTACTTCTCGTGGTTGACGCCCATGACCACCGTGATGTCGTCGTTCTTGCCCGGCGCCGAGATGATCACCTTCTTGGCGCCCGCCGCCAGGTGGCCCTTGGCCTTCTCGGCCTCGGTGAAGAGCCCCGTCGATTCGATGACGTAGTCGACGCCGAATTTTTTCCAGGGCAGCTCGGCCGGTGATTTGGCGCTGACCACGTGCACCTCTTTGCCATCGACCACCAGCACGTCGTCCGCTTCTTTGTCGGGCGACGACTTCGTCGAGGTGACGGTGCCTTCGAAGCGACCCTGGATCGAATCGTACTTCAGCAGATAAGCCAGGTTGTCCGCGGGAACGATGTCACCGACGGCGACCACCTCGACCTCTTTGCCAAACAGGCCTTGGGTGTACAGGGCCCGAAACACCAAACGGCCGATGCGGCCGAACCCGTTGATCGCGATGCGGATGCTCATGTTCCTTCTTCTCCCGTGGATCCCGGCGCGTCAGCGCCGGCGTTTGTGCACCAAAGCCGTATTTATATGACCCCGGACAGACTGCAAAGCAAAATGACGCCGTCGGCGCGGCGCTTCTAGCGCGCCGGCTTGCGCAGCAGGACCAAGGTGGCGCCCGGCCCGCCGGCCGCCGGTGGCGCCGAGGCAAACGCCAGCACCAGCCGCGACAGCGCCCCGTCCGCCAGCGCTTCGGCCACCGTTCGCTTGAGGACCGGCCCCTCGTCGCCAGAGTTCAACCCGCGCCCGTGAATGACCAGCAAGCAGCGCTCGCCCGCCGAGCGCGCGTGCTTGATTGCCCGCTCCAGCGCGGCGATGGCGGCGTCGCGACGCAGGCCGTGCAGATCGAGCTCGGCGTCGATCGGGTAGTCGCCGGCGGAGAGGCGCCGCAGCAACCGCCGATCGACCCCTTCGCCGAAACCAAACATTGACTCGCCGTTTTCATCGATGGTGAGACGGCCGGGCTTCGCCACCAACTCGACCAGATCGGCGTCGGCCAAGGCGTCCTCGCGGCGGGCCCGCGCGCGCAGGGTCGCCCGCGACGGGGCCACCGCTGGCGCCACCAAGGGCGCGGCGCGCTGCGAGCGCTCGGCCGACGACAGCGGCGTCACGCCGCGCATGGCTTGCTCGAACAGGCGATCGTCGTCGCTCGGCGCCGCGCCGGTGCGAACGGCCGGCGCCGGGGCCAACGTTTTCACGGGCGCCTTCGCCGGCGCACGCCCAGGCGCAGGTGTGGCGGCCGGACGCGCCGGTGGTTTCAGATCGCGAAACGGCGTGTTGAATCCGGGCGGCGCCTTCTTCGCCATGCACCCAGCATAGCGGAGCGGCGCGCCGGTCGCTCAGCCGGCCAGACGGTTGCTACTGCTGCTGCTGACGTCGCCGGACGAGGCCAGGGCCGCCACCGCCGCCGGCATCTCGCCCTCGACGGCATAGCCGCGCGGAATCCGGCGCGCCACCGTCACCAACGCGGTCGCTTGATCAGGCAGGTGGTGGAACACCACGGTCATGGGCTCGCCGATCTCGAAACGCGCGCTGCTCTCCAGCGCCAGACCGCCGGCGGAGACTTCCACCACCCGCACCGGCACGTCGCCGCCCGCGGTCTTTACCGTGACCTTCCAGTCGACGGGGTGACGCAGGTGCTTGCGCGCATACGGCGTGTACTCCGGCTGCAACTTACCCGCGCCCGTGTCGCCCGCTGCGGCGGCCACCGCTGGCGTCGCCGGTGCCGGCGCCACTTCGCCGTCGTCCTCGTCGATCAGCAGGTCGTCGATCGACACGTCTTCCATCAACAAATTTTCGGCCATTTCGCGGAAGATCTTGGCGTTCTCGTCCTTCTGGCCACCCAGAAGCATCGGACGGCGCTGGTTCACCGATTCGCGGATGCGGCGGCTGACGCCGACGTAGCCCAGGATCGGCACGCTGATGCCCAGAAAATCTTGGATCATGCGCGACACGGCGTGAAAGATGCCGGTCTGATTCTCTTCGAAGACTTGATTGCCGACGATCTGCGCATTGAACCGGGCCAAAATTTGAAAGATCGCTTCGCCGAACGTCGGGTGCTGTTCGCGCAGGCGGCCCAGCAGCGTGGCGACCTTCTCGTTCTCGCGGCTGGTGATGGCCGGTTCCAAGAGCTCGATCTCGTCGGTCTTCTCGGCATGGTGGCGCAGCGTGCGCAGCACAGCGCCTTTCAAGAACGAATACGCCGTCTGGATCGACGTCACCTGCGGCGTCACCACCAGCAGGCGCTGCGACCCCAGCTCGAAAAAATCCAGCACGTTGAAGCTGACGCCGGCGCCCACGTCGACGATGACCACATCAGCGTTCAGCGCGCGGATCTTTTTCATGATGCGCTGTTTTTCGCCGTGGCTGATGTTGGCCGCGCCCACCGACGCGCCCGTTCCCGCAACCAGGTGCAGGTTGGGCAGCCCGGTCGGCGTCATGGCCGGTGTCAGCGAATCGATCTTGCGATCGATCAAAGCCTGCAGCCCCGGTAACGGCCGATCGATGCCGAACAGGACGTGCTGATTGGCGGCGCCGAGATCGCAGTCGACCAGGACCACGCGATGGCCGTTCTGAGCCATCGCCACCGCCAGGTTGGACGAAACAATGCTTTTTCCTACGCCGCCTTTTCCACCACCGATGGTGATGATCCGGGCGGTTGAATTGGGCTGCGTCGGAGATTTCACGGGACCCTCACCGGGGGCTATCGTCAAAGTTCTGACGTAACTTTAGCGACACAAAAGAGGCCGCCAAACGAACCGATTATGAAGGTTCACAGCGATGCCGACTTTTTCTACTTTGTCGCCAATGTAAGGTCAGGTACCGGCAGTTTTTCCCGCGATGATGCTTGACGGAACTGCGGACCAACCTCACCGTAGAAAGACTGCGAAAGGAGATCCGCGGATGGCGCAGGGTAAGACGGTCTTGCTTGTTGAGGACGACTTCGAGATTCGCGACATTTTGCAAGATCTGCTCGAAGCCGAGGGTTACGACGTGGTGCCGGCGGGCAACGGACGCCAGGCGCTGCAGTTCCTGGCCGAGAATCGTTCACGTGGACCGCGGCTGGTGATCCTTGATCTGATGATGCCCTTCATCGACGGCAAGCAAGTCCTGGAGGTGATGCAACGCGATCACGCCCTGGCGGGCATCCCCGTCATCGTCATCAGCGCCATCGCTCGCGAGACCCCCGCCGGCGCGCGCGCGTTTCTGCGCAAGCCGCTGGCCTTGGACAAGCTGTTCGAGACGGTGCGCATGTACACCGACGACGAACCGGCGACCACCGACACCGTTCACTGACGCTCGGGCGGCGATTCAGCCGGCCGGTTGATCAATCGTCGGTGAAGACGCGGCAGCGGACGCGCCACGCAGGATGGCGTCCAGCCCGGCCTCATCGATGATCTGCGTTCCCAGTTTGCGGGCAGCGTCCAGCTTGGATTTCCCGACGTCTTCGCCAGCCACAAGAATGTCGGTGGTCTTGCCGACCGAGGTGACGAACTTGCCGCCCGCCGCTTCGATGTCTTTTTGAAGATCGCTGCGCGCGCGGGTCAACTTGCCGGTCACGCACACCCGCTTGCCGGCCAGCGGTCCGTCGCTGATCACCGCCGCCACCGGCTCGATCGGTTCGACGCCGCGTTCGCGCAGGCGGGCGATCAATGCCACGTGCGTTGGATCGTCCATGTACGCGGCCACCGCCTGGGCGATCACCTCGCCCACGCCATCGATGGCCGCCACCATCTGCCGGCGCTCCTCGCCGGAGGCTTCGTCGAACGCTTGCAGCGATCCGAAGCGCGCGGCGATGGCCTGCGCCGCCACCGTGCCGACGTGCGGGATGCCGAGGCCGATCAGCAGGCGTGACAGGGTGGCGGTTTCTTTCGCCCGCGTGATGGCGACGATGAGATTTTCAGCCGATTTTTTGGCCATCCGATCGATGCGCACGGCGTCCACGGCGTCGGCGGGCGGCACCAGCTTGTCCACGGTGAGGGCGAACAGATCGGCAGCGTCTTGCACCAGACCCTTGCGGACTAATTCTTGCGCCAGCATCTCGCCTACGCCGTCGATGTTCATGGCGCCGCGATGGGCGAAGAACTGCACCGCCTTCCAGCGCTGGTCGGGGCAAGCCGCGTTCTCGCAGCGCAGGATCACCTCGTCCTCGCGTTTGGTCAGCGGCGCTCCGCAGCTGGGACAGGCGTCGGGGACCACCACCGGTTGTTCGTCGCCGGTGCGGGCGCTCAGCACGACCTCGATCACCTGCGGGATGATCTCGCCGGCTTTTTCCACGATCACCTGATCGCCGATGTGCACGTCCAGGCGGCGCACCTCGTCCCAGTTGAACAACGAGGCACGCTTGACGGTGGTCCCCGACAGCTCGACCGGATCCAGCTCGGCGACCGGCGTGATGGCGCCGGTGCGGCCGACGTTGACCTCGATGCCGCGCACCCGGGTCTGCGCGCGCAGGGCGGGAAACTTGTACGCCGCCGCCCAGCGCGGAAACTTGGCGGTGAAGCCCAGCAGCCGGCGCTGGGCGAACGAATCCACCTTCACCACCAGCCCGTCCGCTTCGTACGGCAGCGCGCCTTTGCGCGTGGCCCACCCTGCCACCGTCGACGCCAGCGTCTCCCACGCGCTGACCAGCGAGACGTCGGGCGACGTCGGCAATCCCAGTTCGCGCAGCCAGGACAGACTCTCCGAGTGCAGCGCCTTGACCGCCTCGCCGTTCACCACTTCGTACAAGGTCACGCGCAAGGGGCGCGTGGCGGCAAGGCGCGGATCCAGAAGCTTCAGTGAGCCGCCGGTGAAGTTGCGGGCGTTCTTCCACAGCTCCTCGCCGGCCAGCGCGCGTTC
>DASXQB010000560.1:0-3865 GCA_036493295.1 Polyangia bacterium | reverse complement strand
GTCGGTGCCCACCATGATGTTCTGGGGCGAGATGTCGCGGTGAACGATCTCCAGCGCGGCGCCGTCTTCGGTGGTCGCCTCGTGCGCTGCCTGCAGGCCGCGCAGCACGCCCACCATGATCCCCGCCGCCACCGCTGGCGTCGGCGCGCGTCCAGCGTGGATCGAGCGGTTCAGAAGATGCGACAGCGTTTCGCCGTGCACGTACTCCATCACCAGGCACAGCTCGCCCTCCGCGGCGCGCACCACGAAATCCAGGGGCGCCACCACGTTCGGGTGATGCACGCGCGCCGCCAGGCGGCCTTCGTCCAAGAACATCGCCACGAAGCTGGGATTCCAGGCCAGCTGCGCGTGCAGCTGCTTGATCGCCACCACCCGCGGCACCCCCGGCTCGACCGAGCGGCCCAGGTGCACGGTGGCCATCCCGCCGCGGGCGATCTCCTCGTAAAGCTCGTAGCGATCCTCGAGACGGCCGAGATCAGCGTCCAGATGAGCGGGCCGCTGCCCCTGATCGCCAGCGTCGGGTTCCGGATGGCGGATGTGCTGCCACGGCGTGTGTTTGCTGCGTGCGTGGCGCGCATCGGTTTTGGTGAGCGCGGTGGTTTCGTTCCAGGCAGTGGGGTGAGACGGTGGCAGTTGCGATTGCAGGTGGCGCGCCATGATCAATTCCCTCCCAGCGTGGGCCGATAGGTGAGGCCCATGGTCATCGATACGTACTCGTCCAGCGCGCCGCCCGCGATCAGGCTGTCGCCCGGTTGCACTTTCAGATCGAACCCGTAACGGCGCAGGCCCACGGCGACGAACAGCTCGACGCTGTCGCTGAAGGCATAGCCGGCGCCCATGGTCAGATCGACGCCGCGGGTGACGGCGCGCGGAAACCGATCGGCGTCGTTCAACCGGCCCGCCGTCAGCACGTACAGGTAATCGGCGCTGGCGCGCATGAAGGCCTGGCGGGACAGCGCCAGCTGCAAGCCCATGCCGGCGCGGATCACCCGGTAGTCGACGTCGGGCGCCACCGTGCCGACGTTGGCGGCGAAGGTCTCGGCCAGGTAGCCGCCGCGCGGGACGATGTCCACCGGGCCCAGCGCCGCGCGGTAGCGCACGCCCAATTCGTATCCGTGCACGTCGGTGCGGGCGCGCCCGTCTGAGCCGGTCTCTTCGGTGGTGATGCCCATGGCGTAGGTGACGTTGCCGGTCAGGCCGAAGCCGGCGATCCAGTCGTCGCGCGTGGATTCGGCCAGTGCGAACGGGTGGAAGGCCATCTCGATGGTGATGGCGGTGGCGCGATCCAGGCGATAGGCCGGGATGTTGCTGAAGTTGTCGGTGAAGGTCATCGACCGGCTGAAGACCCGGCCGCCGGCGCCCAGTTCAAGATACGGGCGCGGCAGGTTCGCGCTGGGCAGGTCGCGCGGCTTCTCGTCGCTGGTCTCGGCTTCGACGTCGTCTTCCTTGTCCTTGTCGGACTGGGCCTTGTTGGGTTTTCGCGCCGGCCCGGGCGCTTTGTCCCCGTCCGCGTCGTCGTCTTGCTGGCGCGACCGGGCGCGCGCCGGTGGGCGAGCCTTCACCCGCACCTCGGTGTCTTCGTCGTCGGCGCTGTCGGTCGAGCGGTTGGCCAGCAGCACCTGCAGCCGGTGCGGCGTGGACCGGGCCAGCGTGGCGGCCAGGCCGTCAAGGCGGCGGTTGGTGACGTCGTAACGAGCCACCGCTTCGCCGGTCTCGCCGTTGCGGACCACCATCTCGACGCGCCAGTTCTTGTTGCGCTTCACCGTCGCGGTGACGAACGCTGCCACGTTCAGCGACCGCCCAACCTCGGCGAAGTCTTCGTCGCTGCGCAGGCGCACGCCCGACTTGCGCGCCGCCTCCAGCACCTGCGCGTCGGGCACCAGGTAATACTGGCGCAGCAGCGCGCTCTCGACGGCGTCTTGCACCACCGCGCCCTGCGGTCCGCGGAACGAATCGATGGCCACCCGCTGCGCCAGATCGCTGGCCGCCGCCGGCGCCGCCGCTGCCGCCAGCAGCGCCGCCAGCAATCCCGACCCGCTGACCGTCGTCACCAAACAATGCCAGCGCCGATTTTTTTTCATGACCATCACTTTCCCCCGGTGACCTTGGCGACGGCGGTGACCGCCCAGTCCGTGACACAAGCGATCTCCGCGTCGGTGAGCGGCGTGCCGCCGGCGGGCATCTGCACGCCGCAGTCGGTGACGGCGCCGGCCAACTTTTGGAAAAGCAAACCGGTCGGTTTGCCGTTGGTCAGCGTGCCGGCGATGAGGGGCTGGCTCTTGCAAGTTGAGGTCTTGTTCACCATCCGCGCGCCCAGGCCGGTCGACACCAGGTCCAGGCTCTTCGTCGGCGCGGTGGCGCCGTGGCAGCCGCCGCAGCGGTTGGTGAAGATGTCGGTCAGCACGTTGACGCCGGTCGGGCAGGCCCCCGCCGCCGCCGTGCCCGCGTCGGCGGTCACCGGGCCGCTGTCAGTGCCGATGGTGCTGCCGCCATCGGCGGTCGGGTAACCAGAGCCGCCAGCGTCGGGGACGGTGGTGGCGCTGCCGCCACTGCCGGTGGCGCCGCCGCTGCCAGCCGCTGGTGACTGTCCGCCGGTTCCGGTCGATCCCTGGTTGCCCTGGTTGCCGCCGCTGCCGGCGCTGATTGTGTTGTTGTTATTGTTGGTGCCGCCGCTGCTGCCGCCGCCGTTGTTGGTGGCGGGCGGGTTTCCGGTTCCACCGTCGGCCAGCGGATCAAACTCCAGGTGACCGACGCAGCCGGTGACCACGAAAAGACCGACGACCAGGGCGCTTCCTCGTACGATCATGGGCACAACCCCCGAATGGCAGCGGCGTTGAACGTCTTGTTGCAGAAGCGCTTGGCTTCGATCTTCGGGGCCAGCGCGCGCCAGGCGCAGACCATGTCGGCGCGCGACAGCAGCGGATCGGCCGTGGTGCGCGGGAAGGTCCGGTTGGTCGGATCGTTGGTCAGCACCGTGGCCTCGAAGGCGGCCGGATCCTGATTGAACTCGGCGGCGGCGCCGCGGAAGCCCAGATTGGATTCGTATTCACCGTCGAGAACGACCAGATCGGTGTATTCCGTCGCGCCCAGCGGCGGGCCGCCGCCGTCCAGCGAATTGACGATGCCGCGATAGCGGGCGCTGTCGGCGACGAACACGTCGGGCATGAACACCGGCGGGTACAAAGCCGTGATCTCCTGGAACTCGCGCACCTGGAAGGCCGACACGTTGGCGCTGATGAAGGTGCGCATCTCGTCGGTGTTGCGCGGGCGGATCATCCCGCCGTTGCCGTGGCAGCCAAAGCAGGAGATCCCGTTTTCGACCACCGCGCCCGGCCGGCGGATGTCGCGCACGATGGCGGTGTCGGCGACGGCGATCTTGTTGCCCGCGCCGTTGACCAGCATGTAGCCCTGCAGGCCGTTCGGCATCGAGAAGATCACCTCGCCGGCGTCGTTCTGGAAGGTGTGGACGAAGTTCTGGCGATCGACTGCCGTCGGCCCCAGCGGATTCGCGAAGATGTCCTCGCGCCCGGTGTCGGTCTTGAAGTCGTAGCTTATCCACAGGTACTGCCCGGCCGTTCCCAGGTGACGTTCCGCCATGCGGTTGTGCAGCGACACGCCCGATCGCTTGACCGCGAAGCGCACCAGGTTGTTCGGCTCGGCCAGGCCCGGGTGATTGATGTCGTTGGCGATGTTGACGCCCAGGCGCTGGGCCAGCGTGTTCACCGTCGCCGGCAGATCGACCAGGATGTCGTACAGCGGCGCGCGCGAGGCGGTGTCCCAGAACCAGTCGGCGCGCACGAACGGCGCCTCCGTCCCCAGCTGGGCGTACAGCGACTGGTGGCCGGCCAGATCCGATGCCATGCAG
>DASXQB010000559.1:0-10062 GCA_036493295.1 Polyangia bacterium | reverse complement strand
CACGCCCGCGTGCACGTGGCTCCCCGCGCGAGAAAGTCCGGCAACGACCTGCGCCTGGCGGTGGTCAAGGCGCCGGTGACGACCGGCGCGCACAAGATCCCCGAAACACCACAAGCGATCCTGGACGCCGCGCTGGAGGGCGCGCGCGAGGCGATGCGCTCGGGCCCGCAGGGTTTTCCCATCGAAGACATCGAGGTGGTGATCACCGCCATTGAATACCGCCCCGACGCTTCGAACGTGGCCGGCGAGAAAGCCGCCGTCGGCGAGGCCCTGCGCCAGGCCGTGCGCGACGCCGGCACGCGCCTTCTGGAACCGATCATGCGCGTCGAGGTGAGCTGCCCGGAGGCCAACGTCGGCGACGTGCTGGGCGATCTCAACGCCCGCCGCGCCCAGATCGAAGACGTCGGCTTCCGCGGCGCGCAGCGGATCATCCTGGCCAAGATCCCGCTGCGCCGCATGTTCGGCTATTCGACGGATCTGCGCAGCGCCACGCAGGGCCGGGCGACGTATTCCATGCAGTTCGATACCTTCGACGCCTGGGAATAGAGATCAGCGCCCGGCGCGCGCCCGATGTGACGTTCAGTGCAACGGTCGCAGCCGCCGCAAACGCAGCGCCGCGGTCTCGATCGATTCATCGCGCTTGGCGAAGCAGAAGCGGGCCAGAAGCGGCGCCTTGTGCGGATCGCCGTAGAACGCCGAGGTAGGGATGGCGGCCACGCCGACGCCGACGCAGAGGTGTTTGCAGAAGGCGACGTCGTCGGAAAATCCGAACGCGCTGGCGTCCGACAGCAGGAAGTACGCACCCTGGGTCGGCAGCGTGGTCAGGCCGACGCCGTCCAGGATCTCGGCCAGGCGATCGCGGCGGCGTGTGTACGTGGCGCGCAGCTCCTCGTAGAAATCGGTGGCGGTGGCGGTGGTCAGCGCGTCGGCCAGCGCTTCTTGAAAGGGCACCGAGTTGGTGAAGGTGACGAACTGGTGCACGCCGCGGAGGGCCTGGGTCAGCGGCGGCGCGGCGATGGCCCAGCCGACCTTCCAGCCGGTCACGCTGAACGTCTTGCCCATGCTGTCGATGGTGACGGTGCGTTCGCGCATGCCGGGCAGGGTGGCGATGGGGATGTGGCGGAGGCCGTCGAAGGTGATCTCTGAATAGACCTCGTCGCTCACCACCAGGACGTCGTTGTCGCGGCAGAGGCCGGCCAGAAATTCCAGCTCGGGGCGCGAGAAAACTTTTCCGGTCGGGTTGTGCGGCGTGTTCAGCACGACGGCGCGGGTCTTCGAATTGAACGCCGCGCGCAGCTCGGCGGGATCCCACTCCCAGCGCGGCAGGCGCAGCGGCACCACCCGCGGGATGCCGCCGGCCATCAGGATGTCGGGGACGTAGGCGTCGTAGGCTGGCTCGAAGACGATCACCTCGTCGCCGGGGTTCACGAAGGCCAGCATGGCGTCCAGCAACAGCTCGGTGCAGCCGCTGGCGACGGTGATCTCCGCGTCGGGATCCAGCGTCTCGCCGTGGCGGCGCAGCCAGTTGCCCGCCAGCGCCGCCCGCAGGCGCGGCACACCGAAGCTGAGCGCGTATTGATTGCGGTCTTCGCGGATGTGCCGCATGGCCGCTTCTTTGATGAAGTCGGGCGCCGGGAAATCCGGGAAGCCCTGCCCCAGGTTCACCGCGCCGTGCTTGACCGCCAGGCTGGACATCTCGGTGAAGATCGACGTTCCGAACCCCGCCAGCCGATCGGCCGATTGCGGTGCCATACCGTCTGTATACCGGCGGGCCGCTCCGCCGTCCACGTCGGGCGCCGGCGACGAAATTGACCGGCGCCGATCGTGGCGCAGAATCCGAGGATGATTTGCCGATCGGTTTGTCGGGCGCGGGTGGTGACGGCGGTGATCGGGCTTGGCGTGACGGCCCTGGCCGCGGCAGCGGGGCGGGCGCAGGCTGCTGATGCGGCCGCGCCGCTTGTCTATTCGATCTATGCCCATCAGCCGGACGCGCCGTTCAACGAACTGGCCTCGCGGCTGTTTTCCGCCGCCACCCAGCACGCCCATTTGCTGCCGATGGAGACCATCGACATCGCGGCGCCGCCCGCGCAAGCGGGGCAAGCGGTCGAGGCCATCGCCCTGGCCAAGGATCGCGTGCGCAAGCTGCGCTTCGACGACGCCGTTCACCCGCTGAACGAAGCGGCCAACACCGTGGTGGCTGGCGGCGGCGCCGGCATCAGCACAGCGCTGCTATCGGATCTGTATCTTTATCGCGGGATGACCATCGCGCGCGCGGACTGGAAACCGGAACGGTCGGTGGATCAGGCGACGCAAGCGCGCGCCTATGCTGATTACGTGCGGGCGGTGATCCTCACGCCCAGGCGCGCCTTGAACCCGCGCGAGACGCCGCCGCAGGTGATGGACGATTGGGCGCGCGCCTTGGCCGACGTGCACGGGCGAGCGCACGGCGTGCTGACCGTGCGCGGTCCGGCAGACGCCACGGTTGCTTTCGACGGTGGCGCCGCGCTGTCCATCGGCGGCGGCGCGATCTTCAAGGACGTGGTCTACGGCGAACATTTGGTTCACGTCGAACAGGTCGGCTATGCGCCCTGGGGCGCGGTGGTGGCGCTGGATCGCCCGGCGCAGGAGCTGGCGGTCCCGTCGCGCCCGCCGCTGGTGATCGACGATCAGGTGGCCGGCGCGCACGCGCGCCGCATGGGTGCCCGGTTCGCGCTGGTCGGCGAGGTGCAACTGGGCGCGCCGTCGCTGCAGCTGGAGATCCGCTTGATCGATGCCACCGGGATCAAACACGACGCCGCGGTGGTGCCCTTGCCGGTCGAAGCTGGCACCGTCGACGCCACGGTCCTGCGCCTCTGCGAGGAGGCGCGCCACATCGACCACCTGGGCCTTGGCCCGTCCAGCGGCAACGATGCGCTGGCGACGGGCCCATCGCCGGCTTCAGCGACGAACGCGATCAACGAACCGCTGGCGCCGCCGCGTCCGGGGGCGCCGGTGTTGGTGGCGCCGCTGCCGTCGCCGAGCCCCCGGTTGGAGGACGATCCGGCTGGTTGGGCGCGCCACCATTGGCCGCTGGTGATCGCCGTCGGTGGGGTGCTGACCACCGCGCTGGTGCTCAGCATCGCGGTGGCGGCGAACCGTTAGCCGCCCAGGAAGACGGGCTAGACCGTGGTCTTGACCTTGAACGATCGCTTGATCATCCCGAACCAGAAACCGCAGCCGATGATGGACACCACCAGCAGCACCGGGAAGCTCATCACGGTGAAATGCGTGGCGCCCACCATCCCGAACAGCAACGGGCCCGACGCGTAGGTGTTAAACCGCGACGCCTTGCCGGCGGTGGCGGCCAGCGCCGCGGCGTCGGGATCGGGCTTGCCGGCGGCCAATCCGCCCAGGATGCGTTTCTGGCGCGGCCAGATCACGAACCAGACGTTGAACCACATGATCGTTCCGAGCAGGCCGCCAAACAGAATCCACATGGCTCGGCCGGTCATACCGCCGCCTTCGGAGGCGGGGAAGGTCAGGTTGTGCTCCGGGCCGAGGTAGTGATAGCCGAACAGCGCCCAGCCGAAGATGAACGTGTACATGGCGCCCCAGCGGAACCAGTAGAAGGCGCGCAGCAGCAGCGCCGGGTTGACCTTCGGCTTCAGCTCTTTGTCGAGGCCGCCCTGGAACGGAACGTTCACCAGGTTGAAGAAGTACAGGTGGCCGAGCCAGATGATGCCGAAGAGGACGTGTGCCCAACGCAGAAGGAAGGGGACAAGAGCGGGGCTAGTCAATGCGTCCATGAGGATCCTCCGAGGGTTCTCGCTGTTACTGCTGGACGCCCACATATCATCAACGGCGAAGCATGACCAGCGCTGGCCGTGGCGCGCGGGCGCTGGCCGTGAGATCCTGACCTGCTAAGACACACACCCAGATGCCGTCTCTCCCGATCGAAACCAATCAGCGCTTCGTCCGTTCGTCCCTGACTCGCTGGATGGTGGTCGCGTTCTTGGCCGGCTGCGCGGCGCCCGTGTCACCGGCGGCCGTCGCGCCGTCTGCCGTATCCGTCGCTGGCCAAGCGCGCGCCGCCGGGCCGCTGCTGGTGGCGGTGGCGCCCACCTCGGGCGGTGGCGCGCCCAAGCCGCCGGGCCTGGGCGCCCTGGAAGACGAACTGCACCGGGCGATGAAGGAGCTGGGCGCGAAAGGCAAGCCGCCGCCGTACTTCATCGCCTATGAGGTCAGCGATCGCCGCGAGGTGGTGGTGTCGGCCAGCTATGGCGCGCTGGTGCAATCATCCGAACGGCGGGCGCGCACGCTGGACACCGACGTGCGGGTGGGCGACTACAAGCTCGATTCGACGCACAACATTCGTTCGGAAGGAATGGACTTCTCGTCGGCCTTCGGCGGGCGCGGGGCGGCGCTGCCGCTGACCGACGATGCGTCGGCGCTGCGCGCGGTGGCCTGGATCGAAACCGATCGCCGCTACAAAGAAGCGGCCGAGCGGCTGGTCAAGATCAAGACCCAGAAGACGCTGAAGGTCGCCGACGAAGACGCCTCCGACGATTTCTCGCGCGAAAAGCCGGTGGTCTACCTGGGCCAGCCGGCGGAGATCGGAGCGGATGTTCCGACCTGGGAAAAAAAGCTGCGCACGCTGTCGGCGCGTTTTCGCGGGCAAGGCGAGATCTTGGATTCGCAGGTGACGTTGCAGGTGGTGGGGCTGACCCGCTGGCTGCTGAACTCCGAGGGCGCGGTGATTCAGACCGGCAGCACCTTCGTGCGGGTCAGCTTGCAAGCCGACGCTCACGCCGACGACGGCATGGAGCTGGAACGATTCGAAAGCTTCGACGCCGCGTCCTTCGCCGAGCTGGCCTCCGACGCCGAGATGAACCGCGCCGCCGACGCCATCATCGCCGATCTGAAGGCGCTGCGCCGGGCGCCGCTGGCCGATCCCTATATCGGGCCGGCGATCTTGGAAGGAAAAGCGGCCGGGGTTTTCTTTCACGAGATCTTCGGCCATCGGGTGGAAGGCCACCGCCAGAAGAACGACGACGAAGGACAGACCTTCGCCAAGAAGATCGGCGAGCCGGTGATGCCGTCGTTCATTTCCGTCTACGACGATCCGACGCTGGCCCGCATCGGCGGCGTCGATCTGAACGGCTTTTATCACTTCGACGACGAGGCGGTGCCAGCCCAGCGGGCCACGCTGGTGGCGGACGGCGTGCTGAAGACGTTCTTGCTCAGCCGATCGCCGACGCGCGGGTTCAGCCAGTCGAACGGGCACGGACGCCGCCAGGAAGGGCGGCAGGTGGTGTCGCGCCAGGGCAACCTGGTGGTGCAGCCGGCGACGGCGGTGTCGACCGATGAGCTGCGCCGCCTGCTGCGTGAGGTGGCCACCCGCCAGGGCAAACCGTACGGACTTTTGTTTCGCGACATCTCGGGCGGGTTCACCAACACCACGCGCGGCGGCCCGCAGGCCTTCAAGGTACTGCCGATTCTGGTCTACCGCGTGTGGGTCGACGGCCGGCCGGACGAGCTGGTCCGCGGCGTCGACGTGGTCGGCACGCCGCTGGCCGCGCTGTCGCGCATTCACGCCGCCACCGGCGACTACCAGACCTTCAACGGATACTGCGGGGCCGAATCCGGATTTGTCCCGGTGTCGGCCACCAGCCCCAGCTTGCTGGTGGATCAGATCGAGATCGAACGGCGCGACAAGGGCAACGACAAACCACCCGCGCTGCCAGCACCGTCGATTGGACGCGTGCCGCCAACCAAGCAGGAGCGTCCATGATCGCCCGCTGGCCTCGCGCCGCCGTCGCCGTCGCGGCGTTGCTATCGCTGGGTTTCGGCGTGCGGGTGGACATCGAAGCCGACGCGCGCGTGAACACCAACGACGCCAGCGTGCGCAAGGCGCTGCAAGACGAACTGACCCGGTCGATGTCCGAGCTGCGCCTGGGCGACGAGCCGCGGCCGTATTACCTGGCCTACACCATCAGCGACGTCGATCAGCTGGTCGCCGCCGCCACCTTCGGCGCTCCCACGGCGGCCAATCGCTCGGTGGCCCGGGTGCTGCGCACCGACCTGCGCGTCGGCGATCCAACCTTCGACAACAGCAACTTTGAAGGCAGCGGCGCCCGCTTTGCCGGATTGCCGATCGAAGACGACTACGCGGCCTTGCGGCGCGAGCTGTGGCTGCGCACCGACGAGGCATACAAGGCGGCGGTGGAGGTGCTGGCCCGCAAGCGAGCGGCGGCGGCCAGCCAGGCCAGCGCCGACGATGACGCCACGCTGGGCGATTTTTCCGTCGAGCCGCCCGCCCACGTCGCGCTGCCGCCCGCCACGGTCGACGCCGACGTCGAGTCGCTGCGCCTCCTGACCGAGCGGTTGTCGGCGGTGTTCCGCGATTTTCCGCTGGTGGTGGGCTCGCACGTCACGGCCACGGCGGCGCTGATCCGCCGGCGCATGGCCGCCAGCGACGGCACTTTCATCGACGACCATCAGCGCACCGTGCGGATCGAGGTGACCGCCGAAGCGCAAGCCGACGACGGGATGAAGCTGCACAGCTTTGTGCCCTTCAACGCGATCACCGTCGCCGGCTTGCCGCCGCTGCCAGAGATGGAAAAAGCGGTGCGGGCCATGGCCACCGAGCTGACGTCGATGCGCGCGGCGCCGGTGGCGGCCAGCGGTTCGGGCCCGGTGCTGTTCGAGGGACCGGCCGCGGCGCAGATCATCAAGCTTTTGCTGGGCGACAACCTGGCCGGCACGCCGCCGCCCAAGACCGCCGCCGCCGGCAGCGAAGAGCGCAACGAACAAAGCGAGCTGGCGAACAAACTGGGACAGAAGGTCGCCTCGCCGCTGCTGTCCGCGGTCGACGATCCCCTGCTGGAGCTCGGCCCTGGCAAGCTGCCGCTGTTCGGCGCCTACCGCGCCGACGACGAGGGCGTGCCGGCCCGTCGGATCTCGCTGGTCGAGGCAGGAATTCTGCGCTCATTGTTGATGTCGCGGACGCCGCGCCAGGAGATACCGCATTCGAACGGCCACGCCCGCGGGTCGCGCTTCACTTCGCCGCGCGCGCACCTGGGCAACCTGATCATCAGTGGCAAGGGCGGCCTGCCGCGGGCGGCGCTGATCGGTCAGCTGGATAAGCTCGCCAAGGGCGGCGGCGTGACGCCGTATGTGGTGCGCCTGCTGGAAGATCCCAATGTGGTGGGGCTGGGCGGCGACAACGACGACCTGTCGCTGCTGTTCTCGTTTGGCCTGGGCGGCAACCACGGACCGCCGCCGGTGCGACCGCTGGTGGTCTATCGCGTGCAGAACGGCAAGGAGACGCTGGTGCGCGGCCTGACGCTGGAGAATCTGTTGCCGCGCGCGCTGAAGGACGTCGTGGCGGTCGGGCGCGAGCCGGTGGTCTACGATTACATCGACGGTGGCAGCGGGTTCAGCGGCATTCCGTCGGCGATCGTCACGCCGTCGCTGTTGTTCGATGACGTGGACATTCGCCGGCAAACCGGCCGCTTCCGCAAGCCGCCTCTGTATCCGCACCCGGGCTTCCTGGGCGACCGGCGCTGACGGCGCCCGCGGCCGCGGTGACCGAATCGTCCCGCTGATCAGCGACGCTGAAGAACTATCAATCAGCTCACAAAGTGTTTACGCTCTTACAGCGAACGGTGCTGCTGAATTGCGTCAAGACGGCTCAGGTTTGTTCGCGAAAGTGTCGAGTCGCGGGAGACCTATGAGAGCGCCGGCGCCGCGGTTGCGAAAAGACTGGCCGATACTGGCCATTTATCTGGCCCTGGCCGCTGCCGCCTGCGAGATCGACGAGGGCGGCCTGCAGGTGGTCACCGGTGGAACCGGCGGCTACAAGGTGGACGCCCGCGCTGACGGCGCCATCCCGGATGTTCCCATCAGCAACGACATTCCCGACGGCGCGGCGGACGAGCCCGATCCCATGGACACACCAGCGTCCGACGACGCCAGCGACGACGCCAGCGACGACGCCAGCGACGTGCCGACGCCTGCCGACGTGGTCAGCGTTGATACGGGGCCGCCGGTCTGTCAGCACTGCGCTGCCTATGGCGCGCCGAAATCGCTGGGCCTGATCTCGCCGGTCTTGCACGAGCTGTCCGGCCTGGCGGCCAGCCGCGTCCACCCCGGCATTCTTTACGGCCACAATGATTCGGGCGACAGCGCGCGGTTCTTCGCCCTGGATCAAACCGCTCAAATTAGCGCCGAGCTGGATCTCCCGGGCGCCACCGCCACCGACTGGGAAGACATTGCCATGGGGCCGTGCGCGGTCGGATCGTGCGTGTACCTCAGCGACACCGGCGACAACGACGTCAACCGCAAGCAGTACACCATTTACCGCGTGGCCGAGCCCGAGACGTTGCCCACCGGCGGTGCCAGCATCAACGTCACCTACGAGGCTTTTCCGTTCGTCTATCCCGACGGCCCGCACAACGCCGAATCGTTGCTGGTGGACCCGCAGACCGGCCGCGTTTTCATCGTGCTGAAAGAAGCCAATGTTTCAGCGCCCGTCTACGAGCTGCCGCTGCCTTTGCAAGCGAACACGGTGGTGACGGTGGTGAAGGTGGCGACGCTGTCGCTGCCGGCCAGCGCCGGCCTGGTGACGGCGGGCAGCTTTCATCCTTGCAGCGATCGGATCCTCATCCGCACCAAGCTGGCGTTGTACGAGCTGACCCGCCCGGCGAACGGCGATCTGGTCTCGGTGTTCGGCGGCACTTTCATGACCGTGCCGGTCGCCGTCGAACCGCAAGGCGAAGCCGCCGAATACAGGCCCGACGGCCTTGGCTATTACACCAGTAGCGAGACCGCCAACGGCATCACGCCTGCGTTGAGCGCCTACGCTTGCCAGTAGGCGCGGCGTCCTAGACCGCGCAGCGGCGTCACGACGGCAAAGACACTGACCGTCGGCGGCGCCAGCGGATCGGGCGATCGCCAGCGGACAGTTGCAGGCGCCAGAATGATGTAAGTTATCCCGATGGCGCGAACGCATTTCACCGTGGGCGACGTCGAAGAGTTGATTCCGACGCTGGAACGGATCTTCACCGACGTCCTGCAGCTGCGCGCCGGCCTGCGTGGCGTGGAAGAGAAACTGGATCGCGCCGGCGTCCGCGGCAAACGCGACGAGGTCTCGGCGGAAGACACTGGCACGCCGGAGGTGCGCCAGGCCAAGGCGGTGCTGCGCGGTTTCTACGAGGCGCTGTCCGACGAGATCGAACGGGTCAAAGCCCTGGGCGGTCAGATAAAAGATATCGAGACCGGCCTGGTGGATTTTCCCGGCCGGCGCGGCAGCGACGACATCCTGCTGTGCTGGAAACTGGGCGAAAAACAGATTCGTTTCTGGCACACCGTCGACGGCGGTTTTGGCTCGCGTCGCCCCATCGACGAACAGATCCCGCGCGCGCCGCAGCGGCTGGACTGAACGTGTCCGACGAAGCGGCGCTGCAGGCGGCGGTGGCGGCGCTGTTGCGCGCGTCGGGCCTGGACCCGGCTGCTGACGGCGATCTGGCGCAGACGCCGGCCCGCGTGGCGCGCCTGTGGGCGACGGAGTTCCTATCCGGCTACGCCATGGATGCGGCGGCCATCCTGGGCGACCCGGTGGTGGGCGAGGTCGATCCCGACGTGGTGGTGGTGGGCGGCCTGCGCTTTCATTCGATGTGCCCGCACCACTTGCTGCCCTACCGCGGGGTGGCGCACGTCGCGTACATTCCGAACGGCAAGCTGGTGGGGTTCGGGCGGCTGGCCGAGCTGGTCGATTGCTTCACCCGCCGCCTGACGCTGCAAGAGCGGGCCACGCACCAGATCGCCGACAGCTTGTGCCGGCACCTGCAGGCGCGCGGCGCCGGCTGCGTGATCGAAGCCGAGCAGATGTGTCTGGCCATCCCCGGCGAAAAACACGATCAATCGGGCGTGGTGACCAGCGCCTTCGTCGGCGACATGCGCGAGCGTCCCGATCTGAAGGCCCGCCTGCTGGCCGCCGCGAATCTGGGCGGGCGGGTCCGATGACGCTGGCCGGATCGACAGCGGTGGTCACCGGCGCCGCGCGCGGCATCGGACTGGCCA
>DASXQB010000558.1:0-4280 GCA_036493295.1 Polyangia bacterium | reverse complement strand
AAGCAGGCGGCCGTCGACGCCAAGGAAAAAGAAAAGCCGGTCATCGCGCTGCCCGCTACCACCACCGTCGAGGATCTGGTGAAGGCGTTGAATCTTCTCGGCGCGAACCCGCGCGATCTGATCGCCATCTTGCAGGCGATGAAAGCGGCCGGCGCCATCGACGCCGACGTGGAGGTCATCTGATGGCCGCCGCTCCCGTGCGCGACGCCGCCGATGCCTACCAGCAGATGGAGGCCATGCTGCTGCGGCAGATGCTGCAGTCGAGCGGCGCATTCAAAGCCAGCGACGTGGCCGGCGGACAAGTGCGCGCCGATATGTTCGTCGAGACGCTGGCCGAGGCCGTGTCGAAAGGTGGCGGGATCGGCGTCGCCCGCATGCTGGAAGATTCGCTGGGGCAAATTGACAACGGCGAAGGGCCGCCAGCAAAAGCATCGCCGGCGCCGCCGCAACCAAAGACCACCGCCGCGTCGCTGTCGCCGCCCGATCTGACGGCCAGCTCGGCGGGCGCGCTGCCCGCGGTGCTGGCGGGGCCTGAACAGATCACCAGCGCCTTCGGGCGCCGCTCGGATCCCATCGACGGTGAGAGCAAATACCACACCGGCGTCGACCTGCGCGCCGCGGCTGGCAGCCCGATCTTGGCGGCCACCGGCGGTGTGGTGAAAAGCGCGGGACAGCGCGGCGGATACGGCAACGCGGTCGAAATTGATCACGGCAACGGCATGACCACGCTGTACGCCCACGCCTCGGAACTGCTGGTTACGCCGGGAGAAACCGTCCAGGCAGGGCAGCCCATCGCCCGCGCCGGTATGAGCGGACGTGCGACCGGCCCGCACCTGCACTTTGAAGTGAGAGTGAACGAAAGGCCCGTCGATCCGGCGCGCGCTCTTAATAGATACAGAGATCGTGTCGATGACTCCATAGCGGGTAAACCGCATGGTCGAGGGGCATCATGAAAGTCACAGACACGACACCAATCGGGGCAGTGGATCGCGTGGCCGGCAATGAAACGCCGGCGGCGCCTCCACCCACAGACAAAGTGGACGTTCGGGCGTCGCGCGACGCGCAGGCGTCGGTGGCCACGGCGCAATCGGCTGCCGGTAGCTCGCGCATCAGTCGCCTGAAACAGATCGAGCAGCAAGTGCGTTCGGGCGGGTTCAAACCCGACCCATCTCAGGTCGCAGATGAAATCCTGCAGGCGGCCGAGGTCGACGCAAAATTGCGGGAGATGATCGGCCACTAGGAAAATGAACCAGCTCGAACAGGCACTCACAGTCGTAGACAGCATTCGTAAGGCACTGGAGGCCGAGGTCGGGCGGGCGCGGCAAGAGCGCGCCCTGATTCGCACCATGGACGTTGACGGTCTGGTGCATCGGGCTGCCCTCCGCGCCACTTTCAACGATCAGGTTCGCCGGCTGCAGAGTGATCTGGCCGCCGCCCTGGGAGCCGCCGCCGCCGTGCTGGGTTTGAAAGAGGTCACCGCCGCTGCTTTACGCGCGTTGCAACCTGAACAGGCCACCCGATTGGAAGAAGGCCTGGGCGCCATTCGCGCGCTGGCCGCCGCGCTGGCCGAGCTGGACGATCTGAATCGCATCCTGGGCCAGCGCGCACTTTCGTACGTGCGCGCGTACCTGGGCGCGATGAACCCCACGCCCACGGCGTACACGCGCCGCGGATCGTCGACGGGGATCTGGCAGTCACGCACCGTCAGCCGGGTGGCCTAACGTGGCCGCCGATCTTCTTTCGATTCTCTCGCAGGCCAGCACCGGCCTGGACGCGCACCGCGCGGCCGCGGCCACCGCCAGCCAGAACATCTCGAACGTCAACACGCCCGGGTACAGCCGACAGACGGCGAACCTGGAGGCGCTGACGCCCGCTGATCTCGACGGCAATTCGTTCATTGGCCGCGGCGTCGGCGTGCAATCGGTCACCCAGGCGCGCGATCAATTCCTCGAGCGGCAGATGCCGGCCGCGATCTCCGCCCAAGGTTTCTCGTCGTCGCAAAGCGACGCCTTGAACGCAGTGACCGCGCTGGATCCCGACGGTGGCGACGGCTTGACGGCGGCGCTGAGCGGGTTTTACTCGGCTCTCCGCGACGTCGCCCAGAACCCCAGCGATGCGGGTCTACGGCAAGCGGCCGTCGCCTCGGCGCAGGCACTGACCCGCACGTTCAACCGCACGTCGGCCTCGCTTGAGGACGTGCGCGACGGCGTCGACGCCAAGCTGGCCGGCACGGTCACGCAGGTGAATCAGGACGCGGCGGGGATGGCCGCGTTGAACACCCAGATTCGCATGGCCCGCAGCACCGGGGCCCAGCCCAACGATCTGCTGGACCAGCGGCAGCAACTGCAAGACGAGCTGAGCCAGCTGACCGGCGCCGTGCCGGTGACCAACGATCAGGGTGACGTCTCGATGGCGCTGCCCGGCGGCGCCGCCCTGGTCAGCGAGCAGAAGGCGGGCAAGCTGTCGGTGATCCCTGATCCGTCGAACGGCGGCCATCTGGCCATTCAACTGACCCGCGCCGACGGCACCGGCCCGGTGACCATCGCCGGCAATGCCATCGGCGGCCAACTCGGCGGCGGGATCAGCGCGCGCGACGGCGCGGTCCTCAGCGCCGAAAACGGCATCGATACGCTGGCCTTTGATCTGGGAAACGCGGTGAACGCCGTACACAGCACCGGTTACGCCGCCGACGGCACCACCGGCCATCAAATGTTCACCGTCGGCGCCTCATCGGCCGGCGCGGCCAGCACCATCTCCGTCGACGCCAACCTGCTGGCGGATCCATCGCTGCTGGCGGCGTCGGCGGCTCCGGGCGCCAGCGGCGACAGCCGCAACATGCAGGCGCTGATCGACACCGAGAACACCACTCTGTCCACCGGCACCAACGCCGCCACCGCGCTTCAGAACGTCGTCACCGGTTTCGGCGCGCAGGCGCAGCTGTCGCAAGCCGTCTCGGACCAAGACAAGGGCATCGCCGACAATCTCAGCCAGATGCGCGAGTCGGTCTCCGGCGTGAACCTGGACGAAGAGATGGTGAACATGACCAAGGCCCAGCGCGCGTTCGAAGCGGTCAGCAAGGTCATCACCACCACGGATGCAATGCTGGACACCTTGATGAGTCTCAAGTAACCGACCGAGGAGCACCATGCGCGTAACCGAACGAATGATGTTTGATATGGCCGCCACCAACTCGATGACGGCGCGCGATCGGGTGCTGCAGGCGTCGAACGAGGCGTCCACCGGCCAGCGGGTCACGCATCCCGGCGACGATCCGACGGCGGCCGGCCTGATCGTTCAGGGCCGCAGCACGCTGGCCCGTCTGGACGCCGTGAACTCGGGCGCTGCCAAGGCCAACGACGAGCTGGGCGTGGCGGACAGTTCGCTGCAACAACTGTCGAACGTGCTGGCCCGGGTCCGCGAGCTGACCGTGCAGATGAGCAACGACAGCTATTCGGCCACCGATCGCCAGAACGCCGCCACCGAGGTGGACAGCCTGAACAAGCAGGCGGTGACGTTGATGAACACCGACTTCAACGGGCGCTACATTTTTGGCGGCATGAAGGATTCACAGCCACCCTTCGATGCCTCCGGGAATTATCAGGGCGACACCAACGTGCGCCAGGTCGAGGTGGCGCCCGGCGTGACCGAGGACGCCTCGATTCGCGCCGACGTGGCGGTGAAAGGCGCGGGCGGAGGCGTTGATCTTTTCGCCACGTTGTCGGCGCTCTCGACGGCGCTGCAAAACAACGATGGCGACGGTGTCCGCGCCACGCTGGGAAATCTGGACGCCGTCACTCACCAGGTGGGAAACGCCCTGGCCAAGGTCGGCTCGTCGATGGACGCCTTTCAGACCGCGCAAACGGTGGCCGCCTCCGCCAAGGTCGACGCCACCGCTTCCTTGTCGCGCGAGCAGGACGCCGATTCTTTCCAGAGCGCGACCAATTTGGCCCTGGCAAATCATGCTCTCGACGCCACCTTGACGGCCTCTGCCGCCAGCTTCGGGATGTCGCTGGTCGATAAGCTCTAAGCGTCGCCGGTTGACAGAAAGCAAATCACGAAAGTGTTTGCGATTTTGCGCTGATCAATTTGCGCGGTCGTTCATCGCCACCGGAGAGCACGAGGCGCTGTCCAGGATCTGGTGGCAAAGCTTCTTGAAGCGCGGCTCCAGCGGGCGATCCGGGGTGCGTTCGCGCTTGCCGGGATCGTGAATGGTGATGCGCCCGGCGGTCAGCTCGGGCGCCGCTAGGTTCATCACGGTGGCCAGCGCGTGATCCAGCACG
>DASXQB010000557.1:0-2339 GCA_036493295.1 Polyangia bacterium | reverse complement strand
AGGCGAAGCTCGACGAGATCGTCGAGAAGTCGCTGCGCGGCGCGGCGCTATGGGACGAGGTCAAGGACCGGCTGCGCAGCTCCGCGCTCGGGATGTCAGGCGGCCAGCAGCAGCGCCTCTGCATCGCACGCACGATCGCGGTCGAGCCCGAGGTCGTGCTGATGGACGAGCCGTGTAGCGCGCTGGATCCGATCGCGACCGCGCGGATCGAGGAGCTGATGCGCGAGCTCAAGCAGAAGTACACGATCGTGATCGTGACGCACAACATGCAACAGGCAGCACGCACGAGCGACTGCACCGCGTTCTACACCGCGGAGCTCGACCCGACAGGCCAGCGCTTCGGCCAACTCGTCGAGTACGACGTCACGGCGAAGATCTTCTCGAACCCGAGCGACACCCGGACCGAGAACTACATCACCGGCCGCTTCGGTTGATCTGACCCGAGCCGCGGACCGACCCGCGGCTCGCTGAGCCTGCTACGGCGCGATCGTCAGTTCGTTGATCGACCACCACGATCCGCTGGTGCCGGTCTGATCGATGCGGACGTAGCGTGCGTTGTGCGGCGGCAGGACGATCTTGGTGTCACTGATGCCGACGCCTTTGGCGATCGGAATGTACACGTTGTCGTCGGCGGACACCGAGACCACGAAGGCGTTGGGATAGTCCGTCCCTGGGGAGGTCATCTCCAGATGTCCGATGCAACCGGACGAACCGAGGTCCACCTTGAAGAACTGTCCGGGCGCCTGGGCCACGCCGCTGCTCCAGCGGGTGGTGGCCATTCCATCGATGGCGTTGGTAACGACGTCGGTGGCCACGGTGCTGGTGCTGGACGCGGTCACCGTCCAGTTGGTGCGGGTGAACGGCGGCGTGCCGGTCGCAGTGGGATCCGCGGTGCACTGCAGGTTGTCGTTGGGCAGATCCGTCGTCAGGCCGCCATTGCCGTCGGAGATGTGGCAAGTGGCGGTCAGTTCATGCATCGACCACCAGCTGCCGCTGGTGCCGGTCATCTGGATGATGAGGCCGCGCATGGCGGTGGGCGGAAAGTCGATGGTGGTGACGCTGTTGGGAGGCGCGACGTCGCCGGGCGAACCGCTGGCGATGACGTTGGAGAAATCGAAGTTGTCCGACGACGCCTCGACCTGATAACCGCGCGGGTAGTCGCCGGGGCTGCCGCCGGTGTCCAGGCGCAGCTCGCTCAATTGAACGAAGCCGCCGAAATCGATCTGATAGTTCAACCCGGGCGCTTGCGGCACACCCGTCGACCAGCGCGTGGTGGCGACGCCGTCGACGGCATTGCCAGGCGGATCCAGAGGCGCCGAGTTGCTGGCGGTGACAATCCAGTTGAAGGGGATGCAAGTGCCGATGGCCGCGCCGATGGGGAAACCGGCGTCGTCCGTGCTGACCTGATCGACGGCGCCGTCGTCGCCGGGGGCCGCGTCAGCCGAATCATCGGCGGCGTCGTTATCTCCTGCGTCGCTAGCCGGGGCGTCGTTCGTTGACGCGTCGATGGTCGTCCCGCCAGTGCCGTTGTCCGTCCCGCCGGTGCCCGTGCTGCCGCCGGTGCCGAACACCGGCAGGCCGCCGCTGCCGCCCGAGCCATTGTCAGAACCCCCGGTACCGCTGCTGCCGCCACTGCCGTTGCTGCCACCGCTGCCATTGCTGCCGCCGCTGCCCATCGTGTAATTCGGTTGCGAATGCGTGCACGCGCCGACAACCAACAAACACCCCACCACAACGACCATCCCATTTTTTTTCATTGTCACACGCGCCATTTTCCCGCTCCCCAATATGATCAGTAGAAGTTTATTTGCAATCCAGCGTTTAAATCGCAAACGACCGAGAATGCGGAGTACCCGAACAAAGCATTTGTTTCAACCATGAAAGACACGGTCCGGGTCAACTCGTAAGATAGACCGGCGGCGCCGCCGGCAACGAACAGTCCGCCTTTGATGGTGTCGTGCGCAGTGCCGCCGCCGCTTGGCTCGGGGGCGGTGAAAAGAAAGCGAAACGTGCCGTATCCGGCCACGGGACCGCCGTAAAAGCGCAGCGCGCGCGGCTGGGAGAAAAACAGCAGGCGCAACAACGCCGCGTTGGCGCTGGTGGCGGCGCCTTTAGAGTCCGCGCCCGACTGGGGGATCCATTGATTGCGGCCTTGCAGCGCCACTGCCATCGACGGGCTGACCTGCAGCCCTACTTCGGGTGAGGCCTGCCCCAACCCCGCCCACCCGACACCCGAACCAAACAGCGGCTGCAGGTCCTTGCGGCTCTCCAGGCCGTCACCGTGGGCGTAACCGAATCCACTGCCGAGGCCAAGGCCGATCCACCATTTGCGCGCCGGC
>DASXQB010000556.1:0-8788 GCA_036493295.1 Polyangia bacterium | reverse complement strand
GATCGGATTGCGCGGCGACGGCAGGCATGGATTCTTGCCTGCGGTTCTTCGGCGGCGAACGCGGCGGACTTGAGGCCGCCGCGTCAGTCTTCGTTGGTTAGTCTTCGCGGGTCAGGCTCTCGCGCGATCGCCGCGCCCCGGCCGCGCCCCGGCGAAGGGATGGCGGTCGACGACCTGGATGGGCTGGCGGGTCAGCCGTTCGATGCCGCGCAAGAACCCGCGCTCGTCAGAGCTGCAGAACGACAGCGCCACGCCCGACGCCCCGGCGCGCGCGGTGCGGCCGATGCGATGCACATAGCTTTCCGGTTCGTTGGGCAGGTCGAAATTGATCACATGGCTGACGCCGTCGACGTCGATGCCGCGAGCGGCGATGTCGGTGGCCACCAGCACGCGCACCCGGCCGGCCTTGAACGCCTCCAGCGCCCGCTGCCGCGCGCCCTGCGATTTGTTGCCGTGGATGGCCTCGGCGCGCACGCCGCTTTTGTCCAGCTGCTGCGACAGACGATTGGCACCGTGCTTGGTGCGCGTGAACACCAGCACGCGGGTCATGGCCGGATCGCGCAGGACCTCGCTCAGCAGTGTTCGCTTGTCGGTCTGGCCGACGAACAACACCCACTGCGTGACCTTCTCGGCCGTGGTGGCCACCGGCGCCACCGCCACCTTGATCGGATTGACCAGGATGTTGTCGGCCAGGCGGGCGATGTCCGGCGGCATGGTGGCCGAGAACATCAGATTTTGCCGCTTGCGCGGCAGCGCCGAGATGATGCGACGGATGGGATCGATGAACCCCATATCCAGCATCCGGTCGGCCTCGTCCAGGACCAGGACCTCCAGAGCGTCGAAGCGGGCGTGCCCTTGGTTCATCAGATCCAGCAGACGACCGGGGGTGGCCACCACGATGTCGGCGTTGCGCCGAAGGGCGTCCACCTGGGGACCCTGTCCGACGCCGCCGAAGATCACGGCGCGCGTCGGCTTGACGTGACGACCGTAGGCGGCAAAGCCTTCGGCGATCTGCAGGGCCAGCTCGCGGGTGGGGGTCAAGATCAACGCGCGCGGTCCGCGGCGGCCGGCGGCCCGCGGGCTGCGTTCAAAGCGATCGAGGATCGGCAGCGCGAAGGCGGCCGTCTTGCCGGTGCCGGTCTGCGCACACCCGAGGACGTCGCGGCCGGCGAGCAAGTGCGGGATGGCCTGCGCCTGGATCGGCGTCGGGTTCAAATACCCTTCGGCGACCAGCGCGCGCTGCAGGGGATCGATCAAACCAAGGTCAGCGAACGAGAGAGCGGTCATGAAAATACGGTCCTTCTTCTTGGAGGAGACGCCGGGGCCGCGCGCCATGCAGTCAGGATATGACTTGCGGGCCTATCGGGGTCTCTTGTGTTGGGGGTGGCTGTCCGTGCGAAACCCGTTCAGACAGCACCGCCGCCAACCGGTCCCTGGCGCACTTCGCGTTGTCGCGAAGGCAGGACGAAACCTCATTCCAGAAAGACAGTATGTGGTCTCACGGGATCATCGTCAACTGTCGGCCATTTTTTCTGGCGCCGGGGCTGGTCCGGCTTGATGATTGCCGGCGGCCAGTCATGCTGATCGTGCCACTTGCAATCGGCGTCTTGCTTGCCGGCCAGCCGACGACACTCACGGCGTCCGGCAAGGTGACGACCAAGGTTCCGGCCGATGTCGCCAAGGAGATGGCGGAATCGATCGTTTCTGTCAACAAGGCCCTCGGCTTGGAAAGCTGGGAGTCCCAGGGCATCAAACCTTGCGTCGACCGCGGCGGCGAAGGCGCTGGCACAAAGGACGTCGGCCCCGATGACACGCGCCGCTGCGCCGGCAGCGCGTTGGGCGGTCAGTTCCCGTCGCTTGGCAAATCGTTCGTTCTCGCAGTCCTGATGGCGTCCATCGGGCCGGTCACAGTGGTGGCGTTCGGTGTCGGTGACGCCGCCGGCTGGGCCGCTTACTCCTGCGACCCGGGCCGCAAGTGCCTGCCGACGAAAATGGACCCCGGTAGCAAGTGGGGCAAAAGGGTGCTCGAGCGACAGCTCAAAGCCTGCCGCCAGCCGACGACGGTCTGGTTTCCCATCGACGCGCGCGCCTGCGACGGCGTGGAAGGCGCGCTGGCGCCCGCACCCGCGCAGTCGTCGCCGCCGCCACAGCCGCCACGGCCCTGATCGACCGGCGCCCGACCGGGCGCGGCGCGGTTTTCAGCAATCGATCAGCAATCGATCGTGGGGCCCGAATGCGGGAAGAAATCGCCGCCCTCGTTCCCCTAAATCACTGAACTGTGGTGCTCCCTCCCCCAACACAGATTTCAGGTTTTCAAGACTGCGCGCAGCCGGTATCGGGGGATGCTTGCTGCTGCAGCCGGCGCGATCAGCGCAAGCTGAACGTGTCGGAGCCTTCGAATGTTCCGCGACAAGCTCCCGGCAGGCGATACGGGGGAAACATATCGGCGACCAGCCGTCCTCGCTGGACCCGATATTCTGGTGTTCGCCTGCCTTCGGAACTTTGAGGGCACTCCTCGACGGCTGCGGCTCTGGCAACGGGGCCGCAGCCGCCGATGTGAGTTTTCGCGCCCACCCCACGCGACGAGGATAGCGCTACATGCGCGGAGACATGCGGGCGGTGGGGACGATGGCTTTCGGTTCGGAAGGGCTGGACCAGGAGAACACGATCTCGGCGTCGCCCATCTTTTCCATGTACTCGATGCGGATCGAGACCGGAACGTTGGCTTGCAAAGCAACGGTGCCGGTGTCTTCCTGGGCGGCGTGGCCATTCCAGTCGTCAATGATCGGAGCGTCGTTGACCCACATGCGGGTGCCGTCGTCGACCAGCACATAGAACGTATAGGTCTCGGAAAAACGCGGGGTCAGCATGGCGGTGTAGCGGGCGGAGAAATTGTCGACGGGCAATCCGGGTGGGCCGCCGGCGCCCCAGTTGTTGTTCAACATTGGTTCCACCTGCGTGAGCACCAGGTTGGTCAGCGTGATGTCGCTGAAGTACTTGGCCAGGATCCCGCCGCAGGCGCCGGCGTTACACACCGCGGGCGAGGCGCAGTCGGCGGTCGTCGCGCACGTGGCCCGGCAGCGTGCATTGGTGTCGCAAGTGTAATCGCCGCACGAGACGGGCAATGGCATCTGGCACATCTTCTTGCCGTCGCAGGTTCCCTGCGGAGTCAGGGAGGTGCCGCTGCAGGCCGCGGTTTTACAGATGGTGCCGACGCTGTAATTCCGACATTGGCCGGCGCCGTCGCAGGTGCCGTCCAAGCCGCAGGTCGTGGGATCGTCGCGGGTGCATTGATTCAGCGGGTCCAGCCCCGGCGGCACCAGCGTGCAGCGGCCCTCGCTGCCGGCCAGAGCGCACGACGAACAATTGGTGGTGCAAGCGGTGCCGCAGCAGACCCCCTGCGCGCAGTGGGTCGAATTGCACTCGTCGTCCGTGGCGCACGTGTCGCCGAGAGGCTTTTTGCCGCAGCGGCCGGCGAGGCAGGTGTTGGGCGAAACGCAGTCCTTGTCAGTCGTGCACTTGGTCAGGCACGTCGCCATTGATCCGCACATGAACGGATCGCACGGTTGCCCGGTCACCGCCGTGCAGCCTTCCCCGCCACAACGCGACGCCGCGGTCAACGTCGACCCCACGCACGACGCCGGCATGCAAATCGTTCCCCCCGGATACGTCCGACACTGGCCGGCCCCGTCGCAGGTGCCATCGCGGGCGCAGCTGCCGGGCATCTCGTCGGGACAGTCGTTGCGCGGGTCGGTGCCCACCTCGGCCGGCAGACAGAGGCCCAGGCTGCCGGCCAGAGCGCACGACTGGCAAATGCCGTCGCAGCGGGTGGCACAACAAACCTTGTCGACGCAAAAGCCGCTGCCACATTCGGCGTCAGCGCCGCAAGACGCGCCCGCGGCGGACAAGCTCACCACCGGCACGTCGACAAGACCGCCGTCGCCCGCCACCGGAGCGCCACCTGTCGACGAATCACCGCCCGCGCCGGGCGCACCGCCGCTGCCGGCGCCCCCCGAACCAGCTACCCCGCTGGCCGGCGTCCCTCCCGCACCCATGATCGGGATCGTGCTGGGCGCGCCGCCGTGCTCGGAGGGCGTACAAGCGCCGACGCAAACAACGCCTAGAACGACCAGCCACCCAGCCGAAAGACGCTGGAAGCCGCGAAACATGCCTGCGCCGCGGGTCACGCCAGGTCACCATACCAAATCTTCCCGGCCGTAAAAGCGCAGAAATTTCTGGTGACTGAATTACGTTTCTAGCGCCAAGAAGCCGCAAGGGTCAGCCCGAGTAAATGGGCCAGTGATCGGTACGTGCCTTCGGGGCTTTCGCGGCCACCGACGGCGTCGGCTGGCAGGAAGTACACCAGCAGGTAGCCAAGATCGGCGCGCAGGTGACCACGTCCGAACCCGACTCCCAGCGCCAGATCCAGCCGAGTGGCATCGGGCAAGCCCGGCCCAAGGCCTTCGCCCTGCACAGCGCTGCGGTCGTAGATGACGCCGCCGCGAATCATGAACCCGGGCACCGGCGTGGCCCACTCGGCGCCGGCCCGCAAGGTGACGGTGTTGCGCCCGTCGGGCTCCAGAGTCCGCTGCGGCGCTTGCACGAACTTGATTTCGATCTTCTGGTACGTCGTCCACAAGACCAGGTTGGCGTCGAGAGACAATGTCAGCGTCGGAATCGGTCGGCCCATCACGCCGGCGGTGATGATGTCGGGTAGCGTGATCGCCGCGCTGCCGCTTTGGTCGGGCAACTGCGGGATGAACTCCGGGTGCGCCGGGCTGAAGTCGGCCTGCCCGTCGTCGAAGTGCATGGCCACCCGGCTGCGGTAGGTGACGGCGATCTGGAATCGCTCTGGCACCGGACGGATCAAGGCCCCGACGTTGAAGCCATAGCCCCACGCGCCGCCCGCCAGGCGTACATCGCCGCCGATGATGGTCGGCAACCCGGTGGTGAAGTCGACCGAGCCGCGAATGGCGTCGAACCCGACGGCCAGCGAGAACATGCGATGCAGCTTCACCGACAGCGTCGGGTTAAAGGCCAGAGTCTGCAGCGACGCCGCGATTGCGTTCTGCCGCCCAGCCCAATCGTCGGGCCAGCGGATGCCGATCCCGAACGCGGTGTAGACGCCCATCCCGACCGCCAGGCGATCATTGATGGTGCCGCTGGCAAAGATGGTCGGCAGCACGAAGTTGCCGCGATCGCTGTTGGTGTCCGGCCCGCCGTCCGCCGGTGAAAAACGCGACCGCGCGGTGACGAACACGCCACCCACCGACGCGCTCTCGCCTTTCATGAAGGACAGCGCCGCGGGGTTGAACCAGACCGCCGCTGGTTCGTTGATCCCGGCCGTCACCGCCGAGGCGCGCCCGATGGCCTCGCCTGACAGGTCGTAGATCAGGAACCCGCTGGCCCGACAGACGCGCCCGCCAGCCAGCCAGCCGACCAGCCCGGCCAGAACCGCGACGATGGCCGCCGACGGTCGTCCGATCCTTTGCAGCGCAATCGCGATCATGGCGCCACCGCGGTGAAGGCGTAGCAATAGACAATGTTGTCGCGGCTGACGCCGGTCAGCGCTCCGAAGACCTGCATGTCGAACAACTTGGCCAGCTGCTGTCGGCCGGACTCCAGCATCATCGCGTCGGAGTCGCCGACGGACAGCAGCGCGCTGTGGTTGTCGCTGGTCAGCAACGGGTAAGGCAGCGTGAGCAGCTTGGACACCGGCGACGGCACCAGCGGGCGACCGGCCGCGCCGGGCACGTCGTGGATGGCGTTGGTGAAGAAGAGACCGATTTGATGGCCGGGGGCGAACGCGGCGTCGGCGGTGATCACGATGTTGCCGGCAGCATAACTGGCGCTGACGGACGGCAAGCCGCTAACCAGATCACCGCCGTTGGCCGCGGTCAGATCCATCACCAGCACCGAACCGAATTGTTTTTGCCGGACGAACGCACTGACCGACGCCGCATCGACCGGGCCCTGAACCGCGACGGTGATCTGATTTGGCGCCGTCACCTTCGGCACCAGGTTCGCCACGGGGCTTGGATCAAGCTCTGCCACCGAGTTCGAATGAATCGGAAAACCCCACAGCACCGCGACCTCGTCCTTGGGAATCCCGGCGGCGGCAATGATGTCCCAGGCGGCCGCTTGCAGCAGCGATTGCCGGATCGGCTCTAGCTGCAGCAGGCTCTGGGCGGCGTCGTCGTCCGACTGCTGCTGCTTGAGCAAGGCATACGCCGGACAGTTCGGATCGATGTTGGCGTCGGTGGCGCCGCAGGTGAGGGACGTCTCCTGCTTGAGCAGGAACATCACCGGCGACGCGACGACCTGATTGCCGGTGGCGCTCTTGACGCCGTTGGCGTAACCGCGCACCGCCGCCCAGTAGAACTCGCCGACGGTCCAGTGTGGCGGTCGCAAGGTGATGTAATTGCCCAGCGGCTCGAAGCCGGTGAGCAGGTCAGTGACCGGTTGTCCCGACTTGGCGCCGACCACCACCACGTTCCCCGAGCCGGGCGTGATGGTGGTGGGATCCAGCGCCGCCGACGCCGGAGCCTGCGCCGGCGTCACCGTCGGAAAACCGTCCAGGCTTTGCAAGAAGGTGTCGAACGCGCAGTCGGCCGGCAACGGCATGACCGACGTCGAGCAGTCAGACACCAAATTGATCTTGGCCAGGCTGAAGTCGATGTGGCCGGTGGTCGGGTTGATCAGCAGGCTGGTGGGTTGCGGGGCGTGCACCTCGACCCAACCGTCGTGCACAACCGGCTGGAACGTGGGATCGAACAGCATCGCGTCGGGAACCGGGCCCTTCGGCAAGCTGGGGACGCAGGCCAGCGCGGCGACCGCCGAAGCGGCCGCCGTCGTCCACAACCAGCGCGTCACTTCCCGACGATCCGGCCTTGCGCCGTCGCGTAAGCCGCGGGGACGTCTTTGATGCCGTTGGCGGGCACGCTGGTGTCCGGGAAGGCCGTCATGTACTTGAGCAACGCCTGCCAGTGCTTGAGTTCCTGTACGCCGGTGGTGGCGGGAACGTTGGGATCATCGGGCGCGGCGTCGACGTAGTACTGCGCCTGCGTGGGATCGATCTTTGTCGAGCAGTCCGCCGCCTTTGCCGTCACGCTGAGCAAGCCGCTGGTCAGCTTCTGGATCAATCCCAGCAGGCCGGCGACGTAGTTGGTGGCCACGACCTTGTAGCACTTGGTGGTGTCGGTGATATCCAGCGGTGTCACCACCGGGCTGGCGGGATTGCTGTCGTCGACCAATGACAGCCCGGTCACCCGGCCGAAGACCGGCTTCGTTGAATCGTACGTCGCGCTGATCCCCGACACTTGCAGGAAGTACTGGTCAGATAGAAAGCCGGCGGCGGCGTCCAGCTCCAAGCCTGACTTGATGTCGGCGGCGTTCAGATAAAACGTCACCAAAGGATAGCCGGGCAGTTGATCGGGACCGATGCCGATCGGCAGCACCCGGAACATGTCTTCGAACCACACCTGCCCGGTGTTGCCTTTGAGGATCGGTGCGCGCAGCTGGCCATTCGCCTCGACGGCGATCATCGGCGGTGCGGTGGGCTGCACCGCCGCGGTGATCTTGCGGTAGGCGTCGGTGACCAGGTTGCCGATCGGCGCCTCGGCGTACATCGGCAGCGCCAGATCGGCGCCCGTCTCGGCGATCGGCGCCTTGTAGGTCAGGGCCGGGTTCACCTGGGCCAGCGCCATGTCCACGCCGGCGATGGCGGTCTGGACGCCGATCTCGGTGGGGCCGTCGCCCATGATGGTGTCGTCGATGTGGATCAGCGTGTACTTGTCGACGGCGACCTGCGGGGTCGCGCCGGGCGTCACCGTCACCTCCAGCTTGCCCAGGTACTGGCCGTAGGCGCCGGCGGTGACGATCACCGTGTTCTTCACGATCTTCGGTTGATCCAGTTTGTCGTGGGTGTGGCCGCTGATGATGATGTCGATGCCGGGAACGGTGTTCGCCAGATCGAAGTCTTCCCCGGTGCCGACGCTGGTGATCCCGGAGTGCGAGAGCGCGACCACCAGATCGACTTTGTCGTTGTTACGCAGGTCCGCCACCATCGCCGTCGCCGCGGTGGCGATCGGATCGAAGGTCAGCGGCGCCGCTTGCGGCGTCACCTGCACGGCGTCCGCGCCCAGCAAGCCAAAGAACCCGACCTTCAGCGTGCCGTAGGTCTTCACCATCTTGCTCTGGATGGCACCGCCGTCAGCCAGCATCTTCAGCGCGTCGTCGCCTGGATCGGTGTCGCTGAAGTGCATGTTGCTGGCGATGATGGGAATGGTGGTTTTGGCTTTGGCCGCGGCGCCCAGCAGTCCGGCCAGGCCCGTCGGCGTCCAATCCAGCTCGTGGTTGCCGATGGTGGTGGCGTCGTATTTCAACGCGCTCATCATTGCCAACTCCGGCGGCGCAACGGTGGCCAGCAGCTCGAACAGCGTGCCCATCATGAAGTCGCCGGCGTCGAGCAGCAGAACCGGTACGGTGTCGCCCGCCTGAGCCCGCGCGGTGCCAATGGCGGTGGCCAGGCGAGCCATGCCGCCGACGGTGGTGTCGTCATTCAACGTGGCAGGCGAATAGTCCGCCTCGGGACCGAAGCCTTCCAGGTGCGAGTGAATGTCGTTGGTGTGCAGGATGACCAGCTTCTGCGGCGGACCCAGCACGACGTCTGTCGGCCCGTCGGTGGCGCCGCCGTCGGTGCTGCCGCCGGTGCCACCTGCGCCGCCTGATCCGCTGCTGCCGCCGGTGGCGGCGTCGTTGGTCTCGGCCGGTTTGCTTGTTCCGCAAC
>DASXQB010000555.1:0-26230 GCA_036493295.1 Polyangia bacterium | reverse complement strand
GCGCGCGCTGCAACGGCGCGGCGACCACCGAGCTGTCACGCGGTTACTACATCGGCGTCCACGACGAATTCGGGTGTGGTGAGATCGTGGCCGAGCTAGCCGATTCGCGCGAGGACGCCAACGCTTGCGCGCTGAAAAAGGCGGGCGGCGTGGTCGCTGGCGGCTCGATTCGCCGCTATGACTTCTGCCGGGCTGGCCGGGTGCGCGTGTACGTTCCGGCGTTCTCGGAAGAAGACGCCATTCATTGCGTGCGCCACCTCTGGCCCGGAGCCGAGCTGGAGCCTGGCCTGTGCAAATGATGGTGCCGCGCCCGGTTGATCAGATGCAGCGTCGCTGCTCAGCGGGCGCTGGCGTTGGTCTGGCGCGCCGCTTTTCCGTTGACCGACGTCTTCTTGATGGCGGCCATCGAGACCAGCTCGGCTTCGGCCTGCAACCAATCGTCCAGCTCGAACCCTGGGATTGAACCCCGCTGCAGGAAAAGCTCGTACGCACGCTTGGCGATCGCCCCGGAATCGGGCACCCCGTGCCCGTTGCTCGTCTTGTCGTCTGCCATTTTAGTCCCTCCCCGCGCCCGAACCTAAGCATCGATCGCCGCGCAGCAAGGGTCCTTCAGTCGACCGCTTCACGCGCGGCAGGTCTCATGTAATATGCGCGCATGATCTTTCCTGGTCAGTGGAAATCGATCGTCGCTCCGGTCGCCTTCGTGGTGGCCGTGGCCGTCGCCCTCGGCACATCCCCCGGTGTCGCGCGCGCCGATGTGGCCTTCCGCAAGAAGCCGGCCGCCAAGGCCGAGCCAGCGGCCACGGGGGGCGAACCAGGCACCGACGCCGACAACGCGCCCAAGGGGCCGGTCAAGTTGCAGGCCCAGGATCCGGACGATCCCGGAAGCGCCGAGGCCAAGGCGGCCGCCGCAGCGGCTGCTGCCGCGCTGGTGGCCAAACCGGTCCCACCTCCGCAGGGACCGCCCATCTACAAGCAGTGGAAGTTCTGGGCCGTTGCCGGCGCCGCCGTGGTCGGCGCCATCGCCCTGGTCTGGGGCACCTCCGCGCTGGTTCACGCGGCCAATGGCGGCGACGTCAGGTCGTGCCCGAACACGGACGTCGGATGCTTTGGAGAAGGCCGATGAAAAATCTCTCGCGACAGGGTCGGGGTTGGGCCGTCGCTTCGTTGTTGCTGGCGGGTCTGGGCGCCGCCGGCTGCGACACCTATTCGTACTTCGACATCCACGTCACGCTGTCGGACGCGTTCGACATGCCGACCGCTCTGCCGACGAGGGCGACGATTCACACCTGCCACGTCTTCGTCACAGGCGCCGCCACTTCCGATGCCACGCTCAACAACAAATGTACGCCGCCGACATCGGACGACGTGGGCACGTTCGACTACTCGACGTTCGCCAGCTCCGGCATGGTCACGTTCACGCTCAAGGCTTACTCGGGCGTGGGCGAGGTGACGGAGATCGGCGAAGGTAAGGTCTCGGTTGCCGTCGCTTCCGGCAGCACCGCCAAGGGCGAGCTGGTGGTCGACTACACCGGCCCGGCCATGCCGTAACCACGCTGGGCGTGCCAGCGGCTCAGGGCGTTTCCTCGCTGCGCTCGCCGCGACCGAAGATGTCGTCGCGGTAGTGGATGAAGAAGTACGACGACAGCACGGTGAACAGCGCGCCGGCGCCGAACGAAATGTTCGCCGCCAGGGCGAAGTGGCGTTTCTGGTTGTAATCCTGCTGAGCGTCGAAGCGGGTGCTTCCGTTCGGCGGTTGCTGCGATAGCACGCCCAGAAAACCGCCGCTGGCGAACGACAACGCCGCTGCCACCAGGCTGCCGTAGGCCGCATTGCTGGGCCAGCGACGGCGCCGCGGCAGGTTGTCCGGCGTCAGCTTGATTTGAAGTTCCTGCCCCGGCAATACGTCGACCTTCGACGCCCAGGCGAACCGGTTCTCCGCCTCCACCCGCACGTTGTGCTTGCCGGCCAGCAACGTCCCGGAGATGAGCGGCGTGACCCCCAGGTACGCGTTGTCAATCGACACCCGCGCGCCGTCCGGCATCGACGACACCTGAATGTGGCCGGGCTCGACCTTGGCGCGGAACAGCTCTTCGGATCCTTCCTGAACCGCGCGGATCAAATCTTCCACGCCGCCTTCGACCAGACGAAAGACCCGGTTCTCCACTCGGCCGCTCTCGACGTTGTCCAGGTTCAAGTTGAACAGGTACTGCTTGCCGCGCGTGCCGACGCTGCCGGCGACGATGCGCCGCACGCCCAGCGAGACCGCGGCGCGCCCCAGGCACGAGATGTCGTCCAGGCAAGCCTGCGCCTTGCGTTCGTTCTCCATACCCAGACGGGCGCGGAACTCTTCCTTGCCGGCGATCTCGGTGCCGCCCTGGCGGGCCACCCGGCCGATGATCACCTCGGTCAGGTTGTCGGCCAGCTCGGCGTCTTTTTCAGCGGTGGCCAGCACCAGCACGGCCATCTTCTCACCCGCGCGGGCCGGCCGCGCCGAAAGCAGCGCGCCCGCCACGACCAAACCCAGCAGCGCCTTTCCGACGACGTTCATCAGGACGCTCCCTTCCCGGTGCCGCACTTGCCGGCCGTGCAGGCGTTCGACGTGCACTGTTTTTTGTCCAAGCAGTCGGAGCCGTCGTCCTGCAACGGCAGACAGAACGGCGCGGTGGGGGCGGCGCAATAACTTTGTCCGCCGATGAATCGGTTGCCGAAGCAGTCGGCATCGGTGGCGCACAAAGCGGTGCAAAGCCCCGGCTTGCCACCAGCCGCGTCGACGCCCCGGCAGGTCATGCCGCCCACGCAGGCGTCCGACGTCAGGCAGGGCAGGCCGAAAAATCCGGGGAAACAGGCCAGCGCCATGGTCCCGCCCTGGCCGACCAGCGGCAGGCAGGCGTGGCCGATGCCGGCGCGAGGAGCGCAGGTTTGGTTGGCGTCGCAGGGCCGCAGGCAGGTCCCCTGCTGGGTGAAGTCGTCGTCGAAGCGCGCGCACAGCGTGCCCTTGTCGCGGACGCAGTCGGCGTCGGTGTCGCAGCTTGCGCCGCGATAGGCGTTGGGCGTGGCGCAATGGCCGGCCACACACACGAACAGGCCCTGCTGGCTGTCGAAGGCCTGGCATTGCTCGTCGGTGACACAGTCGGTGGTGCAGAGCTTGAGGCCGTCGTCGGGCGAGGGATCGCCGTCGCTCACGCACTTGCCCATCAGGCAATCGACGTCGCTGGTGCAGACGAAGCCCAGCAGGCCGGGGATGCAGACCGCCGGGTTGGCGGGGCCGGAGATCTTTTGAAAGCAAAAATGATTGGGCGGGCAGCGCAGCTGCGAATCGCAGTTGGGCACGCAGATGTCAGGCGGGTCGGCCGACTCGGGGATGACGTCGCGCAGACACGTCTCGCCGGGCGAGCACGACGACGCGTTCTTCTTGCAGCCCTCCTGGAGGCAATAAAGGTTGTCCGCGTGCAGTTGGCCGGCGGTGGCGTTGGCGTACAGTTCTTTCAGGAACGTCGCCGCGCAGGTCGAACGCACCGGATCGTGACAGTCCACGTCGGTCGAGCAGGGCGACATGGTCACGCAGATCCCTTCGTCGGTCAGCACGTCGGTGCGCAGGCAACCGAACTCGCGCCGGCCGCAGGGACCGAGCGCGGTGGTGGTGTCGGTGGGATCGCACGCCTTCAGCTTGGCGTTGCCTTGCGCGCAGACCGCGTCCTCGTCGGGCAAAGACATCGGCACGTCGCCGCACTGCTGGGTGCAAAAGTCCGACCCGCCCAGCTGGCGCGCGGCGAAGCACTTCATCGGCTGACCGTCGAGGTCGGTCCCGCACAGCGGATCGGGCGCGGTGGTGTCGCAGTGAAAGACGCGGTTTTGAAAATCGTTGGCGTCGACGCGACAGCCACCAGCAGCGCCGCCGCCGATGACGACGGCGGCCAGCGTAGCAAGAACGGCGCGCGTGCTTTTGAACCGCGGGAGCGGGGCGCTCACTTGACGATGCTCTTGATGAACAGGGCGTCGGAGGCCGCGGGGGCGAGCTCGAGGTACTTGCGATAGTTGTCGTTGGCCTGGCCGGCGTCGCCGGCGCGCATGTAACACTTGCCGAGAAATTTATAAGACAGGACGAACTTCGGATTCATTCGTTTGGCCTCCTCGCCACGCGCGCAAGCATCCTTGACTTCCCCCTGGCTGAGAAGTTTTTCACCTTCGACCAGCACCTCGCGCGGTCCGCGCACGGCCGGTGTCTTGTCGTCGGTGGCGGCGACGGTGGCCGAGGCTTCGCCGGTCGCGGCCTTGGGCGCGATCGCGGGCATTGCGCCGGCTGCCGCGCCTGGCGTGGCGCTGGCGATCGCGCGCGGCGGTTTGTGCCGGTGGGCGTCGCGTTCGTGCGGCGAGGCGATCGGATGCGCCGGCGCAGAGGGAGCGGCCGCCTCGGGCGCCGTCGGCGGTTCGCTGGGCGTTGCGCTCGTCGGTGGCGCTGCTGCTGCCGCTGCTGGCGGCGGTGGTTCGGGAGCCGGCGCTGCGGTCGGTGGTTTGTTCGGTGGCGCCGCGGTTGGCACCGCCGCGACGCTGGAGGCGATCGCCGCCGGCGGTGCCGTGGCGATTTCCGGCTGGGTCCCGAGGCGCGGCCGCACCACGAACATCGCCGCCGCAGCCAGGCCCGCCAGGCCCAGCGCCGCCAGCAGCAGCGGCGACCGCCTTTTTTTCGGCGGGCTGAGGTTCGCCGTCGATCCAAAACGAACGGCGCCCGAAACACTGGGCACGATCGCGGTCTCGCCGGCCGGGACGCCGCTCATCTGGGCAGTCGGCGCCGCCGCGCGCGCGCTGGCGCCGCTCCCTGATCCGCTCAGCCAGGCGCCCACCGACTCCAGCTCTTCGCGAAAGGCGAGGGCGTTCGGATAGCGCAGCTCGCGGCGCTTTTCCATTCCGCGCAAGATCAGCGCATCGATGGCTGGTGGGATCGGCAGATCGGGACGCTGCAAACTGGGCGGCACCGGCAGCTCCGACAGGTGGCGGCTGACGATCCCCATCGGCGAATCGGCGCGAAACGGAATGTCGCCGGTGACCAGCTGATACAAGATCACCGCCGCCGAATACAGATCGGCGCGGCCGTCCAGCGGCTCGGCGCGTGCCTGTTCGGGCGCCATGTACTCGGGCGTGCCGCAGACCAGACCCTGGATGGTCAGCATGGCCGAGCGATCTTCCTTGGCGTCCGGCCCCTGCGCCTTGGCGATGCCAAAGTCGCACACCTTGACGAAGTCTTTCTCCCCGCGCCGTTCGATGAGCATGATGTTGCTGGGCTTGAGATCGCGGTGAATGACGTTCTGCACGTGCGCCTCGTCCAGCGCCGAAAGCACCTGCGACATCACGCGCACGATGCGCGACAACGACAGCGGAAAATCATCGCGGATGACCTGGGCCAGATCGCGGCCGTTCAAAAGTTCCATCGCGATGTACAGCGTGCCGTAATGATCCTGCCCTGAATCGATGATCTGGATCGAGTTCGGGTGGTTCAGCAGCGACGCGCTCTTCGCTTCGCGCTGAAACCGCATGACCAGCTTCTCGTCGTTCATCAGGTGGTGGTGCAGGACCTTGACCGCCACCGCCTTGCTCAACGAAAGCTGCTCGCACTTGTACACGTTGCCCATGGCCCCGGTGCCGATCAGCTTCTCGACTCGAAAGTTCCCGGCGATCACGTGACCTACCAAAGGGTCGGGTGCCGCCGTCATGGGCTCTTCGGGTTGGTTCATTTGCTGACGTGGGCCTTTGGGCCGAGATTGTATCGCAATTCCAGGGTCGTGGCGCGGTACGCCACACCACCATTCGTCGACGGAGCGATGGTCGGGCGGCCGATGCTAGGATGCGCCGCCGAGATCACCGACGTGTCTGAACCTGTTGTCGACTGTTTGATCGCCCCTGACCTTCACGGCGAACGTCTGGACCGGGCCATCGCCCGGTTGAACCCGCGCATCAGCCGGATGGAAGCGCGGCGGATGATCGGCGGCGGGTCTGTGTTCGTTGACCAGCACCGCACGCGCATCGCCTCCCGGTTGGTTCGCGCCGGCCAGCGTCTGGTGTGTTACCGGCTGGCGCTGGCGCCAAGCGGAAGCGCGCCCCGCGTGGTTTTGGCCCACGCCGATTTTCTGGTCGTCGACAAACCGGCCGGCATGGCCGTCGAGCCCACGCGCGCCGGCGACGTCGCCACCGTGACCCGCTGGCTAAGCGAGCAAGGTCAGCCGGCGTTCATCACCCACCGCCTGGACGTCCCGGTCAGCGGCGCGCTGGTGGTGGCGACGACGGCCGCGGCGCAGGCCGAACTGAATCGCCTGTTCGCCGTCCACGGAGTCGAACGCCAGTATCTGGCGGCCGTGACGCCGGCGCCGTCCTGGCAGACCGAGACCATCGACAGTCCGCTCGACGATCAACCAGCGCGCACCTTCGCGCGCGTATGCCAGCGCGCCGGTGACGCCGCCGCGTTGCTGGAGGTGCAGCTAGAGACTGGCCGCTTTCGCCAGATTCGCCGTCACCTGGCCGCCGCCGGTTTCCCTGTCGCCGGCGATCGCGACGCGCGGGCAGCCGCGCCGGCAGCCCGCATCCTGCTGCACGCCTTTCGCCTCGCCTTCACCTGGCACGGCGAATCCATCGACGTGCCCGTGCCGCCCGGCGACGATTTTTCCGCGGCGCTGGCGACGCTGGGGATCGCGCTGCCGCCGCCGGCAGCGCCGCGCTAGTCGCCGAGACAGATTCCCAGATCGCGCGCCGTCATCACCGTATCCGAGTCCAATGGGACTTCTTTCATGACCGCGATGGCTTCTTCGATCGGCACAGGCACCATGCGCGGCGGGTGATAGGCGACGATGTTGCCGAACTTGCCTTGCTCGACCATGCGCACGGCGGCGGCGCCGAAACGCAAGGCCAGCAGACGATCGCGGTGCGTGGGGCTGCCGCCGCGCTGCAGGTGCCCCAGCACCAGCGAGCGCGATTCGAAGCCGGTGCGCTCGCCCAGGTAGGTGCCGATCTTTTCGGCCAGGCCGCCCAGACGAACCTCGCGCCCCAGTTCGGTGCCGATCGTGCTGATGTCGCCGTGCAGAGGTTTTGCCCCCTCGGCGACGACCACGATGCAATAGCGCCGTCGACTGGCATAACGTTTCTCGATGTGCGCCACGACCTTGTCGATGTCGTAGGGGATCTCCGGCATCAAGATGACGTGGGCGTTGCCGGCAACGCCAGCGTGCAAGGCGATCCAGCCGGCGTAGCGGCCCATCACCTCGACGACCATGATGCGCTCGTGCGATTCGGCGGTGGTGTGCAGGCGATCGATGGCCTCCGTGGCCACGGTGACGGCGGTGTCGAAGCCGAAGGTCGCCTGCGTGCAGCTGAGATCGTTGTCGATGGTCTTGGGCACCCCGACCACCGGCAGCCCCTTCTTGGCGAACCGGCTGGCGATGCGAAAGGCGCCATCACCGCCGATGGCGATCAGGGCGTCGCCGCCCACCTCGTGAAAGCGGCGCATGACCTCGTCGGAGATGTCGGTGGTGACGGTCTTGCCGTCGCGGGTGACCAGGAACTCGAACGGGTGGCCCTTGTTCACGGTGCCGAGGATGGTGCCGCCCAGGTGGGCGATGCCGCGGACTTTGTCGCGCGTCAGTTCGATGAGGCCGTCGGGATCGCCGCCGACCAGGCCGTGATAGCCGCGCTTGATGCCGGTGACCTTCCAGCCGCGGCGCAAGGCGGACAACGTGACTGCCCGGATGACGGCGTTCAGTCCCGGGGCATCGCCGCCGCCCGTGTTGACCAGGATGTGCATGATCAACGCAATATCGCGGCTGCACGGTTACCGCAACTGCGACGACGGTGGCGGCGGTCAAGAAGACCTGGCCGGGCGGGCGGGCGCGTCAGACCAGGCGCTCGGAGATGCGTTCTTTCAGGTAGCGGGTCAGGTACTGAAACTGCTCGTCGTCGATGGCGAAAAGGGCGCGTCCGACGAAGATCTGCGCGTCAATCTCCTCGGCGTCGACATCCCCGACGTAGATTCCTTCGCGTTTGGCCATCGCGTTGGCCAGGCGAACGGCGTTGGCCTCCGAATGCGGGTCGGCCGAATCATAGTCGGCGGTATCGCGGATGCTGTTGCCGATGCTTTCCGGCAAGCCCCATTTGACCGCCAGGGCCACGCCGACGGTGCGATGGATGCGCGCGACCAGCGCGCTCCAGGTGGCGGGCGGCAGCCAACTCGGCGTGCGCTTGCCGCGCAGGCGGGTTTCGGAGTCCAGCAGCATGGTCGCCACCACGGGCTTACCGATGTCGTGCAGCAGGCCGCCCAGGTAGCCGGTGTCGGGTCGTTCCACTTTTGCTTGGCGCAAAAGATCCCGGGCCAGCACCGCCACCGCCAGGGAATGCTCCCACAGGCCGCGGCACATGCGCGAGATGTCGCGGTCGACGGATTCGAACGTCCGACGGGCCGAGGTCTCGATCAAGAACAGCCGCAGCTCGTTGACGCCGACGCGCGATACGCAATCGCTGATGGAACGGATGGGCGCCACCGGCGCGCGGGAGGCAACGTTGGCCAGACGGACCACCTGCGCGGCCAGGATCGGATCGGTCTCGATGAGGCGCGCCACGTCGCCCAGCGAGAACTTGCCCCCGTTCAACACCGCCAGGCAGCGCGCCGCCACCACCGGTAAGGGCGGCAGCGCCATGTCGTCGGCGGCGATCCGCCGCACCACCGCGTCCTCTACCTGGGAGGAGACCTCCACGTCCGACAAGCGGGAACCCACCCCTCCACAGTATCACGGCAAGGCGAGGCGAAGGCTATTGGGTTGGCTTGGCGGTGGCCGGCGCGCGCCGGCGATCGAAATCGGTGCCAAAGACGCAATCCCAGATGGCCGTGGTGAAGCCCCAGTTGTATTCGGGGTGGGCGTGGTGAATCAGGTGATGGCGCTGCATGCGCTTGAACCAGGTCCAGCGCAGCGACCAGTGGTGGCTGCCGTGGTGGGCGACGCAGTAAAGGATGTACCCCAGCCAGTTGAACCCCATCACCACGCCGGTGACCTGTGGCCGGGTGACCAGGCACAGCGCTTCGAAGACGGCCCACAGGGCGATGGCCGTCAGGTACCACGGCACGCCGATCAACGCGCGCGGCGTGCGGTGGTGCAGGGCGTGTCCTTCGCTGAGGAACGATTCCCACAGATGATAGACGTAGCGGTGCAAAACGAACTCGGACAGCGTCCAGGAGAAGAAGCCGACGGCGCTCCAGGCCAGCCACTGCCCGGGGGTCAGCCGGCTCTTGCCGCCGGCGACGGCGTGGCTGCACAACCAAATGACCAGGCTGATGTTGGCGACGTAGCCAAACCAATAGTTGAACTTCGACGAGCCCAGCTTGCGGATCAGTTCGGTTCGTTCGTTCACGGCCGGCGCTTCTCTCCCGTGGCGAATCTAGACCGAAGATCGGCGCGAGAAAAGCCGACGGTGACTGCCGGCTCTTTGTGCTCGAAGCGTCTCTTGCGGCTCGCTGGTCAAGCACGGTAAAAGCGTCGTTTCATGGTCATCGGCAGGCGCAGCACCTTGACCGCGCGATGGTTGCCGCGCGTCGGGTTGGCGTTGCTGGCATGGGTGAGCGTCGCCGTCGCCGGTTGTGCCCACCCGCCGGTAAAACCGTGGCAGCGCGCCTATCTGTCGAAACGGGCGCTGCGCTTCGACGCTGATCGCTTGGAACAGCGATTTCGTCAGCATCTGTACGGTTCGCGCGAGGGCTCGGACCTGGGGTACGGACAGCCGGGCGGCGGCTGCGGCTGTAATTGAAATCGAAATCGACGGCCGCGCTGATCGTCGTCGGGTTGGTGGTGCTGGCGGTGGCGCCTACCCGCGCCGAGAACGTCGTCACCATCCGCGGCGCCTACTACCGCGAACCGTCCACGCGGGTCATCCAGCCCGTCGTCGAGATCGCCAAGGACCTGCCGCACGGGATCGAAGTGCGGGCCAGCTATCTGCTCGACGCCATCACCTCGGCGTCCGTGGCGGCCGGCACGTTGACCGGTGACAACATCTTCACCGAGGTCCGCAACGAAGTCGGCCTGCAGGTCAGCAAGCGCTGGGCGCAGACCCAGGCCAGCGTCGGCTATCACTACAGCGCCGAATCGGACTACTGGGCACACACGGTGAACGGCGCGTTCGCGCAGCACCTGTGGGGTGACACCGGATTGCTGGCGGTGTCCGCCGGCCTGGGCTTCGATTCGATGAGCTCGCGCGGCCGCACCCCGTCGTGCGCGAAACCGGGCGAGCTGGACTGTTACCTGCGGTCGTACTTCGGCGGTCTTTCGTACACGCAGGTCATCACGCCTCAGTTCATCGCCCAGGGCAGCGCCGATCTCGGATATCTGGACGGCTTTCAGGCGAATCTCTATCGCTCGGTGCCGAACCATGGTTACGAAGCGGTACCGTCGCAGCGCACGCGATTGGCGCTGGCGCCGCGCGTGGCCTACTACTTTCCCAGCACCGGCACGGGCCTGCAGGTTCATTATCGCTACTATCGCGACAGCTGGTCGGTCGACAGCCACACCGTCGAAGGGCGCGTCTATCAAACGCTGACCGACGATCTGGAACTGCGCCTCAGCCTCCGGTACTACCATCAGACGCCGGCCGACTTCTGGTGCGACTGGATGGCCCACCCCGATTGCTACGCGCCCACCGCGCAGTACTACCCGGGTGATCCCAAGCTTGCGCCCGTGCACACGTTGATGCCGGAGATCAAGTTCGCCTGGGAGGCGTATCGCCTGCGCGGCGTACCGTTCTTTGGCTGGTTCGCCGCCGGCACGTTCGAGATCTCCTACGCCCGCTATTTCCAAAGCAGCGCCTCTCTGGGCAACGCGCACCTGCTGCAGGCAGGTTACTCGATGCCATACTGACCGCCGATGCCCGCGCCGCCGCCGCCCACCACCTTGCGCCACGTGCGCGCCGCCCAGTTGCGGGCCCGCGCGCGCCGCGGGGCGATCGGGCGGATCATCCTGGGAATGGTTTTTCTGATCGGCGCGCTGGCCTACGCGCGCGCCCCCGATCGCCACAGCCGGCAAAGTTTGTTGTGGATGACGGCGCTGCTGGTGATGTCGACGGCGTACGTGGGGCTGGGGGTGCGTACGCTCGGTCGGGTGCGGCGGCGGGCCCAGCGTCTGTGGATGGCGGCGGCAGCGCTGTGGGGCGTGCTGGCCACCGCGGTGGTCGGGTTCTTGCTGCGGGGGTGAAGCTTATGAACGCGAACCAGGGAACCATGCCCGCTGTGTTGATCACCGGCGCGTCGTCAGGGATCGGACGCGCGGCGGCGGAATATTTTGCCCGTAAAGCCTGGCGGGTGTTCGCCACCGCCCGCAACCCCGACGCCGCGGCGCCGCTGCTGGAGCTGGCGCGCGAAAAAAATTGGGTCCTGACCGCGCCGGTGCTGGACGTGACCAGCGATGAATCGGTGGCCCGGGCGGTGGCGGGCGCGCTGGAAGCCACCGGCGGCCGGCTGGACGCCGTCATCAACAACGCGGGCTATTTTCTCTTCGGCGCGCTGGAAGAGACCACCTCCGACGAGCTGCGCGCGCAGCTTGAAACCAACGTCATCGGCGTGCACCGGGTGACGCGCGCGGTGCTGCCGGCGATGCGCGCGCGCGGTGGCGGCGCGCTGGTGACCATCGGGTCGATCTCGGGGCGGGTGGCGCTGCCGATGTCGGGGCCGTATCACACGTCAAAATGGGCGCTGGAAGGAATGATCGAATCGCTGCGCTACGAACTGATCCCCTTCGGCATCCGCGTCACCTTGATCGAACCGGGACCGTACAAGACGCCGTTCCACAGCAAGGAGATCCTGGCCGCCCAATCGCAGCGCCCGGACAGCCCGTACGCGCCGCTGCTGGCCGCGTATCGGCGGCAATTTCACAAACTTGATCGCGCCGAGCTGGACCCGCTGATCGAGGCCATCTACCGCGCCGCCACTGAACCCGATCCCAAGCTGCGTTGGCCCACCGGGCCCAGCGCCCTGTCAGCGGGAAAACTGCGGGCCCTGGTGCCGGATCGTTTGTTCGAATGGCTGCTGCGCCTGGGGTTTCCGATCAAATCGCGCCGGGCGTGAACCGCTCCCGTCTTGCCGCTATACTGGATGGGCAGTGTCCGCAGAAAAGCTTTCGCGCCAGCAGGTGGATTTTGTCCTGCGTCGCGCTGCCGAAATCGACAGCGGCACCAGGGCTGCGCAAGAACACGTGCCGGACGAGACCCTCAGTGTCGGCGAGGTCATGCGTCTCGGCGAGGAAGCGGGCCTGGGACCGGAGGCCATCGCGCAGGCCCTGACCGAGATGAAGCGCGGGGCGCTGATCGAGCCCGAGCCGACCGATGCCCTGTCGCGGACCCTGGGCGCAAGCCAGATCGTCGTCAGCCGGGTGGTGCCGGGACCGGCGCCGTCCGTGCGTCGCGCAGTCGATCGGTTCTTGCGCGAGCAGCTGATGACCATTCGTCGCCACCACGGCGATCGCATTGAATGGGAGCGGGCACAGGGCGTGTGGCCGGGCCTGGTGCGCTCGCTGGATTTTTCCAAGCGCTATGCCTTCGGCCTGGCAGGCCGGGTCGAAACGGTGATCAGCGAGGCGTCGCCGCAGGCCACGTCGGTGACGTTTCAGATCGATCTGTCGGAGATGCGGCGCGAACGCCTGACGCACATGGGGGTCCGGTCGGCGCTGGCGTTCGTCGTGCTGGGCCTGGGTGGCGCGGCGATCATGCCGGGCTTCGGCGCCTTCGACATCGTCGCCCTGGCCAGCGGTGGCGTCGCCGCCGGCAGCATCTTCGCCATCGAACGCCGCCGCTACCTGGAAAGCCGCAACCGCGCCGCGCTGGCCCCGGAACGATTCCTGGACCTGCTGGCGCAGCGTTATCTGCGGGCGCAGCCGGGCGGGCCCGCGACGGCCGTCGGTTCGGACGACGAACCGCTCTGAGCCGGCGCGCCCGCGTGCTAGGACAGCCGCATGGCGCGGTGCTTGATCGTCGGCGTGCTGAACGTGACGCCCGACTCGTTCTCTGATGGCGGCCGCTTTTCCAGCGTCGCCGACGCCGTCGACGCTGGCGCGCGCCTCTGCGACGAAGGCGCCGACTGGATCGACGTCGGCGGCGAATCGACGCGGCCGCGCAGCCAGCCCGTCGCGCAAGACGAAGAGATCGCGCGCGTGGTCCCGGTGATCGAAGGCCTGCGCCGGCGCCTCGGCGATCGGGTGCGGCTGTCCATCGACACCTACAAAGCCGGAACCGCGCGCGCCGCCATCGCCGCCGGGGCCACGGTGGTCAACGACATTTCGGGCGGAAAATTGGATCCGTCCCTCTTCGCCGCCGCCGCCAACGCCGCTGTCGTCGTCGGCCACCTGCGCGGCACGCCGGCGACGATGATGGACGACGTTCACTTCGACGACGTGGTGGCCGAGGTCAACGCCGAGCTGGCCGACGCCATCGAAGCCGCGCGCGCCGCTGGCTGCACCGAGATCTGGGCCGATCCCGGCATCGGCTTCGGCAAACGCCTGCCCCACAACCTGGCCTTGCTGCGTGCGCTGCCGACGCTGGTGGCGGCGCTGGGCGTGCCGCTGATGGTGGGCGTCTCGCGCAAGGCCTTCATCGGCGAGTTGACCGGACGGACGGCCGATGCCCGCGTCTTCGGGACCGCGGCAGCGGTGACCGCGTCGGTGCTGGGCGGCGCGGCGGCGGTGCGGGTCCACGATGTGGGAGCGATGCGCGACGTGGTGGCAGTCGCGGAAGCTTTGATTCGTGTTTAAACTGGTCCCATGGCTGGAAAGTCTTCAGTGAGGAAGCTGTTCGGCACGGACGGCATTCGCGGCGTCGCCAACAAAGATCCCATGACCGCCGAGATGGCCCTGCGTCTGGGGCAGGCGGTGGCGCAGCACTTTCGCCACCCCGATCGTCCCGGCCGCATCGTCATCGGCAAGGACACGCGCCTTTCGGGTTACATGCTGGAGAGCGCGCTGCAGGCGGGGATCGTCTCGGCGGGCGCCGACGTCATGCTGGTGGGGCCGCTGCCCACGCCGGGGATCGCCTTCATCACCTGGTCGATGCGCGCCGATGCTGGCGTGGTGATCAGCGCGTCCCACAATCCGTTCCAGGACAACGGCATCAAGATCTTCGCCGCCGACGGCTTCAAGCTGCCCGACGAAGTGGAGAGCGAGCTCGAAGGCCGCATGGAGTCCATCGCCGGCGGCGGCGGTCCGCGCACGCCGTCCGAATCCATCGGCAAGGCGCGCAAGATCGAAGATTCGCGCGGGCGTTACGTGCAGTTCTTGAAGAACACCTTTCCCAAGGAACGCACGCTGGACGGCATGAAGATCGTCGTCGACTGCGCCAACGGCGCCGCCTATCACGTCGCCCCGCAGGTCTTCGAAGAGCTGGGCGCCGAGGTGATCGCTCTGGGCGTCGAGCCCAACGGCCGCAACATCAACGAAAAGTGCGGCGCCATGCACCCGGAGTGCATGGTCGAGGAGGTGCGGCGCACCGGCGCGCAGCTGGGCGTGGCGCTGGACGGCGACGCCGACCGGGTGATCCTGGCGGATGAAACCGGCAACGTCGTCGACGGCGATCAGGTGATGGCCATCCTGGGCACGCGCATGCTCGATCGCCGCACGCTGCCCGAGAAGACTGTCGTCGCCACCATCATGTCCAACCTGGGCCTGGAACGCGCGCTGGCCGCCAAGGGCGGCAAGCTGCTGCGCACGGCGGTCGGCGATCGCTACGTCGTCGAGGAGATGCGCGCCAAGGGTCTGGCCCTGGGCGGTGAGCAATCGGGCCACATCATCTTCCTCGACCATGCCACCACCGGCGACGGCATGGTAGCGGCGCTCAGCGTGCTGGCGGTGATGGTGCAAGAAGGCAAGCCGCTGTCGGATCTGGGCCGCGCCATGACCCGCTATCCGCAGGTGCTGCTGAACTTTGTGGTGGCGCGCAAGCGGCCGCTGGAAGAGATGCCGGCGGTGACCAGCGCGATCAGCGGGGTGGAGAAAGATCTGGGCGCCGACGGCCGGGTGGTGGTGCGCTATTCCGGCACCGAATCCAAGGCCCGCATCATGATCGAAGGCACCGACGAGGTGCGCATCCGCGCCCACGCCGAGGACATCGCCGTGGTGCTGAAACGCGAGCTCGGCGCGCCGTAACGCCCGTCCGAGTGGCTATACTGCGCGCCACCATGGTTCGTCTTTATGTGAACGTTGACCACGTCGCCACGCTTCGCCAGCAGCGTGACGTCGCCTATCCCGATCCAGTCGTCGGCGCGGCCCTGTGCGAGCTGGCTGGCGCCGACGGCATCACCGTCCACCTGCGCGAGGATCGCCGCCACATCCAGGAGCGCGACGTCCGCATCCTGCGCCAGACCGTGCGCGGAACGTTCAATCTCGAGATGGCAGCGACAGAAGAAATGCTGGCACTGGCGCTGCAGGTGAAACCCGATTTTTGCACGCTGGTGCCAGAGAAGCGCCAGGAGCGCACCACCGAAGGCGGCTTGGACGTGCGCGCCGGCGGGTTGTTGGAGACGGTGGTCGGCAAGCTGAACGCCGCTGGCATCGCCGTCAGTCTCTTCATCGATCCCGAGCCGAAGGTGATCGAGGCCAGCCGCCAATTGGGCGCCGGCACCGTCGAGCTGCACACCGGTTATTACTGCCAGGCGGCCGCGCGCAGTCCGGCCTCGCGCCAGCAATTACATCGTCTGGAAGTGGCGGCGCGTGCGGCGGGCGACGTGGGGCTGCGCCTGGGCGCCGGGCACGGTCTCGACTACGCCAACGTCGGTCCGGTGGCGTCGCTGCCAAATTTGGAAGAGCTGAACATCGGCCACGGTTTGATCGCCCGCGCGGTGATGATCGGGATGGCGGCGGCGGTGACCGAGCTGCGCGCGGCCATCGCGGCGGGCGCCGCGGGATGAACCCGGCGGACGCGCCGGCGGCGGGGCGGGGCCACGCGCTGGTCCTCAGCGCGGCGCAGATGCGCGCCGCTGATCAAGCCGCTTCGGCGCAGTTTGGCGTGCCGAGCTTGCTGCTCATGGAAAATGGCGGGCGCGGCCTGGCCGAGTTGGTGCTGCGCGAATGCGGTTCGCGGGCGCGCCCGCGGGTGCGCGTGGTGTGCGGCGCCGGCGCCAACGGCGGCGATGGGTTGGTGGCCGCGCGCCACCTGGCCTTGGCCGGCGCCGACGTGCGCGTCCTTCTGGTGACTGCGCGCGCCAAGATCACCGGCGACGCGGCGATCAATCTGGCGGCGCTGACGGCGCTGGGCCCGGTGGCGATCGAAGACGCTGCAACCTGGGACGATCCCACCGGCGCCTGGCGCGCGTCGCTGGCCGACGCCGACGCCGTGATCGACGCGGTCTTCGGCATCGGCCTGCGCGCCGACGTCATGGGCGTTCCGGCAGCCGCCATCGGGGCGATGAACGCCTCGCCTGGTCTGAAGGTGGCGGCCGACCTTCCGTCGGGCCTCGACGCCGACAGCGGGCGCATCCACGCCGTGGCCTTTCGCGCCGACGTCACCGCGACGATGGGCGCGCGCAAGCTGGGACCGGCGCTGGAGGCCGACGCGCCCGCCGGCCGCGTGGAGGTGATCGGCCTCGGGGTTCCGCTGCGCGCGCCGGGCGATGGCGGGCCACTGGCGTTCTGGTTGGAGGAATCCGTGGTGGCGGCAGCGCTGCCGCGACGGACGGCAACCAGCCACAAAGGCAGCGCCGGCCACGCGCTGATCGTCGCCGGATCAACCGGCAAGACCGGCGCCGCCGTGTTGGCCGGCCGCGCGGCGCTGCGTGCGGGCGCCGGCCTGGTCACGCTGGCGTCGACGGCGGCCGGACAGGTGTCTCTGGACGCCAAGCTGGTCGAGTTGATGTCGGCGCACTACGCCCCCGGCGACGACGCCGACGCGGGCAGCGCCTCGGTGATCGCCGGCCTGGCCGCGCGCATGAAGGCGATGGCCATCGGCCCAGGAATTCCGACTGGACCGACGATGGCCGCGGTGGTGCGCGAGCTGGGCGCGACCCTGCCACTGCCGATGGTGATCGACGCCGATGCGCTGAATCTTCTGGGCGCGGAACACTGTGCGGCGCTGGTGGCGGCACCGGCGCCGCGCGTTCTCACGCCTCACCCGGGCGAAGCGGCGCGCTTGCTGGGGACGTCGACGGCGGCGGTGCAGGAGGCGCGCCTGTCTTCGGCGCGCACACTGGCCGCGCTGACGAAGGCGATCGTCGTGCTGAAGGGCGCGCGCACGTTGATCGCCCAGCCTGACGGGACGGTGTTCATCAACCCGACGGCCAACGGCGCGCTGGCCACCGCCGGCAGCGGCGACGTTCTCACCGGCGTGATCACCGCGCTGCTGGCGCAAGGCCTGGATCCGGTGGACGCGGCGATCGCCGGCGTCTTCGTCCATGGCGCCGCGGGCGCCGAAGCGGCCGCGCACACGGGGGGCGTGATCGCCGGCGATCTGCCTGAAGCGGTCGCGACAGTCATGGCCCGGCTGCGAGCGACAGCGCCGGATCGCCCGCGCTGATCGTCGCCGCACCGGCCAGATTCCACACCCGCGCCACGCCGGCCACGCCGGTCATCACCCAGATCGTCTCGTCGTTCTCCGCGCGCAGCAGCACCCATTGTCGCGCCAGGGGCCCGATGCCATCTGGGCGCGAAAGTCGAAAGGCGAGCCAGCGCCAGGTCCCGGCGGCGTGGGCTTGTTTCAAGGCGGCGCGGGCGTTGGCGGCCAGCGCAGCGGGTCCCGGCTCCGTCGCCAGACGCTGCAGGACCGCGCGAATCGCCGGATCGTCGACGCCGGCGGCGGCCCAGGCGGCGGCGGCGCGCACGTCGGGGGTTTCCTTTTCGTCGTCCAGCACCGCACGCAGATGCGCCAGCGTCGCAGGCGTGTGGACCCGGACCAGGGCCGGCGCCAGCCGCGCCCGCACGGTTGGTTCGGCGCCATCGAAGGCGGCGATCAGCGCTGCTTCGTCGCGGGCCGAAACGTTCGCCGCCACCAAAGCGTCCGCGGCCATTTCGCCTGTAGCGCCGCCTGCCGCGACCAACGCCAGCAATGGGCCGGGGTCGATGTCGGCCGCCGCCGCGCGCCCGCCGGTCAACGCCGCCACCAACCCACGCAGCAGCAGCGATCGGGCGGCGCCGGTTGCGTGTGCCACCGCCGCGGCCAGAGTTTGCCGATCGCTTTCGGTAGCCACGCGTTCCAGCGCGTCGCCCAGCGCGACCGCTTCACTGGCGCCGTCTGCGTTTGTCGCCGGCCGCTGATCACAAAGGCGAGCGGCTACGAGCAACGCGGCCATTGCGCCCGGCGGTGTGGTGTCCAGCGCCGCCAGCGTGGCCAATGCTTGCCGCCGCAATTCGCGATCGGCGGCGGTGACGTTTCCAAGAACGGCGGGCGCGACCTCACGCGCGCCCAGACGAGCCGCCAACCGCAGCGCGGCCGCCCGCACGTCGGCATCACCGTCGGAAAGCCCGGCCGGCAAGGCGGCTGCGCCCGCCGCCGCGCCGGTCGCCGTCAGCGCGTCGAAGGCAAGCCTGCGCACGTCGGGATCGCCATCGCTGGTCGCTTGCACCAGCGGCACCAGCGCCGCCGGATCGCGCATCGCTGCCAGCGCTTGCAGCGCTGCGACGGTGGCCGGGTGCCGACGATCGACCAGCCCGGCCAGCGCCGCCGTCGCTCGCCGATCGCCGATCGCCCCCAGGATGGAAACGGCCGCCGTGACCGTGGCGGTGCTGGCGCCGTGGCCCGCGCTGTCCAGCACCGCCACCAGCAGCGGCACCGCCGCCGCGCCCGCCCGGCGCAAAGCCTCCTTGACGTCGGGCGAGATCGGCGGCTCGCGCAGCCGTTCGATCAACACCGCCAACGCCGGCGCGCTGGCGATCTGCCCCAGCGCCAGCAGCGCGTGGCGGCCGATTTCATCGCTGGGTCGGCGGCGGGCCAGAGGTCCCAGCACGGTCGTCGCTGCCGGCAAACCCAGCGCTCCCAGCGCGTCGATGGCGGCCAGGCGGGCATCGTCCGGCCCACTTTGCACCAGCCGCACCAGCGCCGGCGCCGCGCCGGCGTCGCCCAGCGTTCCCAGAGCGTGAATCGCGCTCAAGCTGACCTCGCGATCGCCGTCGGGCAGGCGTCCCAGCAGCAGCGTCACCGCGCGCCGGTCGCCGGCGGTTTCCAGCAGACGGATGGCGTGCAGCCGGACCTCGCGCTGGTCGTCGTCCAGGGCATTCGCCACCGCCGCGAACGAGGGCCCCGCGCCGTGCCGAGACAGGACGTCGAGGGCCAGCAGTCGGACCGTCGCTTCGGCGTCGCGCAAGCAGCGATCGACCGCCGCCCGCGCGGCCGGGGCCAGCGCCGGCGCATCGCGAAGGATCGTCAGGCCCAGCGGCCGATCGGCGGGAGAGGGCGCCTGCACCCAGCGCAGCGCCGCGTCCGTTGCCTCGGGGGCTCCCGCGCGCAAAAGGACACGCGCCGCCGCCGCTCGCACGCCGCCGTCGCTGTCGGCCAGCAGCGGTGCCAGCAGCGCGCGCAGATCGCCGTCGCCGCGCGCGCCCAGGCGTTCCACCGCGCGCAACCGCTGCGTATGATCCAGAGACTCCAGATCCGCGGCGTCCACCGCCAGCGCACCCGGCCACGCGAAGCCGCCGGCGACCACCGCCGCCAGCAGCGCCGTCAACCCCGTCATCACCCGACGAGTATAGCCAGCCCAAATGGATTAGACTGCCTGGCAATGACCCGTGAGATCATCGTTCAAGTTCTGGAGAGCGAAGGCATCAAAGCCGTGGGCGGCGCCTTCATCGTGCGCGACGACCGCGACGCCACCTGCTTCGTGTCCACCCCAGGGGATGTCCTGCCCGTGGTGCGGGTGGTGAAGATCGAACTCAAGGACAAGTCGCTGGTGCTGGAGACGGCCAAGGACGAACGATTTCACTTCGCCTATGAAGACGTCCTGGGATTCAAGCTGGCGGCCACGTCGACCCCCAAGGATCGCCACGCCGGGTTCGGCCGCTAGACCTCGTCGCGGGAGATCGAAACGGCTCTCAGCGCAGCGACATCGACCAGCTGGCGATGGTCTTCCCGCCGTTGAAGTGCGGAAACCCGAAGCCCTGCATGCGTCCCAGAACGCAGCTTGAAAATCCGCCGCCCGACTGACCGTTGACCTTCACCGCCGAGACCTTGCCCGTCCCGCGCACCACGAAGTCGATGTTCATGTCCGAGATCCCGGGCGCGCGCCGCCGCTCTTGCACGATGCAGGGGACCAGGCTGCGGTAGTTGCCCATCATCACGTGCTGGATGACGTCGTCACTCAAGGTTTCGTCGCCGCCGCCGCCTTTGGTGACGTCGCCGATGTTCATGTCGTTGTTGAACTCGTCGCCGCCGCCACCACCGCCGGCGCGGTGGCCGGCGGAGGTTCGCTTGGCCACGTGGGCGGTGGCGAAGTTGATCTTCACGCCCTTCAAGAACGCGTCGACCTCCTGCTCTTCTTCGCGCGACGCCAGTTGCCCGCCGTCGGCCGCCTTGCGCGACAGCAGATAGAAGGCCAGCGCGCCCGCCACCACGATCACCGCGGCGCCGACGATGGCGACGGTGGCCATGGATTTTTTCTTCTCGACCGTTTCGTGGACCTTTTCGGCGCGGGCCCGACGCTGCTGTTCCAGGCGGCGCTCGGCGTGTTTGGTGAAGTCCTGCAGGCCGGGAAAGTCCTTCACCTTCTTGCGCGCGCCCGAATCGCTGTCGACGATCATGTGCTCGCCGCGGATTTCTCCCGATTCGATCTGGCCTTTGATCTGCGCCAGTGAAAAAGGCCCGAAGTCCAGCTTGTCCTTCTGGATCAGCCAGCGCTCTTGGTTGTCGTCGGCTCCGCCTGCTGCTTCCATCACGTTGAATGACTTTCCCAGGGTCAGACGCGCCGGCTCTCCGAGGGGCGTCAGACCGCTTTTGTTGCCGGGGGGAATGGTTGTGCCGCTGGCGGCCGCCTGTATCGGGCGACCGCTGGCCGGCGAGGCCCTCTCGATCGGCGCGTTTGCCGTCGCGTCGGCGCCGCCGCTGCCCTGCAAAGCCAGGCCGGCGGACAGAGCGTTGCGAAAATCCGCGGCGGTGGCGTATCGCCCGCCAGGCGTCTTGCTCAGCGCGCGGGCGATGATCCGATCAACCTCGGGCGGCACCTCGGGGTTGACCTGACTGGCGTTGATCCCGGCCGACGGCGGACGTCCGGTCAGGACCTCGAACAGGACGGCGCCCAGCGAGTACACGTCGCCGGTCAGCGTCGGCGCACCACCCGCCAGCACTTCGGGCGCGATGTAGATCTGATCGATGGGGTTGCCGCCGTCGCGGCCGGCCAGGACCGGGAAGGTCCGCCCCAGGCCCAGGTTGGCGATCTTCACCCGGCCGGATTTGCCCACCCAGATGTTGCTGGGATTCAAGGCGCCGTGGGGCATCACCGCCTGGGCTTTTTCCAGGCCGTTGGCCACGTGCGCGACCAGGTTGTATCCGCCTTTCAGCGAGACGCCGGCGCCTTCGCCCAGCTTGCTGTCCAGGAACTCGCGCAGCGTCTGGCCGTCCATCAGCTCGGTGGCGATGAAATAAAAATCGGCTTCGCGGCCGACCAGCAGCACGTCGACCAGGTTCTTGTGGACGATGGCGCTGGCTTTCTCGACGTCAGCCTCCAGCGGCGAGCCAGCAGGGCCCAGCACGCGCGCCGCGATGATGCGGACCGTGGCGGGGATGCCCTGGCCGATGTCGAAGGCGCGGAAGGTCTGGCTGACGGCGTCCTGAGAAAGGAACGCGTCGACGCGGAAGCGCCCTCCAATAATCGATCCGGGGATGATTTGGACACCGGACAGCGGCGCCAGGGGATCGGGTGCGGGTACCATCGCGCGCAGCGACTCTACCAAAAAACGGGTGTCAACCGAAGGTGATAGGGGCCGGGCCGGCCGGCGGCGGGGCCAGGAAATCCGCTATTTGGCGTCCAGAACCGGCGGAAGCTTCTTGGCTTGTTCGATCCAGTCGGCAAGCTGCGGTTCGGTCGGCATCTTTTCGGAGATCTTTTTGGCCTTGTTGGCCGATTCGACCGCGGCCATCAACCCGGCGGCGTCGCGCTTGCCCAGGTCGGCGATCGACTTGACCCCGGCCGCTTCCAGCAGCAACACCATCTCCGGGCCGACGCCCTTGATGCGCAGGAGATCGCAGTGTTTGGCCAGCGCGGTCAGCGTCGCCACGCTCAGTCCGGACGCCTTGGCCAGCGCCTTGCGGTCCTTGGCCTTGCCTGCCTTGTCCAGCAACTGCTCGGTGGTGTCGACGCCGGCCTTGTTCAATTTCTCGGCGTCAGGAGCCGGAACCAGACGCGACACCTCGGAAAGCGCGTAGTGACTGGCCATCGCCGGCACCGCTACCAGCAAGGAAAGCGCGAAGGAGAAAGCGGCGGTTGCGAGGGCTGGTCTCATGGGAACTCTCCTGGGAGGGGTGGCGGGGCGTTTACAGCGCTTTGAACCGGCGCACCAGCTCGCGAAGCCGCCGCGAGCCGCCCCCTTCACGGTAAAGGAAGCGAACGCCAATCTGATTTTCGCCGGCATGATAAACCACGCGGCCCGACAGGTCGAAGGGCGCCTCGCTGCCGGGCGGGGCAATCTCCAGCACCACGTCGGTGCCGATCGGTGGTTGCAGCGAGCCGTAAATAAGACCGCCGCTGACGCTGATCTCGCGCAGCTCGGCGTCGCTGGCCTCGAGCTCGCTGGCGATGCGCACCTTGGCCGGGATGCCGATGGGGATGCGGGTGTGTTTGCGCTTGCGGGTGGGCGGGCGGCTGCCGCGCAGGGTCTGCACCACGAAATCGCGCTTGGTCGTCTCGTCTTCGTCGAAGGCCACGGTGGCGCCGGCGCGCACCCGCATGCGCGGCAGAGCCGGGCGCCAGGCGGTGACGGTGCCCTTGATCAGCACCTTGTTGGGCAGGCCGTCGCAGGCCATCTCGACGACGACCGGAGCGCCGATGGGCAGCTCGGTCGTGGTGGGGGCGAAGACGCCTCCGTGCGGGAGGTCGGAGAGGTAGTGCTCTTCGAACTCGTCGATGTTCCGGCAGCGGACGCGGAGAATGTTCACGGGCACTCCAGGCGGGTTATGCGGAAACGGTCGGGCTTGGGCCGGCACAATAGCCGAGTCGCTTCGGATGTACTAGGTTCTGCCCGCTGATGTCTATCCGTGTTTACATCGCCGGCCGGGTTTGCCTGCCCGAAGAGGCCAAGATTTCCGTGTTCGATCGCGGGTTTTTGTACGGCGACAGTGTCTATGAAACCATCGGCACGGCGTACGGACGTTTGTTCGCGGCCCGGGATCATCTGGCCCGCCTGGAGCGATCGGCGCAGCGGATCGGCCTGCGGCCACCGCCTCGCACCGAGATCGAGCGGGCCATTCGCGACACCGTCGCCGCGGCGGGAAATCCCGAATCGCGCGTCCGGGTCATCCTCACCCGGGGGGCCGGGAAGCTGGATCTCGACCCGGCGGCCGTCGACGACACGCAGTTGGTGGTGATCGTTTTTCCGCTTGGTGCTCCGACGACCGAGATGGTGGAAAAGGGCGTGGCCATCAGCATCGTCTCCGTCGAGCGCAACAGCCCGCTGGCCATCGACCCGGCCGTGAAGTCGGGAAATTACCTGAACAACGTTCTGGCGCTGGGCGAGGCGCGGCGGCGCTTCGGCGCCTATGAAGCCATCTTGTGCGCCGCCGACGGCTCGGTTGCCGAGGGTGCCAGCAGCAACGTATTTCTGGTCGCCCGCGGGGTGGTGGCGACGCCGTCGGCGGCGGTGGGGATCCTGGACGGGATCACCCGGGCCAAGGTCATCGACCTGTGTCGGACCAACGAGATCCCTTTTCAAGACCGCCGCATCTTGCCCCAAGAACTGCGCGCGGCCGACGAGGCCTTCATCACCAGCGCCACGCGCGGCGTGCTGCCCGCCACCCGCATCGATGACCAACCAGTGGGAAATGGCGCGCCGGGCCCGGTCACGCGGCGGCTGATCGCCCTTTACGATGAACTGGCCCGGCGGGGCGTCGATTGAAGGGCAAACGCGGATGAACCCGGCGGCGGCTTTTCTCCCGAAGTTCTTCGTCATCTGCAGCGTCATCCTGATCATCTCAGGATTGGCGCAGGTCTTCGTGCGCCCGCGCAAGGAACGCGAGTCCGCGGCCCAGCGTTTCGTGAACCGAGCGACCATCACCGCCGTGGTGACGGTCAGCTTCGGCATCGTCGGATTGCTGGTCGGCCTGGGCGTGCTGCCAATCGGTCACCTGCGCCTCGGTTAGGAGAACATCGCCGGAACGCTCGCGACGAAAGTGGCTGGCGCGGGCGCGATTGCGATGGGCGATGAGGCTTCGGTGACCATCGCCGGAACGGCGTCCGCCCAGACTCGCAAGCGGGTCAACGAGGCTGCGCCGTACAGCGTGGCGAACGCGGCGTCGGCGGCGTCCAGGCCGCTGGCGATGAAGATGCGGCCTTTGCGTGGATACAGGCCATGCGGATCGAAGACCTGCCAGCCGCCTTCCAGCCAGACCTCCGCGTAGGCGTGAAAGTCCATGGCGGCGCCGTCATCGGGCACGTCGATGTCGGGCAGGTACGAGACCGCATAGCGCGCCGGCATGTTGAAGGCGCGACAAAGCGCGATGACCACGTGGGCGCGGTCGCGGCAGACGCCTTGCCGGCGCGCCAGCACGTCGGCCGCCGACCAGTCGGGGGCGCTGCTGCCGGGCCGGTATTCGACATTGCAGTGGGCCCATTCGCAGATGGCGCGGGCGCGTTCCCAGCCGGCCGGTACGCGGGAAAAGCGTTCCCAGGCAAAGCCGAGCAGCTCGTCGGTTTCGGCGTAGCGACTGGGCAGCGTGAAGCGCAAAAGCTCGGACGGGAGCTCTTGCGGGGGCACGGCGCGCGCTTCCGGCCAAAAAGCGTCCGCGTCGCGCGATACCGACGCCAGGGCGTCGTAGCGGAGGATCGACTCGCCGGCAGCCAACGTCACACGCTGGCAGCGGTTGCCGAATCCGTCGACGTACGCGCCTGTGACCGCGGCGCCCGCGGTATCGAAGCTTTCACGCAAGAGCGACTGTCGCGGCTGCGGCAGTGGCTGCACGATGAACACCGACGGGGTCGCCGTCGGAGCAAAGTAATTGAGCTGGCAGCCGATCCGTATCTGATACATCGCCGTCGCCGTTGAACCGCCAGCCTAGAACCGAAGCGGCGCAGTGCCAAAAAATTGGCTGTTTTGGGGGCCCTTTTCCGAGGGCTCGCGGTGATTTTGAAAGGTTGGATGGCTGCGTGAGGGAACCAATCGTGCGGCAAGCTCAGACCGCAGCCCGAGGCCCAACTGGACTTCGATTGAATCGTGACGCGGAAGGGCCTCGGGCGAGAACCGAATGGCGCGGCACCTACCGCGCAATCGGAAAGCGCAGCGCGACCCGCGCCACGCTGGGCGGGCGTGCTAACCCGGGGCGGAAAGTAGCGCAATCGGTTCCATCGTCCGGGGTCCGGTGGCGAGGTACTACGTCTTCAGTTTCGGCGAAACGAAGACTCGGTTCTTCGGCAAGAACGACAGCGCGGCTTTGTATGTCTTGGTCTTCTGCTGCTCCTGATCCTTCAGCGCGCCTTTGTCGTCGGTCTTGTGCAGCCCCAGCTTGGCGAAGGTGATGGCGGCGTAAGAGGCGATGGTTTCCTGGACCGTTGACAGCTTGGAATCGAACTCTTGCCGGGTGACGGTGATCTTCAAGACCGGCTGGTCGTCGAGGATCCCGTTGTAGGTCAACTCGGCCAGCTCGGGCGCCTTGCTGAACATGGTGTTGGTGAACTCGGCCCAGTAGGTCATGGCGGCATTGAAGGTCAGCGACTTGGCGTACTCGTCCTTGCCGGTCTCGAGGTACGGATAGTTCACCTCGGCGGCGTGGTGAGCCGGATCGATCTTGTAGGTCGCCTTGTGCGTGAACTTTTCGTCGAAGCGCGGCTGAGCTTTCTTCTGCGACAGGTGGCACGTGTCAGCCAGGTCCTCCGGCTCGGCCCGGTTCAGGCTGTAGGCGAACGCCTTGTCGATCTGCTCGCCGAAATCCAGGGCCACGCCGTTTTCGCACTTCGGTCCCTGGTCCGAACGGTCGCGCCAGATCTTGGCCACCGGATTGGCGCCCGACTGTGCCTCGCCCTCGGTGGTGAAGAACTGGCCGGTGAAGGTGGTGGGCTCGAACGACCGGCGGGTCATGGCGTAGCGATAAAGGAATTGCATCG
>DASXQB010000554.1:0-9200 GCA_036493295.1 Polyangia bacterium | reverse complement strand
GGATTCTCGTCGCTGCGGCAAGCAGGCGATTGGGGACCCTGGCGGGGGTCACTGCAGGGAAAACAGCTTGGCGAAGTGCGCGTCCAGCGTGACGGTCAGCGAACCACGCACCGTCTGTGCGGCGCCGGTCCACAGATCTTGCGCCTGATAGTCGACCGTCGCGTCCAGGCCGGCGCGCCCGAGATCAACGGTCGTCGTCGCCGCCGCGTCGGTGAAATTGAAGACCGCCAGTTGGTGCTGCACGTCGTCGTGCAGGACGAAAAGGCTGGCGGGCGCGGTGCCGGTGTTGCCTTCGACGGGTTCAAACGTCCGGCCGCGCCGGGCCACGGCGTTCACGCGCGGGTTGGTCAGGTACGTGCGCGCCAGCGCTTGCCCGGCGGCGCCCGTCAGGTCATCGCCGTCCAGGAACACCGTCCCGGAGATCACCGCCGAAAAAAGCCGGGTCATGTTGTCGGCGGCGGTGAAGCCTTCGAAGACCATCTCGTCGGGATCGTTGAAGGCATAGAGGCGCCCGCTCATCCAGAAGCCGTACGTCACCGAGTTCAGCTCGTACGCCGCGCTCATGTCGCCGACGGCGGCGCCGTAGGTGTCGCAAGCGATGCGGCGCGCGTGGGCGTACTGATAAGGAAACAGCGGGCCGATGGCGGTGCTGACGAACATGGCGTCGCCGATGCGGTCGCGCAGGTACTGCATGCCGCGGTTGAAGGCGGCCATGCCGGTGGTGACGGCGGGATCGGCGCGGGTGCGGCTCTCCAGCGCCCCATGACTGAGAAAGTCGAGCTTGATGTACGAAAATCCCAGGCTCTTGAAACGATCGACGAACGTGTCGATGCGGCGCTGGGTCGCCGCGTGCGTGGGGTCGACGGCGTAGGCGCCATCCAGCGCGATGGGGTTGTTGCCGGCGTCGCGCAGCCAGATCTGATCGTAGGTGACCGACGTGCCTTCCACGACGCGGCTGGCGGTCTTGCCCCAGTCGACGAACGGCGCCCAGTAGATGCCGGCCTTCTGGCCGTTGGCCCGACAGTGAGCGACGAAATCGCCCAGCTGGGCGTCGGTCAGGTTGTCCCAGTACGAATCCAGGTTCACGTACACCGCGCCGTCGCTGTCGCCGCTGTTGTCGAAGCTGGCGCCTTGCAGGTTGGCCTTGATGAAGTCCGAGACCGCCACCGCCTTGTCATAACTGATCTGGGTCTGAATTTTTCCCCAGCTGTTCCACCCGAACGGCACGCCGCCCGCCGGCGCCGGGCGTGGTGGCTGCACCGCCGCGTTGGCGTCGGCGTACGCTTCAAGCAAGCGCCGCCAGTCGGCGCCCGCGCCCATGAACACCAGCGGCGAGGCAACGCTGGCGCCGCTAACGGCGCCGTGTGGAAGCAGGTCGTGGGTCATGGTCGCGTCGGTGGCGCCACCGAAGACCGTCAGCGCCGTCAGCTTGCCGGCCGCGCCCGCGAACGACACCCCGGTCTTCCACAGTTCGTGCGTCACCGAACCCACCACCAGGGCGTGGCGGCTGTCGTTGTCGTAAAACGCCGCCACCTCGAACGACGTTCCCGACGCCGAGGCGATCGGCGACGCGTCGTAGGACACCCAGGCGTCGTTGTCGAAGGGCACGCGCAGCACGCGCGCGTCGCTGGCCGTTCCAAAGTCGATCGTGCCGGTGCCATCGATCACCAGGGGCGCGATCCAGTTGGTCGACAGAGCGCCACCTTCGATCGTCGCCCGGGCCAGAAATCCGTCGGGCGATCCGACGACGAAGGTCTGGCGCAGCGTGGGCAGCCCGTCCGCGACGCTGACCACGGTTGCCTGGTTGCCGTCGACGACGCACGTCCGTTGCCCGTACATCTTGCTGGTGACCATCGCCGGCGCCGCCAGCTTCACCGCCGCGTAGGCGCCGCCGATGATCTTGCTGCCGTCGCGAAAGAAGGACGTCGTTCCTGCCGTGATGTCATAGTCAACGCGCACGGCGCCGCTCTGCCACGACGCCACGCCGGCCATGATCGCGCAGGGCAGGGGACCGCCGGTGTCGATGGTGTTCGGCGCGTCGCCGCCTGTTGTCGCCGCATCGGCGCCCAGCATCCCGTTGCCGCTGCCCGCGCCGCCCGAGCCGCCGGGCCGTGAGCCGGGGCCGGCGCCGACGTCATCTTGGCCCGCGCGATCCGCACCGGCGTCCACGGCGGGGGTTTGAACGTCGCCGATCCCGCCGGCCTGGCACGCTGTCAGCGACACCAAGCAAACCACCGCTATCGTGTCGGGCCGATGAAAGCAGCGCCACACCACAGCCGAGCCATTAAATCAGCGATTGGAAATTCTGTCTCTCACTGTCGGCGCGTCAGGGCGCGAAAGTGATCAATTGCCGGCCGGCACATTGTGGATCGATAGACGATAGCCGAAGTGGTCGTTGGCCAGCACGATGTCCGCGGCGACGCCGGGCGAGGCATTCGGTTGCACCTGGCCGGTGTAGGTGATGGTGACGGTGCTCGCCGGCTGCGCCGGGGTGAGGTTGCGATTGCGGTTAAATATCCGCTGGACCAGCCGCCCGGCTTGCCAGCGTTCGCTGATCTGTTCATCGCCGACGGTGCCGCTGCGGTCGCCGTCGGTCGGCGGCGGTCCGGCCAGCCAAACGTCGAACACCCGGTGGATGTCCAGCAGCATGAAGGTCGGCGGGAACGGCAGGTCGCGCGGGATGTACGACGTGAACGTGACCTGGTGCCCGCGCTGCTCCAGCAAGAAGGCGCGGGTGCCGAACGGGGTCAGGCCCAGCACGCGCAGCAGATCAGGGCGTTTTTGCAGGATGGTTTCGAAGGTGCCGCCGCCCTGGGTGGACTGGGCGGTTAACTTCTGGCGCAGGGTCAGATCGCCGGGGATGCGATCGGGCAGCGGCAAATCAGCGGCGGTGGGGGGCGGCTCGCCGGCGGTCAGCGGTGGCGGCGGCGGATGGCGCGCGCAACCGATGGCGGTCGCGCCGGCGACGATCAGCGCACCAATCCGGATCGCCCGCGTCCTCACCGCAAGTCTTCCGATCGCGTGCGCGTCGCACCGGTCAGCACCAGCGACAGCGGCGCCAGCACCAGGCTCAGCAAGACGCCGATGCCGGTCACCAACCCGATGGCCCGCAAGGCCGGCGTGCCCGACAGGGCCAGCAAGCCGAACGACAGCACCGTGGTCAGGCAGCAGGCCAAAAGGCTCATCAGCGTGGCGTCCGATGAAACCTCCGCTGCCGTTGATTCGACCAGGAACACGCCGTAGTCGACGCCCATGCTCAGCACCAACAGCAGCGACAGCACGTGCAAAAGGTTGGTCGGCACCCCCGCCAGGCCCAGCAGGCCCAGCGTCGCCGCCGCCGCCAGCACCGCCGGCGCCAGCGCCGCCACGCTGGGACGCCAGCGGCGATAGCGCCCGAACAGCACGACGAAAATCAGGGCGATGCCCACCAGCACCGCTTGCAGCGTCTGGACCCGAAAATGCGTGTAGGTCTCGTCGAGAAATGCCGCCTGATCAAAATAATGCGCGCCCGGCAGATCGGCGATGGCGGCGGCCACCCGATCGGCGTCGTGAACGCCGCGCAGGAAGGTCAGGATGCCGGTGTCGTCGCCCAGCTTGACCACGAACGATCGCACCAGTGGAGCCAGCGGCGACGATACCAGATCGGCCAGCATCAGCGGCGGCACGGCAGCCGGCGTTGACAACGCGCGCGCCGTGGTTGCGAACGCGCTGAAGGCGTCAGCGCGAAATCCCTCCTGGCGCAACGCCGCGATCACCCGGGTGTCCAGATCCGGCGCCGTCGCGGCCGCCGCGCGATTTTTGTTTTGCAGCGCCGCCGACCACAAGAACGCGTGCAGCGACGTCAGGCCATCCAGCGCGCCCGCCGCGCGCGCCGTCTCGAGGCGCGTGAAGACCTCGTCGTTCAAGCGCAGCGCTTGTTCGAGATCCGGCGCCGCCGCCACCACGAAGCGGCCTTCGTCCATCGCCGAGACCCGCGCCCGCACCCGATCCAGCTCGGCTTTCAGGCGTGGGCTGCCGGGATCCAGGGCGCGCAGGCCGTCCAGCCACTGCAGGCGCGGCAGCCCCAGCGCGCAGACCAGGACCACCAGAGTGGCGATCGCCAGGCGCACGGTCCGTTGTCGTTGCAGCCAGCGCAGCGCCTGCCCCAGCGCCGTCGCGCCGCGCGCCAACAAACGAGCCGGCCGCGGCCGCCGGCGCAGCAGCGGCGGCAACACGTATCGCGTGGCCAGCAGCGCGGCGATGATGCCCACCGACGACGTCACCGCCATCTCGCGCACGCCTGGGAACGACGTCCAGCCCAGCGCCGCAAAACCCACCGCGGTGGTCACGCCGCCCAGCAAGATGCCGGTCCAGATGCGGCGCAAGACCACCTGGGGCGCGGCGTCGGGATTGAGCACCCGGTGGGTCAGCAACAAGATCGGGTAATCCAGGGCCACGCCGATCAACGTCGACCCGATGGCCAGCGTCATCCCGTGCAGCTGGCCGAACAGGGCCAGCCCGACGGTGGTGGCCGCCAGCGCGCCGCCCGCGATCGGCAGCAGAGCCAATAACACGGCGCGGATCGAGCCGAAAAACAGCCAGAACAGCAGCACCACGCCCACCATCGAGGCCAGGGAGATGCGCGTGAGATCCTGGCTGATGTGGTGTTCGGCGTCGACGGCGATGGGGGCCACGCCCGCCAGTTCCAGTTTCAGGCCGCCGCCCGCCGCCTGATTGACGGCGGCAAACCGCGCGCCGATCGCCGCCAACAATGGTGCCTGCGCCTTGCTGTCGAACGGCGAATGGTTGGTGCCGATGAAGATGATCGCCCAGCGCCGGATGGGATCGTGCGGGTCGGGGGTCTCGGCGGTGACGAACTGATCGCCGTCGATCTCCAGCGTGCCGGCCTGCGCTTTTTCGAAGCGTTGCAAAATGCCCGGGAACCACTGCAACGGATCGGCGCCCGCCAGCCGGCTGAGCAGCGGCGACAGCGGCAACGACAGCTGGCGCTTCAGCACGCGCGCTGCCCGGGCAAGCCCGTCGTCCGACAGCGCGGCGGGAATCTCCGTCTCCGGGCGATCGGAGATGAAGTACGCCGTGCGCGGCGCGTACAGATTGAAGACCGCCTCGGGCAGCTTGTCGGTGGGGCCGCGCTGGAGCCAGGCGATCTCCTTCTGGTCGCGCAGGCCGTCGGCCAGCGCGACGGCGGCGGCGTGCACAGCCTCCGTCGACGGGCCGCCGACGCTGACGATCAGCGTGCGGGTCAGCGACGAATCGGCCAGCCGGCGCGACAGCGTGGCCAGGCGGTGGTCGGAGCCAGCGGGGAGAAAATGGGTGATGTCGGTGGTGACCTTCAAGCGCAGAGCGCAGAACGTCGCCGCGCCCGCCGCCAGCACCGCCGCGATGTAAAGCGGCGCGCGCGACGACAACGGACGGCGAAGGTTCATGGCGGCGTCGCGGGTCTGGCGCTCATTTGGCCGCGGCCGGCAACCGGAAGACCCGCGTCTGTTCGTCGGCGCTGTAGCGATGATTGACGTCGACGTCGGTGAAGGTGGTGCGCGACCAGTCGCCGCTGCTCTCGCGCACCTCCATGTCGCGCAGGGCCAGGCCGGCGCCGCCCAGCGTGATCTCCTTGATGACCTTGTCCATCGGGGCCACCCGCGGGGTCAACGCCAGCCGCCAGCCGCCGCCGGCGCCGGGTGTCGGGGTCAGCTTCATGGTGAACACGCGTTCCAGGCCCTTGCGATCGCCGGCCAGGATCATCACGAAGCTGTCGACGAACAGCTTGGCCACCGGGTTGGTTCCCAGCTCCATGCTTTGCTTGCCGCCATCGGCGTCGCCGAACTGCAACCGGCCGCCGTCGATGAGCAGCGTCGACGCGATCGGCGTCAGGGTGTGGCGGGCGAAACGGCCGGGCGGCATGAAGTGGATGGTGCCTTGATTGACCAGCGGCGCGTCCAGCAAGGCCAGGTGCTTCTCTTCGCGAAAATGCGCCGACAGTCCCGGGGCACGGGCGAATTGATTCAGCAGCGCTTCGATGGTGACGGGCGCGGATTTTTCGGCGGCGTTGCCGGACGGTGCGGCCAGCGCCCCCAAAAAAACCACGGTCCACACCGTGGCGGTGGCGGCCCTCATGAAAAATCCGCCGCGCCGATCGGCAGCGAGTCGTCGCGGTAAAGCTGCAACAACCGCGCGATGTCGCCGTCCTGGCGCCGGTCGGCTTCGTTGCGCGGCACCACCGCGCGCACCGCCTGGTGCAGGGTCTTGGCGCGGACGTGGCAGCCGTCGCTAGCGCGAAGATCAACCGCCTGGCAGACCGCGAGCAGCTCGATGATCGCCACCGTCTCGGTCAAATCCAGCACGCGCTGGCAATCGCGGGCGGCGATCGAGCCCATGCTGACCTTGTCCTGGTTGTGCGATTCGGTGCTGCGCGAAAACGCGCTGGCCGGCATGGTCAGCTTCAAGGCCTCGGCGGTCAGAGCCGAGGTGCTGATCTGCATGGCCTTGAAGCCATGGTGCGTGACCTTGTCATCGCTTTGCCGCCACACCAGATCGGCGGGCAGCCCGGCGTTGACCATCGGGTTGCACAGGTGGGCCATCTGGCGATCAAGCAGATCGGCGACGTTGGCGGCAGCCGTCTTCAGGCCATCCATGGCGAAGGCGATGTGCCCGCCGTAGAAATTTCCCCCGTGCAAGATCTCGTCGGTGTCGGCGTCGACGATGGGGTTGTCGTTGACGCTGTTGATCTCGGTCTCGATGAAGCTGCGAAAGGCGCCGAGGGCGTCCAGCAGCACGCCGATGACGTGCGGGGCGCAGCGGATCGAATAGCGATCCTGAATGCGCGCCTGCGGCCGCGGCGCGCCGGGCTGGTATTCGATGTCGTCGCGGATCCAGCGCGCGCACGCCGCCTGGCCCGGGTGCGGCTTCAGATCGAAGATGCGCTGATCGAAATGGCTGGGGTTGCCGCGCAGGACGTCGCTGGCCCCGGCGGTCAGCGCCGCCGCCAGCCGGGCCAGGCGCCGGGCGCGCGCGAAGGCCAGACAGGCGAGGCCCGTCATCATGCTGGTGCCGTTCATCAGCGACAGACTCTCCTTCGGCTGTAAGACCAGCGGACGCAGGCCGCAAGCCTCGAGCGCGGTCTTCGCGGGGACCACCTGGCCGCGAAAGGAGACCTCGCGCTCGCCGATCAGCGTCGCCGCCACGTACGACAGCGGGGTGAGATCGCCGCTGGCCCCCACCGAGCCTTCCGAGGGGATCTGCGGCAAGATCCGATGCCCGAGCAAATCCACCAGGCGTTCCAGCACGGCCGGCCGTACCCCGGAGTGCCCGCGCGACAGCGACGCCAGGCGCACCGTCACCACCGCCGCCGATTCCTCGTCGGTCAGCGCGGCGCCGGTGCCGCAGCCGTGAAAGCGCAGCAGGTTCAAGGCCAGGGTCTCGGCCAGAGGGACCGGCACGTCCGTCTCGCACGATTCGCCGACGCCGGTGGTGACGCCGTAGATGGTGCGGCCGGCGCGTAGCTGGCGCTCGAGGCTCTGGCAGCTGGCGTCCAGACGGGCGCGAAATTCCGGATCGTCGTCCAGCACGGCGCGCCGGCCGCCGCGGGCGATGGCGCAGACGTCGTCGATGCGCAGGGGCTCGCGCCCGATGACAAGCGGCGCGGCTTGCCCGGCGCCCGCCGTGTTCGAAGACGATTTCATGCTGGCTGTTTCCACACGTCGTAAAAGTTGAACCAGTTGTCCGGGGCCAGCCGGCAATAATGTTCCAGGCGATCGGCGAAGCGTTGCGCGTAGGCGCGGGCGTCGGCCTCGCGCGCGCCACGCGCCAGCGTCACGCGTTCGGCGAACGGCTCGCAGTAAAGGTCATAGCGGTTTGGTTCGTGGTAAAGGCCAAACGTCAGGTACACCGGACAGCCGAGCATCGCCGCCAGCATATAAGGTCCGGTGGGCAAGAGGGCTTTTCCGCCGAGAAAATCGACCTCCACGGCCCGGTCGGTCAAACCGGCTCTGTCGCCCAGCAGGGCCAAAAGCTCGCCGGCTTCGATGCGTTCTTTCAGGCGCAGGACGAAATCGACGCCGGGTTCGATGGGAATCACCCGCACCGCCAGCGCGCGGTTGAACCGCGCCAGCAGGCCATTGATGAGGCGGGCGTTCTTGAAATAGCCGACCACGTTCAGCGGATGCGTGTTTTCCAGGGCCATCGCCCGCAGCGCTTCGAAGCTGCCGAGGTGCGCGCCCAGCAGGATCGCCCCGCGCCCCTGGCGCCGGGCGCCGTCCAGCAGCGCCGAGCCGGTGCGGGTGATCTGAAAACGTCCGGTCTGCCCCAGCGTCCAGAACACCCGATCCAATGTGCACTGGGCGAACCGCAGGCAATGCCGATAGACGTCGCCAAAGGCCGACGGCAGTCCCATGCGCCGCAGATAGGCTCGCGACGATCGCCGCGCCACCGCTGACGTGGCGACGAAGTAAAAAACAATCGGCGGCAACACCAGCCGCGCCACCCCGCGCCCGAGCAAGCGGCAGATCACCAGCATCAGCCACAGGCCGGCGGCGCTGCCTTTCTCCGCCACCTGCAGCCAGGTGGTGCCGACGGTGGCGCTCATGGCAGCAGCTTCTGCCTTCGCCCCAGCCGGGCCAGGCGCCAGCGCAGCGATCCCAGAACCAAGCGAATGTGCATCAGGGTGATGGCGACGTTATCGCCCACCGGTCGGAAGTGGGAGACGCCGCCCGCCGCCGCCGGCAAATAGCGCACGCGCGTCGGCACATTGATGATGGGCACGCCGGCCCACACCAGGCGCACGGCGATCTCGATGTCGAACTCCATGTGGTCGCCGCCGGCGCGCGCGGCCAGCGCGGCGTCCAGCGGGTAGACCCGAAAACCGCACTGCGGATCGACGATGGCGCGGCCGGCGGTTTCCACGCGGGTCCAAAAGTTGGTCAGCTCGTGCGCCGCTCGCCGCCCGCGGGGCATCGAATCGTCGAAGATCGGATGGCCCAGCACGGCCGCCTCGGGACGCTCGGCGGCCAGGCGCAGCAGCGTCGGGATGTCCGCCGGGTCGTGCTGGCCGTCGGCGTCGATCTGCAAGGCGTGGGTGAACCCGGCGTCGCGCGCCGCTTGAAAGCCGGTCTTCACGGCCGCGCCCTTGCCGCCGTTGTGCGGCCGCCGGGCCACGCGCGCGGCGCCGCTTTTCGCCAGCGCGTCCACCGCGGCGCGCCCGTCGT
>DASXQB010000553.1:0-8342 GCA_036493295.1 Polyangia bacterium | reverse complement strand
GCATCTTCGTCACCTGCGCCTTGACGGCTCTTGGCCTCGCCTACGTTGACGATGGATTGACCGCCGAGGCGCAGCCTCTTCTTGAACGCGCGGTGAACAATCGCGAACGCCACGAAGCCGACGCGCCGGCGCGGTTGGGCGAGGTTCATTTCGCGCTGGCGCGCGCGCTGTGGCCGATCGCCGACCAGCGCGTCCGCGCCGGGGCGCTGGCCGAACGCGCCCGGAAGGAATTCGCCGCCGCGATCGCCACCCCCGCGCTGGCCCGCGCGCTGGACGCCGTCGACCGGTGGCTGCGCGCGAACCAACCAACGACGGTCGCCGCTACCAAGCCCGACGCCGTTTAAAGAACAACGGCTTCGTTGCTTGCTAGACAACAGGGTTCGCCGCATGGCGTTCATTCACGCTGAGCAATTTCAACAACCTGCCGTTCTGGTGTAATAGAAAACGTTGGCTTGATTACTGCTCATATTGCGGTCGATGTTGCATCTCTCTGTGGTCCGTCGGCTTTGGTTGCCGCTCGCCATCCTTTGCGCAGCGGCCAGTTGCGCCGAGCAAATCGACTCTACCAATTTGGCAAATGATGAGCTGCAGTCCGCAAACGGCCTCACTTCAATCAACGGATTGTCGGCGTTCAACGGATTGTCGGCCTTCAACGGCCTGTCGGCTTTCAACGGATTGGCGACCGGCAACGGCCTGGCGTCGACCACCGGGCTGATGAGCACGCCGGAAGGCCGCACCACCGCCAGCTATCTGGTCAAGTGCGCCTTGCCGGCCGGCCACAGCATCAAGAAACAAGATCAATCTGGGAACTGGTACACGTTCACCGGCGAGTTGGGCTTCGGCCCGGGCTGGGAGAACGGTGCCTGCGACAAGAGCTGCCAGGAAGGAATTTCCGCCTGCATGATGGCGCGGATCAACACGGCCGGCGTCCACATTCCGTTGTGGTTGGTTTCGCCGGCGCCGTCCGTGGGTTGGGGGAAGAGCACGTACTATCCCAATCAAGAAGGAACGTTCTTCGGAAACATCTTCAACCCCAATCCTGCGACCGGGAAGCTGGACGCCTTTTATTGCAACGGCCCGGGCTTTGCGCAGTCCGTGGTGCCCGGCCGCCTGGGCGCCAACCAAGGCACCGTCCCGTACGCCAATCCTTTTGGAACAAATGCCATGTGCGCAAACAATTGCGTAGCGGCGGATTCGCCTCATCAGACCGACGGTTACAAGTCGTGCAAGGGTTACAACATCCCGGTGACCGTGTGGCGCGAACCAGCACCGGTGTTTGATCCGGCGAAGACCTATCGGGTCTGCGCCCAGCACAGCGGCCGCTGCCTGGACATCTCCGGTTCATCGACCGCCGACGGCGCCCACGTCGTGCAATGGGGATTTGCCAGCACGGACAATCAGAAGTTCAAAGTGACCAGCCTGGGCGACGGCTTTTACAGCTTTTGCGCCAAGAACAGCGGCAAGTGTCTGGACGCTCATCCTCCGGTCGGCGCCGACGGCAGCACCATCGTGCAGTGGGCGTACACCGGCAGCGACAGTCAACGCTGGGCAATTTCCTCGGTGGGCGATGGTTGGTTCAGCATCATGGTCAAACAAGGAACGCTGTCTCTTGATGTCGCCGGTTCGTCCTATGCCGACGGCGCCAAGATCGATCAGTATCCTTACAGCGGGGCCGCCAATCAGACGTTCCGCATCGACTACTCGCCCTAGCGGCGGGGATCGGATCCTCGAAAAAGGTCGAGGGAAGAGGGGCGACGGACACCGATCCGTCACAGAAATTTGAGGGGCGTTCATCCGCCAGGCGGCCCAAACGGACAGACTCAAGGGATATCGCGCGGTGACGGTTTGGCGTAGCGTTTGCTCGGAGGGAAACCGCCCATGCCTGACATCGCGCTTCGCCGGTCGCTGCCTGTCGCCCCCGAGGCGCAACCGGCGCGCCGTCACCTGCCGCTGGCTCCGGAAAGTCGGCGTGTCGATCAGGTTCGGCCGATCTACGCCGTCTGGGAAGTAACCCTGCGCTGCGATCTCGCCTGCGTGCACTGCGGATCACGCGCCGGGCGGGCGCGGCCCGACGAGCTGACCACGGCTGAATGTCTGGATCTCGTCGACCAGATGGCGGACCTGGGCGTGCGCGAGGTGACGCTGATCGGCGGCGAGGCTTACCTGCGTGATGATTGGCTGGAGATCGTCCGCGCGCTTCGCCGTCGCGGCATGCAAGCCACCATGACCACCGGTGGCCGCGGACTGACGGCCGAGCGGGTCGCCGCCGCGGCCGAGGCGGGTCTGCAAAGTGTCAGCGTCTCGCTGGACGGTCTGGAGGCCACCCACGATCGGCTGCGTGGCGTGCGCGGTTCGTATCAGTCGGCGCTGAGCGCGCTTTCCAACCTGCGCGCCGCCGGCCTCAATATTTGTGTCAACACGCAGGTGAATCGCCTCTCGCTGTCGGAGATGCCGGCGATCTTGGACACCGTCATCGCGGTCGGCGCCAAGGCCTGGCAGGTGCAACTGACCGCCGCCATGGGCCGGGCCGCCGATCAGCCCGAGCTGCTGCCGCAGCCGTCTGATCTGCTGGAACTGTTCCCGATGCTGGCGGCGCTGAAACACCGTTGCGACAGAGCCGGCGTGATGTTGTGGCCGGGAAACAACATTGGTTACTTTGGTCCTTACGAAGCCGTTCTGCGCGGGACCATGCCGAGTGGTCATATGGCTTCCTGCGGAGCCGGGCGCACGACCCTGGGGATCGAAGCGGACGGCGCCATCAAAGGGTGTCCGTCGCTGCAGACCGATCCGTGGACCGGCGGCAACCTGCGCGACGCTTCATTGCGCGACATCTGGGAGCGCTCGGCGCCGCTGCGCTACACGCGCGATCGCACCGTCGACGATCTGTGGGGCTACTGCCGCACCTGCTATTACGCCGACACCTGCCTGGCCGGTTGCACCTGGACGTCGTTCAGTCTGTTTGGCAAAGCGGGGAACAATCCTCTTTGTCACCACCGCGCGCTGGAGTTTCAGCGAGAGGGCAAGCGCGAGCGATTGGTTCCCGTCGCGCCGGCGCCCGGTCAACCCTTCGACAATGGCCGCTTCGATATTGTGATTGAGGAGATCCCGACATGAGCCATCTCATTCCTTGTCTCTCTTGCCAACGTCACGTGCGCGCCAGCGACGAGCGCTGCCCTTTCTGCGGCGTCGCGCTTCTGTCCGAACAGCGGGCCAGCGCGCCGCCTCGGGTTCCGGGCCGCCGCCTGGGGCGGGCCGCGCTGTTCACCTTCGGCGCCACGCTGTTCGGTGCCGCGGCCTGCAGCAGCGGCTCAAGCGGCAACGATGCGGGAAAGGACACCGCCGCTGACAGCACGACCGGCACGGGAGGCAGCAGCGGCAGCGGCGGAGCGGGAACGGGTGGTCAAAGTGGCAGCGGCGGCAGCGGCAGCGGCAGCGGCGGTCAAGTCGGTAGCGGCGGCAGCGGCGGAGGCGGCGGTCAAGATGGCGGCAACGACGCCAAGGACAGCGGCAGCGACGGTCAATCGGGAACCGGCGGCATCGCGCCCCCCTATGGCATCGCGCCCGCATATGGAATCGCCGCCATGTACGGCGGGCCGCCGACCGACCGGTAACGGCGCGGCCGTGTGGAATCGGGCTCGTCCCCACGATCGTCGCGAGCGTCTTTTTGGCGGCCGTGGCGCCGTGCTGGTGTGGAACCTGTGCGCCGCCGAACCGCGGCCGCCGTTCGGCGCGCTCCTGGCGTGCGAGCTGGAGGGCGGCGGCCTGGTCGGCCCTCACCAGCAACAAGAATTCGCCGAAGTGTTGATCGTCGTCGAAGGCGAAGGCGTGGCGCGGGTCGGCGAATCGCCGGTGACTCTGCACGCTGGCGTTGTCGTCGAGCTTCCTCTCGGACGGACGCTGGCGCTTGAAAACGGGTCGCCCGAACGGCCCCTGCGTTACCTGATCGTCAAAGCGAAGTGAAAGTTTCGGGTCGCGCGCCTATCGGGTCGCCGAGAACCCCTCTTTGGCCAAGGCTTCCTGAAGCGCGTTCACCTTCTCGTCGCAGTGGGCGGCGGCGAGGGGTTTCTGTCGCAGTGACAGCGCCAGTGACCGAACATTGCTGTTGCGGCGCGAGAGCTTGACGATCTGGCTAGAAATGTTTTCAAAGCGATCCAGCGCCGCGGTCGCAGCAGCCAGTCGCTGCCTTCCGGCCGCGTCGACCAACCCCGACAGCGTCTTGACTGCATCCTTCGCGGCGGCGTCCAGGGCATTCATTTCTTGTTCGAGACGCAACATCGCGGCGTCGTCGGATTCAGCGATGTGCGGGGCTTGCAGCACCTGAATCTCGCGCACCGATAACACGGCTTTGGCGACCAGGGCGTCGACGCGGCAGCGATTCTTGGCGGGCCCACCGGCGGCCGATGCGCCGAGCGCGTCGGCGAAAGCGCTGACCGCCTCCTGCTCGGGCCCGAACGAGAGACGCTGCGCTTTGAGGTTGGTGTTCTCGACGGCCAATTCCAGAATCGGGCGATCGAGCTTTTCATATTCGGCGTAAGAGGCGCCGAACGAATCCAAGGCTTTGATCTCGTCGGCATAGCCCAGGCGCTGGAGCACGGGCGTCAACGCGGCGGTGTCGGCGGCGACCAGCTTCTTCATCTGGTCGGCCTGTCGCGCGTAGGCGATCGAATCCTCGTCGGTGTCGGCCATGACGGCCCGGTCGGAGGCGTTCGACGCCTTGTTGAACTGCACACGCAGATCAGCGGCCAGCCGGCGCGCCTCGGCGATGTCGGTGAGCACGGCGTTGGGCTGGCCTCGACAACCAACGGCGACGGCGCTCGCGACCAGCGCACTCAGACCAAGCGCGAGCAGTAATGGCGACGAACCTTTCACTCTCCGACCGCTGTCATTCACGAAGCGAAAATAACACGTCGACGGCCGTCCCCCGCGGACGCTGTAACAGCGCGACCCTGGCGTTTCACACGAATGCGCGACGATACGCGTTTCAAGATGCAATGCCCGCCACCGGTGGAAAGAACCTGACCGCTCACGATCGTCACGAATGACCGGGATATCGGGGGCTCGTTTCCCGTCGAGGGACGGCGGTCATCCGTGGCACCGATGTTGCTGAAGTTCGTTTCGGTCTCGATCGGCAATGAAGGTCATGCGCTCTTTCGGAATGATCAGTCGAGCGTCGCATCTGAAGGCCGTCGGCGATGGGGCGAACGAATCGCCTCGGTCGGTGGCGCGTTCGTTCGTGACGCCGGCGCTGGTCTTTCTGGGGCTGACGCTGGCTGTATTGTTCGGCGTGGTCTGGCTAGGAAACAAGCAGGAAGCCGTCCGGGCGCTGCCGCCAGAGACGCGCGTGAAATTGTTGCAGCATGGCCTGGACGAGCTCCGGTCGATTTGCCGGACGCCGTATGCCACCAGCGGACCGGTTCGCGATCATTGCATCCAGCAGGCGAGCTTTGTACTGCTGTTGCCGGAGTGTGGCACCGCCTGCCGAAACGCCGCGGCGGCGATCGTGCCGCGCGCCCTCCGCTGATTACGCAGGCAGTCTTCACGGCAGAGGATCTGCACGACGGCCATCGACGGTGGTCAGGATCGTCAGGCCGCCTGGCGGCCCCCGCGGGCGCCGCTGGCGTCGGCGACCGGCGCGGCGGGAATGCTGAACCAGAACGTCGAGCCCTGGCCAGGGACGCTGTCCACGCCGATTTTTCCGCCGTGGGCTTGCACCAATCCCCTCGCGATGAAGAGGCCCAGGCCGGAACCGGTCGCGGTGGTGCCGGGCACGCGGAAGAACTTTTCGAACAGGCCCGCCTGGTGTTCTCGGGAGATGCCCGGACCTTGGTCTTGTACCTCGAACCGCACGCCGGCGGGCCCGGTGATCCGGTGCTCGCGAACCCCTTCGGCTGGCGTCCCGGCGCAGGCGCGCACCACGATGGTGCTGCCCGACGGCGCATAGCGAATGGCGTTGCTGATGAGGTTGGTGAAGACCAGCGACAATCGATCGGGGTCGACGAAGACGTCGGGCAGGCTGGGAAAGACCTCCGTTTGCAGGGTGACCTGAGCTTGCTTGGCGGCGGCCTTGTGCACGTCGATCGCCGCGCTGACCAGCGATTCGGGTTCGACGCGCCGCCGGAGCAGATCGATCTGGCCGGCTTCAATACGAGACAGGTTCAAAAGCTCGTCGACGATCACCTGCAACCGTTCGCAGTCCTCGCGCGCGGCGTACAGGATGTCGGCCTGCTTGGTGGTCAGCGGGCCGATGACGTTCTCGGTGCAAAGGTGCAAGGCCATGCGCAGCGATGTCAGCGGCGTGCGAAATTCGTGGGCCACGGTGGCCACCAGGTTGTTCTTCAGCTCGTCAAAACGAAACAGCCGGGTGGCGTCCTGAAGCACGATGGTCACGCCGCCGACCGCGCCGCTTTCGGTGTAGATGGGCGCCGCGCGCGGGAGCAAGATTCGTTCGCCCTCGGGCGTATTGGCCACCCGCACTGATTCTTCGAATCCCTTGGGGACGTAGGCGCCGCGGCCGCTCAGGACGTGCGTGCGCAGCCGATCGATCACAGCGCGAACGCCCGGCTCCGCCGCCGCCAACGTTTCAACCGCGCCGCGATCGAGATCGATGCCCAGGAGTTTGGCCGCCACGGTGTTGGCGCCGTGCACGCTGCCCTGGGCATCCAGCAGCAGGATCGGATCGGGCAGGCTGTCGATGGCCGACTGGGCTGCCTGCTCGGCTTGCAACAGTTCTCCCAGCGAGCTTTGGCGATAGCGTTCCAGCCGCTCGGCCATGCGATTGAACTCGGCGGCCACCGCGGCGATCTCGTCCTTGCCGCGCACGTCGGCGCGCGCCTTGAGATCGTTGTCGCCGAACCGGCGCACGGCCGCCGCCACCACGCCGAGAGGCCGCAGCATGCGCGTGGTCAGCCAGGTCGAGGAGAAAAGACCGATGCCCAGCGCCAGCACCACCGCGATGACGATCAGCTGCTCCAGTTGCTGGGCGCGCTTTTCGGCCCGGTCCACTTTGCGGACCATGGCGTCTTGATTGATGGTCAAGATCTGATCGGCCAGACGATTGACCAGCCGGAATGTCGGCTGCAAGCGCCCAAAATAGTCGCGGTCACGCTGGTCGCGATCAGTGAGAGATTGGTAGCGAACCACGGTTTGCCGGTATTCGTTCCACGCCGCCCGCAACGCCTTGGTGGCGTCCCCCTCGCCGACCTCCGTGATGTTGCCCTCCTGGGCGCCCAGCTCGCGTTCGAACCGCTCGATGTGCGCGGCCACCTCGGCCTGCGGATCGACGGCGTGCCCGGCCAGCAAGACCAACGCCGCGGTGTTCACTCGCTCCAGCGACTCTTTCATTCGTTCGGCCGCCAGCACGCTGCGATAGTTGTCGGCCAGCACCATGCGCGATTGCCCGCCCATGCTGCGGGTCACCGAGCCGGAGACCACGCCCAGCAGGGCCAAAACCACCGCCAGCGGCGCCTGCGCGAACAGCAGCTTCGCTCGCATCGTCATGGACCGGTCTCCTCCTCGGTTGAAACCACGTGCACGTCCAGGCCGGTGGCTTCGCTGACCAGCCGCATCGGCACCGATCGGCCCAGGATCTGTTTCCAGGACGGCTGGTGCGACCGGCCGATGACGATGTGGCCGACGCCGTGCGAGCGGGCGAACTCGAGGATCGCGTGCACCGGTTGCGACCCGCGCAGGCGGATGATCTCGGCGCCCAGCTCGCGCGCCAGATCGGTGTTGGTCATCAGGTGGCGCTGCGCTTCGGAGTCGATGCGATCGGGCGTCTCGCGCGGGGTCTCGACGAAGACCACGAACCAATCGGTGCTCAGCCGCCCGGCCAGGCGCGAGCCTTTGCGCACCAGCGTGGCGCCGCGTGGAGAAGCCGACGACAGGCACACCATCACCCGCGAGCCTTGCCCGTTGCGCGTGCCACCGCCGTTGACCACCTCGCCCGTGGACGGGCGCCGCGCGCTGGATCGTTCGACGCTCTCGGCGACCTCGCGCAGGGCCAGCTCGCGTAGGTGGCCCAGATTGGCGTCTTTGAAGAAATGCTCCAGCGCCCAGCCGACTTTTTCACTGTCGTAGATTTTCCCTGCCCGCAGCCGCTCTTGCAGATCCTCGACCGAGAGATCCAGGTTCACCACCTGGTCGGCCTGCTTGAGAAAGCTGTCGGGAACGGTCTCGCGAATGGCCACGCCGGTGGCGCGCTCGACCACGTCTTTCAGGCTTTCCAGGTGCTGAACGTTGAAGGCGCCGATGACATTGATGCCGGCGTCCAGCAGTTCGATCACGTCTTGATAGCGTTTGCGGTTGCGGCTGCCGGGAACGTTGGTGTGGGCCAGCTCGTCGAC
>DASXQB010000552.1:0-9025 GCA_036493295.1 Polyangia bacterium | reverse complement strand
AACCGTCACAGTTGGCCTTCAACGATTACGAACTGGCCACGCGACTGTCATACTTTTTGTGGAACACCACCCCCGACGACATGCTGCTGGACGCCGCCGACGCCAAGCAATTGACCGGCAAAGGCTTCGCCACCCAGGTCGCGCGCCTGCTCAAGGATTCGCGCGCGGCCAACGGCATTCAGACCTTCTTCACCGAGTACTATCGCCTGGCCGAGCTGGACAATCTGCCGCAGCTTCCGTCGGTATTTCCGCAGCGCACCGCCACGCTGGGTCCGTCGATGCGCCAGGAGACACAACGATTCCTGGCTGATCTGACGGTCACCCGGGACGGCGACTTTCGCGACGTGTTCGATTCGACCACCACCTTCGTCAACACTGAGCTGGCCAGTCTCTACGGTTTACCGGCGGTCAGCGGCACGGACTTCGCCAAGGTCACGTTGCCGGCCACCGGGATGCGCGCCGGGTACCTGGGACAGGGCAGCTTCCTGGCCTTGAACGCCCACTCGAACATCACGTCGCCCACCTATCGCGGCAAGTTCATCCGCGAGATGCTGATGTGCCAGTCGGTGCCGCCGCCACCCATGAACGTGCCGCCGCTGCCGATGGACACCGGTCCAGCGACGCAGACGATGCGGCAAAAACTGGAGATCCACCGTCAGATGGAGCCGTGCAAGAGCTGCCACGCCTTCATGGATCCGTTGGGCCTGTCGTTCGAGAACTTTGACGGCATCGGTGCCTTCCGCACCAAGGACGCGGGCCAGGCCATCGACGTCACCGGCGATCTGGACGGCAAGGCCTTCAACGGCCCGATCGAGCTGGCCAAGCTGCTGAAGCAAAGCCCCGACGTCCTGACCTGCGTGGCCCGCAACCTTTATCGCTACGTCACCGGCCACATTGAAGACGACGGCGAAGAGCCGGCCATCACCCAGCTGTCCAAGGGCTTCAGCGACGGTCAGTATCACTTCAGCGCGCTGGTGAACGGCATGGTCAGCAGCCCCGGCTTCGCCTACGCCGCGCCCCAGTCGAACGATCCACTGCCGACGACCGGCACGGGTGGCGGCAGCGGCGCTGGTGGAACGGGTGGGGCTGGCGGCATGGATGCCGGCACGGTCGACACGGGACCGCCTCCGCCACCACCGACCGACGCCGGCACGGTGCCGACCGGTCCGCTGAGCTTTGCCCAGCACATTGCCCCGATCATCGCCAGCAAGTGCTCGCCCTGTCACACCACGCAGGCGATGGCCGGCTATAACTTCACGTACGCGAATCTTGTGACCAACGCGGCCGTCACCAACGACGCCACCAAGGCCTGCGACTTTCTGGATCTCACCGCGCCCAAGCGCGTGGTCGCCGGCGATGCCTACCACAGCTTGTTGTGGGTGAAGATCTCCAGCGACAACGTCGCCCTGGCCGCTCACTTCTGCGGCGTCCGCATGCCCAAGGATCCGACCAAGATCCTCAGCACCGTCGAGCTGGATACGATCGAGCACTGGATCCGCGACGGCGCAAAGCCTTAGCGCTGCGCCGGCGCGGCGGAGCCGCGCCTCCTGGATGGAGAATCGGCGCTGAGCTCTCGTGGTGTTACGGTATGAAAATGTTGGGATGTGGGACGCTACGGGTCGGTCTTGTCGCTGTCGTGCTGGTGATGGGATGCGGGAGCCGTACGCCGGCTCCGGTGGACACCGGTGGCGGAGCCGGCGGCGGTGCTGGTGGCATGAGCGCCACCGACGGTGCGACGGAAACAGACGCTGGGCACGGTTGTGACAATGTCCAGGGCTCTTGCCAGTTGGCGGGCACTTGTACCGACTACGGCGGGTATGGACGTCGACCCTCGCGGCGGTGCAGCAGGCGTGCACGGCCAGCAAAGGCACCTGGCCGGCAGGCGGCTGCGACACCACCGGCTCGATCGGTGGTTGCAAGACGACGACGGCTGACGGCTGTGGCGTGGTCTGGGAGCTTGCGCCCCTCACCCAAAGCGCCGGGCAGACGGCCTGCGACAAACGTGGCGCTGGCAATGTCTTCGTATCGCCATAGTTGAGGTGGCCCGCCAGCCCCCAAATAACCGACGGCAGATCAAAGCGGCGGGCGCAGCCGCCGCTCGAGCCACCGGCTATAGCGCGACAGTGAAAAGCAGGCCGCCCAGTACAGAAATGAAATGAACAGGTAACCCTCCAGATAAAACGGCCGCCAGATCGGATCGCCACCCAGAGCCAGCGACAGCGCGCCGGTCAGCTCGTAAAGGCCCACCACCGTCACCAGCGAGGAATCCTTTACCGTGCCGATCACGCTGTTCATCAGCGACGGCAACACCGCCCGCAGCGCCTGCGGCAGCACGATGAATCGCTGCACCTGCCAGCGACGCAGGCCCAGCGCGCGCGCCGAATCAAGCTGGCCGGGCGGTACCGCTTGCAAACCGCCACGCACCACTTCGGCCAGGTAAGCGGCGGCGAAGGCGGTCAGGCCCGCCAGCACGCGCAGAAAAATATCCGGCTGCCAGCCGCGTGGAACCAGCAGCGGCAACAGAAACGCCGCCATGAACAGCACCGAGATCAGCGGCACGCCGCGCACAAGCTCGATGTACGTGCGGCACAACGCACGCAGCAGCGGCAGCTCCGAGCGCCGGCCCAAAGCCAGCAACACTCCCAGCGGAAGCGCCAGCGCCAACGCCAGCAGCGACAGCAGCACCGACAGCGGCAACCCGCTCCAGCGCGAGGTGGGAACGATCTCCCAGCCCAGCGCCGTCGAGCCGCGCATCAGCAACACGAAGCCGCACAGCGCGACCACCCACGCGCTCGCCAGCCAGCGGCGCCAGCAGCGCGGCCACGCACTGATCGCCGCCAACATCAGCAGCGCTGCCGTGCCCACCGCCGGGCGCCATTGCTGGGCGTACGGATAGCGCCCGAAAATGATGGCGCGAAATTTTTCCACCACCACGCCCCAGCAGGCGCCGGCGTGGTCCAGCGCCCGGCAGGCGTCGGCGTCGGGACGTCCGACCGCGCGTCCGATCGCCCACGGCAGCACGCGCGCCGCCACCATCATTGCCAGCGCCGCCAGCGCCAAAGTGGCGACGGTGCGCGCGGGCGATCCGAACAGATCGCGGCGCCAGGTGGACGCCGCCGATGGGCGCGTCGGCGTGGCCAGCTCCATCAACGCGCCCCGCGCAGGGCCACACGCGCGTTGTACCCGTTCATCGCCGCCGACGTCAGCAGCGACAGCACCAGGTAGATCGCCGTGATCACCGTGATGCACTCGAAGGCGCGGCCGGTCTGGTTCAAAGCGGTGTTGCTGATCGACACCAGCTCGGGATAGCCGACCGCCACGCCCAGCGTCGAGTTCTTGGTCAGGTTCAAATACTGGTTGGTCAGCGACGGGACGATCACGCGCAGCGCCTGCGGCATCACCACGAAACGGACCACCTGCGCCGGCCGCAAACCCTGCGCCTGCGCGGCCTGCACTTGCTCAATGGGAACGGCTTCGATGCCGGCGCGTACCACCTCGGCGACGAAGGCGGCGGTGTACACGGTCAGGGCCAGCAGCACGGCCAGAAACTCCGGCGTCACGACGCCTCCACCCGAGACGTTCAGCGGCCCGACGACCGGCCGGTCCCAGGTCCAAGGCCCCCACTGTCCCGGCGGCGTCGTCGGCCACGGGAAATTTAGGCCGCTCTTGCTAATGAACACGCTGCCTGGCCCATGCCACGCCTCGCCAGCGTCGGGCAAGAACGTGGTCAGGGCGAAGTACCACATCAAAAGCTGCACAAGCAGCGGCACGTTGCGGACAAGCTCGACGTACGCCGTGCACAGCGCGCGCGCCGGCCCGTACGGCGCTCGGCGGCCGATGCCGATCAAAGTTCCCAGGATCGTGGTCAGTACACACGCCGGCAGCGCCACGCGAAGGGTGTTGGAAAGACCAACAATGAAGGCACGCGCCAGCGACCGTTGGGCGTCGTAGGAAAGCCAGCTTTCGCCGATCTCGAAGCCGGCAGGCTGCCGTAGAAAACCGAAACCCGCGGCCACGCCTTGCGCGCGCAGGGTGGCCAGCGCGTGCGCGATCAGCGCCCACCCCAGCGCCGCCACCGCTACCAGCAGCGCGGCTTGCAACGCCCATGCGCGCCCATAGCGGCGCCGCCGGGGACCGTCGGTCATCGCAGCGGCGGAGCGTAGTGAAGGCCGCCCTTGTTCCACAGGTTGTTCAGCCCGCGCGGCAGCTTGAGCACGGAGTTCGGTCCCACGTTGCGTTCGAAGATCTCGCCATAGTTGCCCACGGCTTTCACGGCGCGGAAGGCCCACTCTTTGTCCAAGCCCAGCAGCTTGCCGGTGTCCTCGGCGGTGCCGACAAAGCGCAGGACCACCGGATCTTTGCTGCTGCTCTTGGCGGCTTCGATGTTGCCTTGGCCGAGGCCGTCTTCCTCGGCTTCGATCAGCGCGAAGATCACCCACTTGACGATGGCGAACCAGTCGTCGTCGCCACGCTTCACCAGCGGGCCCAGCGGTTCCTTGGAGATGATCTCCGGCAGGATCACGTAATCGTCCGGGCTCTTCGCTTCCTTGTTGCGCAGGCCAGCCAATCCCGAGACGTCGGTGGTGTACGCCTGGCAGCGCCCAGCGAAGAAGGCCTTGAAGGCGGCTTCGAATCCTTCGAAGACCACCGTCTTCACTTTCAGATTCTGGGCGCGAAAATAATCGGCCACGTTTTTTTCGTTGGTGGTCCCCGACTGCACGCAGATCTCCGCGTTCTTGAGCTGTTTGGCGCTGGTCACTTTCAGCTTCTTCGGCACCAAAAATCCCTGCCCATCGAAGTAAGTGATGGCGGCAAAATGAAATCCCAGCGAGGTGTCCCGGGTCAGCGTCCAGGTGGTGTTGCGGGCCAGCAGATCGACTTCACCCGCTTGCAGCGAAGCAAAACGCTGCTGTGAATTCAGCGGCACGAAGTTCACCTTCTGGGCGTCGCCCAGCACGGCGGCGGCCAGCGCGCGGCAGGTGTCTACGTCGAGACCAGACCATCGCCCTTGGCTGTCAGGCGCGGAGAAACCGGCCACCCCGGTCGAGACGCCGCAGTTGAGAACGCCGCGTGCCTTGATCGCGTCCAGCGTCTTGCCGGCGTGAACCGGGCGGGCTGTAAAGATCATCACGCTGGCAACCATCGCCGCCAGCAACACCCTCAGTCCGTCGCGCCCGCTGCCGATCACCAATGCCCTCGTTGCACGGCCGGGAGTATAGGCAGCGGCTAGAACGGCCGACAACCGTCCCGCAGGTTCGTGTCGATCGTGCTCATAAATCGATTTACAAAAATTGATAGTTTGTGCCGCAAAAGATAAAAATCGTTGATCTCGCGCAGTTTAGTCTGGTCAACCGGTGGACCACTGGTTAGAGTCGGAGAGAACAGAGGAGTGAGGCTCACGATGAAGCGATCGCCGAGGCGCTCTGGCCAGCAACGAACGGTTCTTGCGTCTGCTTCGCCAGAAGCGGAACACCGTCGGACCGCCACCAGCCATTCATCCGCGACCGATTCTCTCCTGAAACTGGCGGTCGGGTTGACGATCGATCCGCCGCTCGCTGACCAGCCGCGGTTGGAAATTGAAATCGTCGACGCGCGCGCGAACGAGGCGTCGTTGCCATTGGCCTTAGACGGCGAGGACTGCGACGACGTGTGGGTCATCGACATCGGCGGCGCCGACGTCAACGGACAAAGCCTGGAAGAAATCGTTGCAGCGGTCGCGAAAATGCCCGGCGTCGATGCCTGCCGAGCGCTGGGCTTGCGAATGGAGGATCTGGCTCCGGCCGTCGATGCCAGCGGATCGGGCAGCGCGGTCAGCGACCTCATCGCACGTTTGATTGCCGACCATCAGCGCGACGAAAGACGGGCGCGCGCGCCGAAGAAGCGCGCACCGCGCCGGCGCCCACGTCGCAATTGATCCCAGCGCTCGAAATCAGATCAGGATCAGCAGCAGCACCACCAGCAAGACCACCGCCACGGTCGAGCCGCCGATGTATACGCCCGCTTCCCCACCCTTGAAATCGGCGATCTGCGGGGCCTGGGCTTCGCGCCGGGCATAGTCAGATTGTCCCGCCACTGATAGTTCCCCTGCGGCGGGACCCGGGACGGTCTGCGCCGGCACCGATGAAGCGGGCGGGGTGTTTTGTGTGCCGCTGGCTGCCTGGGCGCTACCCGCCGTTCCCACCAGCAATACCGCCAGAACCACAGCGGCAACCTGTCTCTTCAGATCGTTGAGTGTCATTGTCGGTCCTTTCCGAGTTAGTCGCTCGAGACACTCAGACGCTCATCAAATGTCGCGCCAAACCGGTGACCCCGCTTGTCCTGCCCGCTAAGCCGCGATCTTCGGCGATTGTGCCGTCGCCACAGCCTGGGCGGGATCACCGGTTGGTAACAGAGCCCGCTGCGTTGGTTGCCGCTTCGTGACCCTGCGAAATTCCTTTAAGTCCGGCCGCGCCGCTGGCGCCGAAGGGAATTTCGAAGGTGAACATGGCGCCCTGGCCGGGCCGGCTGTCGACGCGGATGGTTCCGTCGTGGGCGTCGATGATCTGCTTGCTGATCCACAGGCCCAGGCCAAAGCCGCCGAAGTCACGGCTGGAGACGCCGCGCTCGAAGCGCTCGAAGATGCGCTTTTGTTGGTCACGCGGAATGCCGATGCCGCGATCAGCGACCGACAGGCGAGCGAACCGGTCTTCGACGCTGACCACCACGTCGACCGGTTTGCCAGCGCCGAATTTGATCGCGTTGGCGATCAGGTTGGTCAGCACTTGTTCCAGGCGCAGGCGATCCCAGCACCCGATCGCCGTCGCTGGCGCTGACAGCTGAAGCTCGCATTCGGCCGCGGTGGAGGCGGCGCGCATGGTTCGCACCAGGTCTTGCACCAGCGCCACCAGATCCATCTCCTTGCGCTCCAGCTCCAGCCGGCCGGCGGACAGGCGCGAGATGTCCAGCAAGGTGTCGACCAAACGGGTCATGCGTCGCACGTGGCCGCCGGCGCGTTCCAGATCGGCGGACAGCCGTCCGTTGGCCAGGTGTTCGGCGCCGCGCTTTTGCACCATACGATCCAGGTTTTCGACCTGCAGCTGCATCGCCGCCAGCGGCGTGCGCAGCTCGTGCGAGGCGATGGACAGAAACTCGTCGCGCACCCGCACCGACGACAGAAGTTGAATCTCCAGATTCTTGCGCTCGGTGATGTCGATGCACGAGCCGATGTATCCGGCGAAGCGGCTTTCGCTGTCATAGCGGGGCGTTCCGCGATCAAGAATCCAGCGGTACTCGCCGTCGGCGCGGCGCAAGCGATATTCCATCTCGAACACCTGTCGCTGGCGAAAGGCCGCCATGTACGTGTCGACGCATTCCTGAAAATCCTCGAAATAAATGCCTTCCGCCCAACCCACGCCCCACTCTTGCTCGGGGGTGCGGCCGGTGAAGGTCAACCAGGTCTGGTTGAAGAACGTGCACAGCGCGCTGGTGTCCGACATCCACAGCAGCACCGGTGCCACGTCGGCCATGATCTTGAAACGCGATTCGCTCTCTTGAACGTGCTGCTGGATCTGCCGCTGTTCGGTCACGTCGCGCACGATGGCGATGACGCCGATGGTGTCGCCTTGATCGGAGCGCCAGGGCGCATAGCGACGCTCGCAGTAGCCGCTGCGGGTGCCAGCCGCCAGGAACGGTTGATCGCGTGCGGCCACTTCTTCGCCGGCCAGGGCGCGGCGGATCGACGTCAGCTCCTGGTTCTCGGCCAAAAACGGCAGCAGCTCGGGCGCCGGTTTTCCCACCGCGTCGTCGGCGGTGGTGCCCAGCAGCCGCTCCATTCCGCTGTTCCAGTAGCAACAGCGCAGCTCGGGATCGAACACCGCCATACCTTCGGCGCTGGCGATCACCAGTTGCCGGGCCAGATCGACGGGCAGGGGCGCCTGGCTCATGAGGTCGGTCGCAGCTCCAGTTGATCGGCGAAGCTCATTGCGCGCTCGCGGCTGGCGGCGACCAACCTCGCGCCACCGCCGCCCTCGCCGAGCAGAGGGACCAAGGCCTGTGCGGCGAGCAGTGTGCGCGGCCACCAGATCTCGCGCCAGCGTTCCACCGCCGCGCGGTTGCCGGGCGACGCCCGCAGCGCCACCGCCAGCAGCGCCGCCGTCCACTGGCGGTGCCAGTCGCAGTCGCGGTTCAGCGAAGAGGCGAGCTGGCCCAGCAGGAAATCGCCGCGCTCTTTCGCCAGCAGCGGCAACTGCACCATGAATAGATCGTCCAGCAGCGGCTTGGCGCAGACGTTCAAGGCCACGAACGCCTCGCCCCAGTCATAGGCCACCAGCATCCGTTCAACCAGCTCGCGCAGCGGTTGCCACGCCGGACCCTCTTGCCAGGCCGCCAGGCTGCGATCGCCGAAGGTCGGACGCTGCAGGCGAACCTGGGCCATACGATAGGCGATGCGCTGGATGCGCCGGGTCTCGTCCGCCGCCTGCAAAAGCGCGGCGATGGTGATGCGGCTGGCCGGGGCCATCTGCCCGACGTACGCCGCCACCATCTGAAAACCGTGAAAAACAAATCGCAGCGGTGTCAGAGCTTGTTCCAGCAGGGCGTGCGCGGCCGCCGGCTGGTCCTGGTCGTAATGCGATTCCTCCATCGATCGCAGCACGCCATCGACGTGCGCCTCTTGGGCCTGTTGCAAGCGCACGTACGCGGTGTAGTCGGTCTGCCGGGGATCGGCGAAGGCGGACCAGTCCGCCGTCGCCAGCGGCGATTCCTGCTGGTACCGCCGGTACCAATCGCCCAGCGGAACGTTGACCGCGAACGGCCGACCACCGCGGTAGTCCAGCGCCGAGGTGGCGATGTCGTATCGCTGCGGTTTGCGCGGCAGATTGGCCAGGTGCGCGTACGTCTTCAGCGGGCTTCCGGGCGGCCTGGCCATTCAGCGCGCTCCTTTCGACGGCGCCGAGGGTGGAAGGTCGGTGTTTCCGCCGGACAGTTCCCAGCAGGCCTCGTCCTCGTCGACGTGAAAGTGGCCCTTGAACGACGACATCACCAGTTC
>DASXQB010000551.1:0-17865 GCA_036493295.1 Polyangia bacterium | reverse complement strand
CGTCAACGGCCCCAGCGGGCGCATCACCGAACGAACCCTGCATTCGGTTCCGGCCGATTCAGGCAACGTCGAGGACGAGCCGACCGCCGCCGGACGCCGCCGCCGCAAGCCGCAGCTGCGCCTGGTCAAGTAGCGCGCGTAGTCGCCGCCGAGGGGCCGATCACTCGCGGATGACCGAATCGGACAGGAACGCAGCCAGCTCGGCGTGCTGAGCGCGGGCGTCTTCGTATCCGAGGCGGGCCACCTCGGCGGCGTAGAAGCCGTCAAAAAGAATGTACGACAGCAAATCGGCCTCGCTGGCCCCGCGCGCGGTGGCCAGGCGGCGCAAGAGCTGAATCCCGGCGCCGCCGCCCGTGCCTTTGAACTTGCCGGTGCGGGCCACGTCGCCCGCCAGTTCGCCGAGATCGGCGGACGGGCGAATCATGAACTCGCCCACCACGCGGTAGGGCGCGCCGCGCATCTTCGTCACCACCTCGTCGAAGCGCTGCGAATCGTCGCGGCCAACCGCGCGCACCGCTTCGATGACCGCGTTGAACCGCCGCAGACGATCCAGATCGTAGTCGATGTGGTCCAGCAGAAAGGCGTCGAGGATCTTGCCGACCAGGAACGCCGCCCCCGGATAGGGCATCGACTCTTCGGGTGCGCCTTCAACGATCGGCGGCTTGTGGCGCAGGCCAATCACCAGCACCTTGTCGGCGCCCAGGCGCAACGCCGGCGACAGCGGCGTGTTCTGGCGCAGGCCTCCGTCGCAGAAAAACCGCTCGCCCACGGCGACCGCGGGAAACAGGATCGGCAACGCCGCCGAGGCCAGCGCGTGCTCGGGCGCCATGGTCACGGCCTGGGCCCGCACGAAAGGATCCTTGCTCCACTTCGGGATCACCCCCGAGCGCTCGACGAACACCACTGATTTTCCCGAACCGATATCGGTGGCGGTCACCGCCAGCGATTCCAGAAACCCCTGCTTCACGTTCGAGCTGATGTGCTGCCAGGGGATGAGGCGGCGCACCACCCGCTCTAGCTTCTGCGTCTGCACCACGCCGCCCAGGCGCCGCTCGCCTTCGAACTCCTCGATGGCCCCGCCGCCCAGCAGGGTTTGCGGCGCGCGCAAGAACTCCTTCACGCCAAAGCTGACCATCTCTTCCAGGACGAAACTCTCCCAGCGGTCGCACAACATCCGGCCCTGTTTGTCGGCGATATGCGCCGTTCCGGCGAAGAAACAGGCGTGGATGCCGCCGACGGAGGTGCCGCAGATGATGTCAAAGCGGACCTGCCCGCCCAAGTCGCCCGCCAGATCCTCGCGGATATAGCGCATCACGCCCGCTTCGTACGCGCCGCGCGCACCGCCGCCTGACAAAACCAAGGCCAGCCTTGGACGATCGCCGCGTTTGGGGGGCCGGGTAGGCGCGCTCATCCCTTTTTTCAGGTTAAGCCAGTCGTCGTCGTTAGCAAGTCCGTTCGCACAGTGCCGCCGAACGGCGCGGAGAAAACACGGAGCTGGTATCCTGTTCTCATGGGTGATCTGCCATCTGACATCACGTTGTCCCTGGGCGGCGGCTTTCTCATCGAGCCGACGGGTTCGGCGACGATCCTGACGCCCGAGATGCTCAGCGACGAGCAGCGCATGATGCGCGACACCGCGGAAGACTTCATGCGCCGCGAGGTCGAACCGCGCACCGCCGAGATCGAACAAAAAAAAACCGGCACCATGCGCGCCTTGCTGGAAAAAGCCGGCGAGGTCGGCCTTCTGGGCCACGACATCCCCGAAGCGTACGGCGGCCTCGGCGGTGACAAGACCAGTTCGAGTCTGATCACCGAAGCGGTCAGCCGGCTGGGTTCGTTCGCCGTCAGCTACGGCGCGCACGTCGGCATCGGAACCATGCCGCTGGTCTTGTTCGGCACGCCGGAACAACGCAGTCACTACCTGCCCAGCCTGGCCAGCGGAGAACGAATCGCCGCCTATGCCCTGACCGAACCCGGTTCGGGATCGGACGCGCTGGCTGCAAAGACGAAAGCGGTGCTGTCCGCCGACGGCAAAAGCTGGAAGCTGACCGGCACCAAGCAATACATCACCAACGCCGGCTTCGCCGATCTGTTCACCGTCTTCGCCAAGGTCGACGGCGAAAAATTCACCGCCTTTCTGGTGGAACGCGGCGCGCCCGGCCTGACCATCGGGCCCGAGGAGCACAAGCTGGGCATCCGCGGCAGCTCGACCTGCGCGCTTTATCTGGAGGATTGCACCATCCCGGTAGACAGCGTGCTCGGGACCATCGGCCAGGGCCACAAGATCGCTTTCAACATCTTGAACATCGGGCGCTGGAAGCTGGGCGTGGGCGCGGTGGGTGGCGCGAAGTATTGCCTGGAGATCGGCGTGCGCTATGCGCGCGACCGCAAACAGTTCGGCAAACCGATCGCCGATTTCGATCTGATCCGAAAAAAACTGGGCGACATCGCCACCCAGACCTTCGTCGCCGAGTCGATGGCCTTTCGCACCGCGGGCCTGCTGGACGCCCGGGCCCACGCCGTCGATCCGAATGATCCGGCGGCGCAGAAGAAGATGATCGACGGCATCGAAGAGCATTCGATCGAAGCGTCGATCATCAAGGTGTTCGGGTCAGAGATGCTGCACGTTTCGGCTGACGAGACGCTGCAGATCTTCGGCGGCGCCGGCTATATCGAAGACTATCCCATCGAACGGGTCAGCCGCGACGCTCGCATCAACCGCATCTTCGAAGGCACCAACGAGATCAACCGACTGCTGGTCCCGGGCACATTGCTCAAGCGCGCGTTGCAGGGACGCCTGGGTTTGATGGCGCTGGTCGGGCAGGTGCAGCAAGAGCTGGCCGACCCGACGAAGATCGATCGCCAGGTGCCGCCCGGCCCGCTGGGCCGCGAGCAGCGCCAGTGCAACTTTGCCAAGCGCGCGGTGGCCTACGCGGCGTCGCTGGGCGTGCAGAAGTACATGCAGGGCATCTCGGAAAAACAAGAGTTACTGGGCGTGCTGGCCGATTGCTTGATCCAGATCTACGCCATGGATTCGGCGATCACCCGCACCCTGCAGCTGACCCGCACCAAGGGCGAGGAGAAGAGCCGCATCCCCACTTTCATGACCCAGCTCTTCGTCGCGCAATCGTACGAGAGCGTCTTTCACCACCTGCGCGAGATGCTGATGTGGATGTCGCAGGACGAAGAGTGGGGCCGGGAGATCCGCGACATCAACAGCTATTACCAGCTGGAACGGGTGAACACCTTCTCGCTACGGCGCAAGATCGCCCTGCACGTCCTCGAGTCCGGCGGCTACGCGCTTTAGCGTCCGCGGCCGCCGGGCGCCTCGATGGTCACGAATTGGGATTGCGCGGACGGCCCGGTCTCGGGTGCGACGTGCTGGCGGCCCAGTTCGATCGACGCTTCGGTCCTGGCGTCGTGGTGCCGGTCAGCCCCCGCGCTGCTCGTTCAGCGAGCTCGCGCGTCGCCTGTTGCGCCACGATGGCAGCGCGCTTGTCTTCTGCTTTTCCCATGAAGCTCCTCTTGGTTTGGATCGCCAGTCGCCGGCGGCGAGCACCATAGCACGACCACGCGCTGTTGGCTTCTTGGCCGCGACGGTCACTAACTCGATTTGGCGACGGGACCGGCCAGAGCCTCCGAAGGCGGGCGGCGCAGATCCCAAATCAGACCCACGCGCGCCAGCAACCAGAGAACATAGTAGGTGACGTCGATCTCCCACCAACGAAACCCTTGATTGGCGGAGCTGGGATAGTGGTGGTGGTTGTTGTGCCAGCCTTCGCCGGTGGTCAGCACCGCCAGCCACCAGCTGTTGCGCGAATCATCGTCGGTGGCGAAGCGGCGCCGCCCGAACAGATGGGAAAGCGAATTGATCGAGAACGACCCGTGCCAGAGCAGCACCGACGAGACCAGGAACGCCCAGACGAAGGTGTGGCCGCCGCCGATGAGAAGAACCGCCAGACCGAGTGCAGCGATCGGCAGGATCGAAAGGCCGGGCCGATCGAGGAAGCGCAGCTCGGGATACTTCAGTAGATCTTTGACCAGGTTGGGGTCGGCGTCGTTCCAGTCGTCGTTCAGGATCCAGCCGACGTGGGAGAACCAGAACCCGCGCCGCTTGGCCGAGTGAATGTCGCGCGTGGTGTCCGAATACTTGTGATGCCAGCGATGATGACTGGCCCACCAGATCACGCCTTTCTGACCGGCGGTTTGCGCCGCCAGCGCAAAGAGGAACTGCACCGGCCGCGACGTCTTGAAAGCGCGGTGCGCGAAGTAGCGGTGGTAGATCGCCGTCACCACCACCATCCGAATGAAGTAAGACGCCACCGCCAGCAAGACGCCACCCCACGACCAGCACAACACCATCCCGATCACCGCCGCCGCGTGCACCGCCGCGAACAAGACCGTGGTGAGACGAAAATACCCGCGCCACCCGCTGGCCGCCGCCGGCGCGTCGACGAGCGGAGGCACCATCGCTGAATCAATGAGAGACACCCTGTATTTTATGCTCGAGGTCCTGTCACCGTATTGTCATTTTCCCCCCACAACCCTGTCACCCTCGCCCTCCCACACGCCCCCACGCTCCGTCTCCATTAGTTGAGCATCGCACCCGGCCGGCCGGCCGCAGGCAGCGCAAGGGCGCGCGCAGGCTTCGCCTGCCGCGCGCCCCAATCCCAAGGCGAGCGAAGCGCGGCTTTGCCGCGCGCAGCGAAGGGGGGCTTGGGGACGTGTTCGCGGCAGCGAACCACGCCCCCAATAGGATGTGGCCTCGACTGGATTCGAACCAGCGACTCCCGCCTTCGGAGGGCGGTACTCTATCCAACTGAGCTACGAGGCCGAGAAGCCTGCCTGTTTATCGCTGTCGTGCCGCTTTCGCAAGGACCGCGTCGGCCTGGGCCGGACCGGGCGGCCGGCTACCCAGCAGATCGGCGACGATCTGACTGCGAGCGGCGAAACGCAGCCCGTCGCGTTCCCAGGTGTCGGCAAAAACCACGGCATCGAACGGCTGCACCAAGTTGACGTTGGCCTCGCGCGCGTCGTCGACCGGACGAACACCCAGCGTCCGCGCCACGCGTTCCGGGTTGTCGACGTAGACCGCCAGCAGCGGCGGCAAGGCGCTGTCCAGCAACGCTGCGGCGCCGGCGCGGGCAGTCAGCGCGTAAGGAAACGCGGCGGCGGACAATCTCGACAGCAGGCCGGGAACGCCATGCGGGTGCGCGCACGACAGCGCGCGGTTCGCCGCCTCGAAGTGATAGTCCGCCGCCCACCGCCGCAACAACCCGGCGACGTCCACGCCAACCACCGGCCCACGCGGCGTGCGTTCGACGAGCTCCTCTCGGTCCAGCTGATCCAGCAAGCGCGACACGTACCCGGGATCGGTCTCTGCCTGCGCCGCCAGCGCGCGCACGCCAAAGGGCGGCCTCCCGTCGCACAGCGCCCGTACCAGCCGTGACGCCTTGGCGCCGTCGAGCGCGCGGGTGGCCCGTCCTTGCGACCACGGGCTGCGCGCGGCGCCCTGGGTCTGAATGAACACCGTCGGACGATCCAGACACAAGCGCATGTTGCCGGTCAGGTCGACGTACCCGATGCCGGCCTCGCCCAGGCGGGCGCGGGTGCGCTGGCCCAGAAACGGCGCCACCACCACGAAGCCGTCGGCGGCGGACGCCCGCAGCTCGTCGGCCAGCGCCGGCACGAACTTCGGATCCAGCTGGCGGCGGGCGCCGATGGCAAGCGCGGCGCTGGCGCCCGACGGTGTCTTGATGACCACCCGGGCGTCGGCCGCGTCATTGGTCTTCACCGAAACGGCAGTCGTCCAGTGACCGGGCAGGCAGCGCTGCAGCTCGGCGATGGTTTCGCGCAAAACGACGTTGTCGGCGGGTGCGGTGTTGTCCACGCTGGACAACAGCGTCGGCCGGGACAACGCCGCCGTCAAAAAAGCCGCGGGTTGGCCCCGCCCCGGAAACGTGGCAGATCCCCGCCAGAGCCAACCGGGAGGTGATTCCGTGTGCCGCAACATCAAGACGCTTTTCAATTTCGAACCACCGGCCACCGACGACGAAATCCGGGCTGCTTCGCTGCAGTTCGTGCGCAAGCTGAGCGGGTTCAACCAGCCGTCAAAACTGAACGAAGCCATCTTCAACGACAGCGTCGAGGAAGTGGCGTCGATCGCCCGGCAACTCATCGACGGCCTGGTGACCGGCGCGCCGTTCCGCGACCGGGCGGTTGAGGCCGAGAAGGCCAAGGCGCGCTCGGCGGAACGATTCGGGCGGCCCGACGCCAACCGCTGAAAGAATCTGCCAAAAAGATCCGCGACGCTGTCGATCCGCGGGCCGGCGGTTCGTCGTCCAGGTGAAGCCAATTTCGAACCGCCAACAAGGAGAGGTCACATGCGATTCATGGTGCTGGTCAAAGGCAACGCCCAATCCGAAGCAGGGATTCTTCCCAGCGAAAAACTGCTGTCCGACATGGGCAAGTTCAATCAGGAGATGACGAGCGCCGGCGTGATGCAGGCGGGAGAAGGCTTGAAGTCGTCGAAGTACGGCTTCCGGGTCAAGCAGACCGGCAGCAAAGGCGCGGCCAAGGTGACCATCGTTGACGGCCCGTTCACCGAATCGAAAGAGGTGATCGCCGGCTTCTGGATCATCACAGTTGCCTCGAAGACCGAGGCCATCAACTGGATCAAACGCGTCCCGCACACCGAAGGCGAGATCGAGATTCGCCAGCTTTACGAGATGTCCGACTTCCCGGTTGCCGACGGCGATCACGCGGAGGGCTGGCGCGAAAAGGAACAGGCGTTCCGCGACGCCACCGACACCGCCGCGCCGAACGCGTCGCCGCCGCCGCGCCAGCCAGGCACGACCCGCTATCTGGTCGCCTTGAAGGCGGACCAGGGCACCGAATCGGGCGCCCTGCCGACCGAAGAAGCGCTGACCCAGATGGGCGCGCTGATGGACGGACTGGCCAAATCGGGCGCGCTGCTGGGCGGTGAAGGTCTCAAGCCCAGCGCCACCGGCGCGCGCATCAAGTTTGACGGCGAAAAGCGCACCGTCACCGACGGTCCGTTCTCTGAAACGAAGGAGCTGATCGCCGGCTACTCGCTGATCCAGGTCAAGACGCGTGACGAAGCGATCGCCTTCGCCAGGGACTGGCTGCGCGTGCACGTCGAGACCAGCCGGGTGCCTTTGGCGGAAAGCGTGCTGGAGGTGCGGCCGCTGTTCGAGCTGGATGACTTTCCGGTCGGCGCCTCCGAAAAACCCGACGGCTGGCGCAAGCAGGAACAAGCGATGCGCGATCGTCTGGGCTAGCGGCGTTCCGTTCGGGGGCGTGGCAAAAGTCGGCGCGCAATTTTCTCGCGCCGAAAAACCTGCCACACTGCCGCGGCATGAAACGTCCCCCGCCGTTGTGTGAGCCCGGGTTGGCTGGCTTGGCCGCCTTGGCCGCCTTTCTGATCGCCGCCGCTGGTTGCGTGCATGCGCCAGTGGCCGCGCCCGGGCTGGCCTTGAGGAAGGTGGTCGTCTACCGCAACGGCGTCGGTTACTTCGAGCGGGCCGGCCGGGTCGACGGCGATCGGGTGCAGTTCCAGGTGCGCCAGAACGAGGTGGGCGATTTCCTGGCCTCGCTGGCGGTGCTGGAACGCGGGGGCAGCTCGGTGCGATCGGCGTCGTTCCCGCTGTCGCTGGACCAGCGCGACGCCGGGGCGCCCGACGGGCGAAAGAGTCCGCTGCAGACGGTGACCATGCACCTCGACGGCGCCCGGCACGAGCTGCAGGTGGGCTATATCGCTGAGACGCCGGTGTGGCGGCCGTCGTACCGGTTGGTGCTGGACCAGTGGGAGGCGAAGGCCAGCTTGCAGGCGTGGGGGATCGTCGAGAACCTGTCGGGCGAAGACTGGAACGGCGTCTCGCTGTCACTGATCGCCGAGGCGCCGCTGGCCTTCGACGCCTCGCTGGCCACGCCGGTGATTCCGCCGCGGCCGATTGTCTCGGATGGCGGCGAGGTCATCGCGGTGGTGCCGAAGAGCGAGACCAGCCTGTCCCAGGCCGCCACGCCGGCTCCCGCGCCGCCACCCCAAGCGCCCGCTGAAATGGAATCCGCCGCTCCCGAACCGATGGAGAAAAGCCACAGCGCCGCCTCGAAGGCGAAAAAACGCGGGCAGCCGATCATAGAAGGCGGTGCCGGGCCCCGCATGATGGAGCGCTGGGCGGCGCCCGCGCCGGCTTCCGCGCCGGCGTATTCACGCCAGACCCGCAATCTGTCGGCGCTGGCCACGGTGGCCTTGCAAGCGGGCGCCACCCGCTACGAAATCCCGGTGCCGATCACGTTGCCCGACAAGAACGCCACCATGGTCCTGCTGATGGACAAGCAAGTGACCGGCGAGGCCATCTCACTTTACGCGCCCGACGACGGCGTGCCTGAATCGGCGTCGCACCCGTTTCGCGTGGCGCGCTTCACCAACACCACCGGCGGCCTGCTGGAACGCGGCCCGCTGGCCATCTTCTCGGCCGGCAGCGACGGCGGCTTTTTAGGTCAGGGCATGACCGATCCGTTGCCAGTGGGCGCCACCGCCACCGTTCCGTTCGCCCTGGAACACACGGTGGCCGTCGACAAGGACCACGCCTACCGCGAAGAAGGCGCGCGCGTTTACCACATCGAAGCCGGCGCGTTGACCGTCGCCCGCGACGCCGTCACGCTGACCAGCTATCGCGTGCGCAACGGCGCCGACCGGGCGGCCAAGGTCTTGCTGAAGCACCCGCGCGCCGCCGGCGCCCGCCTGCAAAAGCCGCCCGCCGGCACCGAAGACAACGTCGGCGCGGGCAGCGCGCTGGTGCCGGCGACGGTGAGCCCGCACGCCACGGCCACCGTCACCGTCGACGAACGGCAGCCGATCATCACCGCCGTCGACTGGCTGGCGCCGCTAGCCGACGATGCGGTGAAGGCGTACCTGGCTGACGCCGGTGGCGATCCGGCGGTGAAGGCCCCGCTGGCGGCGGCGTGGGAGATCCGCAAGACCCTGATGCGCCTCGGCGAAGAGCGAGAAAAGCTGGCCGCCGAGGACGCCGACCGCCGGCGCGCCACCGAGGAGACCCGCGCCAATTTGAAAGCGCTGGAAAAGAACAGCGCCGCCGCCGACCTGCGCGCCAAGCTGACCGCCCGTCTGGCCGCCGACTCGGCCCGCCTCGACACCCTGGGCAAAAAAGTGATCGAGCTGGATCTGTCGCTGAACGAACAACGCGTGCGGTTCAATGACGCCCTCCGCGGCATCAAGCTGGCCGTGAACCCCGAACTGTCAAAGTGGTAGCGCCAGCAGACCTCTATGAAGGCGCGAAGAACATGTGCCCGTTAGATCCGGTGACCCCTACCCATTGCAGACGTACTGCGACGTGAACACCGGCGCGGATGCCGACGATTCGACGGCATCCGGGAACCGGACACCGGAAATTTTCGTCGGCCTTCTGACGGTGGTGTTGCTACCCGACGGCGACGGCGATCGCCCCTTGCCCCAAGCTGACCGACACACCTAGCGCCAACCACAAACGCATGGACACTTCGGGGCGCCGCCGGGGCCAATCCGGCCTGGATAGTGCTAACGTCAACGTCCGCAGAGGGCGGATGGCGAAGCACGGGCGATACAAGATTGTCAGGAAGGTCGCCGACGGCGGTATGGCCGAGATCTTTCTCGCCACCCAGATCGGGCGCGAAGGCTTTCAAAAGCCCGTGGTCCTCAAGCGCGTCCACGGGACGATCTACGCCGACCCACAGTTTCGCAACATGTTCATCGATGAAGCCCACATCTCGATGAGCCTGTCGCACAGCAACATCGTGCAGATTCTGGACCTGGGCCTGGCCGGCGGGCGCTACTTCCTGGTGCTGGAGCTGGTCGACGGCTGGGATCTGGGCCGGGTGCTGCAGCGTTCGAACAACGCCGGCATGTCGCTGCCGCGCGAGCTGGCTCTTTATATGACCGCCGAGATCTGCCGCGCCCTGTCCTACGCGCATGGCAAGACCCAGGACGGCAAGCCGCTGGGCATCGTTCACCGCGACGTCAGCCCGCACAATGTCCTCATCAGCGAGCAGGGCGAGGTGAAGCTGACCGACTTTGGCATCGCCAAGGCGATGAACAAGCGCGAGCACACCGGCACCGGCGTGGTCAAAGGCAAGGTGGCCTTCATGTCGCCCGAGCAAGCGATGGGCAAGGCCATCGACGCGCGATCGGATCTGTTCTCGGTGGGGACGATGTTGTACCTGCTGATGGCCGGCAAGCGCCCGTTCGAGGCGCCGACCGATCTGGAGACGCTGCTGCGCGTGCAAAAGGCCGACTTCCGTCCACCCGACAAGGCGCGCCCGGACATGGAGCCCGCGCTGGCGGCGGTCATCTCGCGCGCCATGCACCTGCAACCGGAAGAGCGTTACCAAAGCGCCGACGAGATGCTGATCGACGTCGAGCGGGTGATGCGCACCGTGTTCCAGCCCGTCGGACAGACCGAGCTCAAGCGTTGGCTGGCCGACCTGCACGCCGCCGACGGCGTTGATTCCATCGGCAAGGCGGTCTCGCAACCGTCGGCGATGTCTCCCGGCAGCGGCGAGATGGAAGGCAAGGACGTCGTGCTCAGCGACTCGGCGTCGCAATCCATCGACGTGGGCGAAGAAGAGACGTCGCTGGATGTCCTCGGCCGCGCGGAAAGCGAATCGCGGCCGCGCATCACCCGCCACCGCTCGTCGGAGAATCTGTTGCCGGTGCCCGACGACAAGGAGGCGCCGGTGTCGGCGCGCCAGTCGCGCGCCGAGTTCTCTCTGCCGGTGCCCGACGACGACGGCGGACCGCCCGGGCGGCGGCGACGGCGCAGCGGCGGGCGCGGCCTCTTGACGATCTTTTTCGTCGGCGCGCTGCTGGTGGTGGGCGCGTGGTTGGCCGGCAGCTACATGGGCTTCCGCGTGCAGGATCCAACGGCGCGCGCCGGGGCCCCGGCTGATTCGACGAGCATCGGTCCCCCCAAGCCGGCGACAACCGGCGCTCCGACGCCCGGCGCGGCAGGCGCCGCGGGCGAAAGCGAGCCGGCCGCTGCCAAGAAGCCGCTGCCTGCTGAAAGTGCGAACGCCGGCGCCACCGCCGAATCGCGCGAGCGCGCCGGCAAGAAGGCGCGCGGCGCCGGTGCCAGCAGCAGCGACCACCTGCGCCACGGCATGATGGAGCTGAAAAACATGATGGCGCCGGATCCGTCACTGCTTCCGCCTCAGGGCGCGGCGGCACCCGAGCCCAAGCACGAGAACACCGAAGAGCCGGCCCCGCCCGCCCCGCCGCCACCGTCAGGCGAATCCGAAAAGACGCCCTAAGCACCGGCGCGCCGCCAAGTGCGCGATTGTCTTTGCGGGCGCGTCGGGTAACCGACCGGCCCACATTGTAAGCGCCGTCGATCCTTTTTCTATTTTCCGCCGCAGCGGTGTCGATTGGTTTGAGCAGCCGCCTTTTACGGCCGAATAAAAGCGGCACCATCAACGATCGAAGAGGAGACGCCATGACACGCCCTGCTGCCGTGAATAATATTGCGATTGTTCTTCTGGCGCCGCTGGCGCTGCTGTCCGCGTGCGCGAAGATGGACGCCGACGATTTTCGGGACGGCGTCCCCACCCGCGACGCCGCCGAGCTGAAGGTCCCGGGCAGCGACACCACCACCACCACCGGCGCGCTGACCGCCACCGGCGACATCGCCACGACCAAGAGCGCGCTGCTGGGCGAGCGCGCCGAGTTCTACACCTTCACCCGCACCGTCACCGCCGGGGTGAACGGCGGCACAATTTTCATCTTGGGCCTGGTCAAGACCATCACCACCTTCCCGCCCAGCAGCCTGAAGGGCGACGTCGCCGTGTGGGGCCCTTACACCGATCCGCTGAGCCCCAACACCTGGCGCCTGACCGTCACGCGCGTGGAGATGGACAAGTTTCAATACGTGCTGGAGGCGCGCGGCAAGACCGAGCCTGACAGCGCGCTGCTCACGATCCTCAGCGGCACGCACACCCGCGGCGTCGACGGCAAGGGCATCGCGCGCGAAGGCTTCGGCGCCGGCACCTTCACGCTGAACTGGGACAACGCCCAGAAGCTGCCCGAGCACGACACCAACATCGGCGTCGCCGCGTTCACCTACGCGCGTCCGAACCTGACCGACCCGACCACCATCGACGTCAACTTCACCGGCATCAAGGACGACAAGACCGGCGAGATCCACGACGCCATCTATCAATATGCGGCCACGCCCGGCGCGGGCGGCGACTTTCAGTACGAAGCGATGGAAGATTTCACTCCCGATCCGGGCAACACCGGCACCATGAAAGAAAAGGTCACCGTTCACAGCCGCTGGAAGGAAGACGGCGCCGGCCGTTCGGACTGGAAGCTGGCGGGCGGCGACCTCGGCGCGGTGGAAGTGACCACCAACGAATGCTGGGACTCGAACTTCGCCAGCGTGTGGAAGGCGGTCAGCATTCCCTTGCAGCCGACCTGGGGCGCCGAATCGTCGTGCGCCTTTTCACCGGCGGACTACTCGACGCTGTAGATGCCGACGCCGGTCCTACAGGTTATCCCTGGAGGCAGCGCCGCCGATTCTCGGGCGGCGCTGCGCGATCTTTATTCGCAGTTCGGTGGCAGCGTGTACAGCCGGTGTGTTTACTTGCTGAAAGACAAGGCCAAGGCAGAGGACGCCATGCAGGACGTGTTCGCAAAAGCGCTGGTCTCTTACGGCGCCTTTCGTTCCGAATCGTCGCCGCTGACCTGGCTGATGAAGATCGCCACGCACCATTGTCTGAACTTGATGCGCGCCGAGCGGGCGCCCTGGCACCAGCGCTTTCGCCACCAGGAACAAGCGCGTCCGCTGGGCGTGGCGGGCGGCCCGCAGCTGGTCGAGGATCGCGAGGCGGTGCGCAAGCTCTTGGAAAAGCTGGATCCAGAGACCCAGGCGGCGGCGGTGCACTATTACGTCGACGAGATGACCCTGGAAGAGATCGCCGCGCTGCTGGATCGATCAGTGCCAACCATCCGCAAGCGGCTGGAAAATTTCGCCGCCATGAGCGGGCAGGAGATCAAACCATGACCGACACGCACATCGGCGATCTGAAGTTGCGGCGCCTGCGGGCCGGCGAATCGTGGGGCGCCGAAGCAACGGCAGTGACCGCGCACGCGGCGGCCTGCGCGCAGTGCCGCACGCGTCTGAAAGATCTCGACGACGAACAGCGACGATTCGAACAAGCCATCTCGTTCGATCGCTTCGCCGCCGGCGTCGAGCGTGCGGCCCGACGACCAACACCGGTGCTGGCGGCGCGGGCCGGCGCGCGCTGGTTTTATCCCGCGCTGGGCGCGGCGGCGGCGCTGGTCTTGACCATCACCATCGGCCGCGGCGGCGAGCACACGACGACGACCTCCGCGTCGCACGCCGGCAATCGGATCAAAGGCGGCGCCGACGTCGAGGTGCGCGTCGGCGGCACGACCGGCGCCGACGGCGAGCACGGGCAGCGAATCGCCTCGCCCGATACGCTGGAAGCGCTGGCGCCTGGCGAACGCCTACGCATTGGCTACAAAGCCGGGGCGCATCGGTATCTGACCGCCGTGTCGCTGGACGATCAGGGACACGCCAGCGCGATTTACCCGGAAGCCGGCCGCAGCGTGGCGTTACCCCACGACGAGGGCGGCGAGCTGCGCTACCTGGCCGACAGCGTCGAGCTGACCGGCGCCGGCGCCGAGCGGGTGGTGATCGTGCTCGGCGACGAGGCGCTGGACGTGGACGCGGTCAAGCGCGCCGCCGAGGACGCCTATCGCCAGGCCAAGGGCGATATCCTGCACCTGCCGGCCTTGAACCTGGCCGGCGAACAATTTCACCGCACGTTTCGCAAGCCCTAGTCTCTGACGAGCCCCGATGCGCCTGCGCCTGGTCGTGGTTGCCTGGACGGTGGTGGCGCTGGCCGCCGCAACGGGCGGGCGCGCGCGCGCGGAGGGCCTGCACCGTTTCGCCATCGTCGTAGGCAACAACAACGGCGGGCCGGAGACGCGACCGCTGCTGTTCGCCCGCGAAGATGCCCGCAAGGTGCACGAGATCCTCACCCGCATCGGCGGCGTGCGCGCCGACGATGCCACGCTGCTGCTGGATCAAACCGCGCAAGATCTTTTGAACGCCCTCGCCGTCGTCGAGCGCAAGGCGCGAGCGGCGGCCGCGCAGGGCGAAACGGCGGCGCTGCTGGTTTACTACTCGGGCCACGCCAAGGACGGGGCGCTGCGCCTGGGCGACACGGCGCTGGCTCTGGACGCGCTGAAGGCGCGCCTCGCGGCCACGCCGGCGGCGGTGCGCATCGGCATCTTTGATTCGTGCCGATCGGGCGTGCTGACGCGCAGCAAGGGCGCGCGCAAGGCACCCGCCTTCGAGATCGAATCGCAGAGCCCGCGCGACGCCAAGGGCCTGGTGATCCTGACGTCCAGCGCCTCCGACGAGGATTCGCAAGAGTCCGACGCCATCGGCGGCAGCTATTTTTCGCACCACCTGGTCAGCGGCTTGCTCGGCGGCGCCGACAAATCAGGCGACGGCCGCGTCACGCTGTTCGAAGCGTATGCCTACGCGTACGACCGCACCGTCGCCGACACCGCCGAAAGCGCCAGCGGCGCCCAGCACCCGACCTTCAGTTACGACCTGGCCGGCAACGGCGATTTGGTGTTGACCGACGTGGCCAGCCGGCGCGAGGGGTTGGTGTTTCCGCGCGAGGCCCCCGGCGGTGTCTATTTCCTGGTGGACAGCAAAGGCTTCGTCGCCGCCGAGGTGGTCAAGGGCGCGGGCGCCGAACGCCGCATCGCGCTCTCGCCCGGTCGCTACCGGGTCAAGCGCCGCCTGGCCGATCACCTGCGCGTCGGCGAGGTGAACGTCGCGCCCGAACAACTGACCTGGCTGAACGAGTGGACCTTGCGCGACGCGCCCTTCTCCGACGATCCCGTGAAAGGCGCGCGCGCCGACATCGTCAGCCGCTGGACGCTGGGTTTGGGCGCGGCGTATCAGGCCAACTTCGATGGGCCCACGCGAGAGAGCTTGTTTCCCGCCACCGCCTTGCTGGGATTGGAGTTGCAGCTGCACGATTTTTTCCGTCGCGACTGGGTGTGGTCGTTCGATTTCGCCGCCGGCGGCGCGCGCGGCGCCGTGAACCTGCCCACTGACACTCTGCCCTTCAAGTTCAGCGAGCTGTCGCTGGCCACGTCGATCATCGCCGAGTGGCCGCACCGGATGCTCACGCCGTTCGTCGGTGGCCGCGTGGCGTTGCTTTTGATGGGCCGGCAGTTCGACGACAACGTCACGCCCAAGCAAAACTTCTCGACGCTGTCGCCGGGCATCGTCGGCGGGGTCAACACGCGATTGTGGCACTCGCTGGGCGTGGTCGCCCGCGGGCGCGTGCACTACCTTCTTTACAACGTGGACGAAAATCGCTCTCTCGGTTACTGGGAGCTGGCCGCGGCGGTGTTTTATGAAATGTGAGAAGCAAGCAGTCAGTGTCGTGGTCGTGCTGGCCACTGTGGCGGCCGGTTTTTTCGGCGCCTGCGGCAATTACTCGAACGAAGATCTGGCGTACATGAGCGTGGTGCCTCAAAGCGAGGAGCTGGAGTCGAACCTGCCGGCCGCGCAAGGCGCCGAACAGATCGCCGGCGCCGCTGAGCTCTACAAGACCACGCACAACGTGAGCGACACGTTGAACGGCATCCTGGGAAAGTTCCTGGTCCTGATTGAAACCGTGCGCGCCTACACGCCCACCAGCCGCACGCCGACGAGCCGCACGTGGGGACCTTACCCGTCGCTGGAACATCCCGGCTGGCTGGCCGAGATGGAGATCAACCGCGACCCGGTTATGCCCGACGAGAAGTTCGACTATTGGTTCGGCTTCGTCCCGGCGACGGCGCCGCATGGCGATCCGATCCACGTCCTCGACGGCAGCTTCCAGCTGGGTATGAGCGTCCGCGAAGGTCACGGCACACTGAACGTCGCCACAGCGGCGTCGCGAGCGGCGGGGATCGACCTCGGCTTCGGCGTCCTGGACCACATGGAGGTCACTTACGACGTCATGGGCCCGACGGTGGCCGTGCACATGACCATCACCAACTTGCCGAACCCGCTGAAGCCGGACGACATCTTGACGGCGACGTACGACTATCATCGGGTCGCCGATGGCAGCGGCGACATGATGTTTCAGTTTGACGCCAACGCGATCCCCGGCCCGGCCGGCACCGAGACCTTCCGCATCACCAGCCACTGGCTGGGCACCGGCGCCGGCCGCGCACAGTCCGCGGTGATCGCCGGTGACGCCGCCGGCGCGCAGCAAGACGAATGCTGGGGTCCAGGGTTTACCCCGACGTACAACTTGAAGCCGTGGTCGCCAGCCGAGAACGTCGGCGACCCCAGCTTGTGTCCGGACTTTCCGACGACGCCGTAAGCCGGCACGCTGAATGACGCCGCTGCGCCGTCGCAAGACGCCGTTCCGGAATGTCGCTCGTCGCGGCTTTCGTGTATGATGATCTCTCACCGTTTATTTCGGCGTCGGCGACCGGCTGACGTTTTCAAGAGGCGCCTTGGCAGAACACTTTCGACGAATCGACCCCCGATACGAGCGACAGCTGGAAGTCGAGCTGTTCTTGGAGGGGAAAAAGCGAGTGGCCCGAACGCGGAACATCTCGCTGGGCGGTCTTTACGTCGAAGTGCAAGAAGCAGCCACCATCGGCACGGCGGTGCAGCTCCGCTTTGTCTTGCCGACCCAGCCCGAAGCGATCGAAGTGGCCGGCGATGTCCGCTGGGTGGTGCGCAAAGGCCCCGCCGATCCCATCGGCATCGGCATCCGCTTCGAAGGTCTGCGGGCGCGCGACGTCTGGGCGCTGAATCGCTTTTTCCAGACCGCTTGACGCTCGCTCGCTGCGCTAGCCTCATGATTGGTCACTTCTTCGAATACGTTTGGAAAAGTGAACCCGTTACGCGCGGGGCGAAGGGTGCAATTCGATTGAACCGCTGCTTTCGCGCGTTTGCGCTCCTCTGACGAGGAGCGCTCTTTGACGGATCCAAAAAGGGCGCTCCGCCAGGAGCGCAAACGCGCGAAAGCCGCCCTCCAATCGGTTGTCCACCTTCGCCCCGCGCGTAACGGGCTTGCCTGCGAAAATGTAACTAGCCGCGCAGGTCGTCGGGGAGCAGCGGCGACGGACGGCCAGTGTAAGTGATCCAGAGTTGGTGCGCGGCGCGGGTCATCGCCACGTGCAACAACCGGCGCGCGTCGTCGGCCACTGGATATGACGTGTCGCCGGCGTCCAGCAGAATGACGATGTCGAACTCCAGGCCCTTGGTCTGGCGCACGTCGGTGACGTCGATGCCGGCCGTGAACGAGAAGTCCTGGTCGGCCACCAAACGCAACGCCGGGACCTCCGCGCGCGACAAGGCGTCGTAATAAAGTCGCGCTTGCTCCGGGTGCCGCGCCACCAGCGCCACCGACGCGGCCGGCTCGTTGCGGATCAACTCTTTCAACGCGTGCGACAAGAACTCGCTGGCCTCGCCGGCGGAAGCAAAACCGAACGCCTCCACCGGCGCGCCGGCCCGCGGCGCCACCGGACGCACGTCCCCTTGCAGCGGGCCCAGCACGTGTTCAGCGCAGTCAACGATCTCGCGCGTCGAGCGATAGCTGACTCGCAAGGGCTCGATGCGTTCGTGCGGGATGCCGAGATCGTCCAGCAGCGCGTGCCAGTTGGTGAAGCCGTGTTCGGGCGCAATGGCCTGCGCGGTGTCGCCCGCCAGCGTGACCGAACGCTGCCGCGTGGTGGTGTCCAGTAACACCGCCAGCTCGACCGGCGAAAAATCCTGCACCTCGTCGACCATCAGG
>DASXQB010000550.1:0-1746 GCA_036493295.1 Polyangia bacterium | reverse complement strand
GCCGCTGCCGGGCGCGCCGAACATGGTGGGCGAGTCGGTGGGCGCGCCGGTGACGATCATCGGATCGGCGGGAAAGTCGGTGCAGTTGGGCGCGCAAGAAGTTGGTAACGGCGTGCCGCCCGTGCCACTGCCGGCATCGGTGACGCCGACGCCGCTTGTGCCGCCCGTGCCGCCGCTGTTGCTACCGCCGGTTCCGGTCGAACCGGCGTCACTGCCGACCGAGCCGCCCGACTTGACCGCAGCGCAGGCGCCCAGCGCAAACAGGGGTACGACCAACCAAGCCAGCGATTGCGATTTCACGGCGACCTCCTCGTCGCAGACTAGGCACGATTTACCGCGCGGAAAAGCAGAAACGCTGGCATGGCGATTGTTTACCCGACGAGAGAGGAGACGGAAACACGATCCGGGGCATTTCGACTGGACCAATCCTGGCGAACTGCGTCGCCGTCCGTTTGCCGCCCACCGTCCGTGCGCCCGCGGTTCAGAACGCCGCCTGCCCCGGCGCGCGCGGAAACGGGATGACGTCGCGAATGTTGTTCATGCCGGTGGCGTAGATGATCGTGCGCTCGAGGCCCAGGCCGAACCCGGCGTGCGGCACCGTCCCGTAGCGACGCAGATCGCGGTACCACCAGTACACCTTCGGGTCCAACTTGAAATCGCCCAGGCGCGCGTCCAGCACGTCCAGGCGCTCCTCGCGCTGCGAGCCGCCGATGATCTCGCCGATCCCGGGGGCCAGCACGTCCATGGCGGCGACGGTTTTTCCGTCGTCGTTCACGCGCATGTAGAACGCCTTTATCTCCTTCGGGTAGTTCATCACCACCACCGGGCGCTTGACGTGCTCCTCGGTCAGCCAGCGTTCGTGTTCGGACTGCATGTCCATGCCCCAGCGGACCGGGAACTCGAACGCCTTCCCGCTTTTCTCCAAGGCGGCGATGGCGTCGGTGTAGCTCATCCGTTCGAAACTGGCGGCGACAAATTTTTCCACCCGAGCGACGCAGTCCTTGTCGATGCGTTCGGCGAAGAACGCCATGTCGTCGCCTCGCTCGTCCAGCAAAGCCTTCAAGATGTACTTTAAGAACTCTTCAGCCAGATCAGCATCGGCGGCCAGATCGGCGAAGGCGATCTCGGGCTCGACCATCCAGAACTCGGCCAGGTGGCGGCTGGTGTTGCTGTTCTCGGCGCGGAAGGTGGGGCCGAACGTGTAGACCTTGGACAGGGCCAGGCAATAGGTCTCGACGTTCAGCTGCCCGCTGACGGTCAAGAACGCCTCCTTGCCGAAGAAGTCCTGGGCGAAGTCGGGCTTGCCGTTGGCGGCGCGCGCGATGCGGTCCGGGTTGGCCAGGTCCAGCGTGCTGACTCGAAACATCTCGCCCGCGCCTTCGCAGTCGCTGGCGGTGATGATCGGCGTGTGCACCCAGAAAAAACCGTGCTCGTGAAAGAACCGGTGAATGGCCATGCTCAGGCAGTGACGGACGCGCGCCAGGGCGCCGATGGTGTTGGTGCGCGGCCGCAGGTGCGCCACCTCGCGCAGGTACTCCAGGGAATGGCGCTTCTGCTGCATCGGGTACGTCTCGGGATCGTCGACCCAGCCCACCACCTGGAGGGCTGTCGCCTGCAGCTCGACCGCCTGCCCTTTGCCCTGGCTTTGGGCCAGGACGCCGGTGGCGATGATGGCGCAGCCGGCGGTCAGCTTGGCCACCTCGGCTTCGTAGTTGGGCAGCGTGTTCGGCGCGACGACCTGAATCG
>DASXQB010000549.1:0-2887 GCA_036493295.1 Polyangia bacterium | reverse complement strand
CGCTGGCGAACCTCCTGGGCACGGACGAGTTCGGGCGTGACGTCTTCGCTCGCATCATTCACGGCGGGCGCTATTCGCTGACCATCGGCCTGGCGGTGGTGGCGCTGTCGGGCGTGGGCGGGTTGGTGCTGGGATTGCTGGCCGGATACTTCACCAAGCTCGACGGGCCGATCATGCGGTTCGTCGACGCGCTGATGTCGTTCCCGGACATCTTGCTGGCCATCGCGCTCATGGCCATCCTGGGCGCGGCGGTCAGCAATGTGGTGCTGGCGCTGTCGCTGGTCTACACGCCGCGCGTGGCGCGGGTGGTGCGCGCGTCCACGCTGGTGTTGCGCGAGATGCTGTTCGTCGAGGCGGCGCGTGCGTTGGGCGTGTCCACCCGCAGAATCCTCAGCGTGCACATCTTTCGCAACCTGACCTCGCCGCTGCTGGTGCAGGCCACGTTCATCTTCGCCTATGCCATCCTGGCCGAGGCCGCCCTGTCGTTCCTGGGCGTCGGCGTGCCGCCCGAATTGCCGACCTGGGGAAGCATGATCGCCAGCGGCCAGCAGTTTTCGCACGAAGCCTTCTGGGTGGTGGTGTTCCCCGGTATCGCCATCGTGCTGGCGGCGCTGTCGCTGCAGATGGTGGGCGACGGTCTGCGCGACATGCTGGATCCCCGCCTGCGCAAGGCGCTATGACGACGACCACCACGCCGTTGCTGGACGTGCGCGAGCTGCGGACTTCGTTCGCCACAGATGACGGCCCGGTGCGTGCGGTGGACGGCGTCAGCTTCTCGGTGCAGCCGGGGCAGACGCTGGCCATCGTCGGCGAATCGGGCTCGGGAAAATCGGTCACTGGCCTCTCGATCATGGGCCTGATTCCCGATCCGCCGGGCCGCATCGTCGGTGGCGAGATCTTGTTTCGCCGGCGCGACGGCCAGACGCTGGATCTGACCAAGGTGCCGCGCCGCGATCTCCTGGCCCTGCGGGGCAAAGAGCTCAGCATGATCTTCCAGGAGCCGATGACCAGCCTGAACCCGGTGTTCACCATCGGCGATCAGATCGCCGAATCGGTGCGCCTGCACCTCCACAAGAACCGTCGCGAGGCGCGCGACCACGCCTGCCACATGCTGGAGCTGGTGGAGATCCCGGCGGCGCGCCGGCGCCTGGACGAATATCCGCACCAGCTGTCGGGCGGGATGCGGCAGCGGGCGATGATCGCGCTTGGCCTGGCCTGCACGCCGTCGCTGCTGATCGCCGACGAGCCGACCACCGCGCTGGACGTGACCATCCAGGCGCAGATCCTGACCTTGCTGGCCAAGCTGCAGGCCGAGCTGGGCATGAGCATCATCTTCGTCACCCACAACCTGGGCGTGGTGGCGCAGATCGCCCATCAGGTGGTGGTGATGTATAGCGGCCGCATCGTCGAGAGCGGCCCCGTCGATGCGCTGTTCGCCCGGCCGCTGCACCCATACACGCGCGGCCTTTTGCGCAGCATGCCCAGCCGCGCGCTGGCCGAAGCGCTGGCGCAGCCGCAAGCGTCGTCAGCGACCGCAGCGGCCACGCCGGCGGCGCCGACCATCATCCGGCGCGCCCGCCTGAACGCCATCCCGGGACAGGTGCCAAGCCCGCTGTCGCCGCCTCCCGGTTGCGCGTTCGCCCCGCGCTGCGACCTGCGCCTGCCGGCCTGCGAAGAACGCGTCCCCGACCTGGCCGATTTTCCCCCGTCACAAAAAGCGCGCTGCATCCGCGCCGGCGAGGTCACGTGAGCAGCGGCGACAGCGGCATTCGCATCGAGGCGACCATCGGCGGCCAGGGAACTGCGCCGGCCGCCGTCGGGCCCGGCGCGGCCCCGCCGCTGCTGGACGTGCGCGGCCTGCGCAAGCACTTCGGCCGCGGCCTGCACCCGGTGCGCGCCGTCGACGACGTCAGCTTCACCGTCGAGCCGGGCGAGGTGCTGGGCCTGGTCGGCGAGAGCGGCTCGGGCAAGAGTACCATCGGCCGCTGCATCCTGAAACTGCTGGAGCCGACAGCCGGGAAAATCCTGTACCAGGGGCGCGATCTGACGGCCTTGTCAGCGCGGGCGATGCGACCCCTGCGGCGCCAGTTGCAGATCATCTTTCAAGATCCGTACGCCAGCTTGAACCCGCGCCTGCGCGTGCGCGACATCCTGGGCGAGGCGCTGGACACCCACCATTTGCACCGTGGCGCCGCTCGCAGCCCGCGCATCGCTGACCTTCTGCGCCTGGTCGGTCTGCAGCCGGAGCACGCGCGAAGATTTCCCCACGAATTCTCTGGCGGGCAGCGCCAGCGCATCGGGATCGCGCGCGCGCTGGCCGTCGAGCCGCGCTTCATCGTCGCCGACGAGCCGGTGTCGGCGCTGGACGTGTCGATCCAGGCCCAGGTGTTGAATCTGTTGCAGGACCTGCGCGAGCAATTGAACCTGACCATGCTGTTCATCTCGCACGATCTCGACGTGGTCGAGTTCCTGTGCGACCGCGTGGTGGTCCTGTACCTCGGCAAGGTGATGGAGGTGTCGACCACCGCCGCGCTGTACGAGGCGCCGCTGCACCCGTACACCGGCGCGCTGCTGGCGGCGTCGCCGAAACCGGATCCCACCCACCGCCGGCCGCGCATGCTGCTCCAAGGTGACATCCCCAGCCCGGTGGCGCCGCCGTCGGGCTGCGTGTTTCGCACCCGTTGCCCCTATGCCTTGCCGGCGTGCGCCGAAGAGGTCCCGGCTCTGCGCGAAATGGCCCCCGGGCGATTCAAAGCCTGCATTCGTGACGATCTGGGCGACGACCTGCGCGGCGCCGCGCTGCCTTAGGAGGATGCCATGGCCAAACAGCGAACGACCTGGACCCGACGCGAGTATTTGCGCAACACCGCGGCGCTGGCCGGCGCCA
>DASXQB010000548.1:0-13946 GCA_036493295.1 Polyangia bacterium | reverse complement strand
TCGATGGTGGGGATCCACGGCCAGCGCCTTCTGGTGCCAGGTCAGGGCTTGCCGGTGATCGCCGGCGTTGTCTTCGCAGATACCGATGCGCGCGTAGATGTCGACCAGCTGGTCGCGCGGCAATTCTTTCGGGTGGCGTTCGACCAGCCCGCGCAAGAGCTCGCCCGCTCGTCTCCACTCTTTTTGGTCGAAGGCGAACTCGGCGAATCCACCGAGAACCGCCAGCGCATCGGGCGCCAGCCGATAGGCGGCCTCGTAGCAACGCCGGGCTTTTTCTTCCTTGCCCAGCTTGTGGGCGGCGAAACCCAAACGGCTTTGCACGTCGGCCGCCAGCGCGGCGTTTCGCGGATCGACCTTGCGCGCCAGCATGTCCAGCACCGGCTCCAGCTCGGCCCAATTTTCCGCCCGCGTGTGCAGCTCGACCAGCCGCTCGGCGGACAGCACGTGCTCGGGATCGATTGCCAGCACCTGCATGAACACCGCGGTGGCGCGCGCCGGATCGTCCAGCTTGTCTTCGAACAGCGTGCCGGCGTCGTACAAAAGACGCGTCTGATCGCTCTGGTTCTGCGTGCGCTCGGCCGCCTCCACCGTCAGCTGCGCCGCGCGCAGGTGCTGGCCTTGCTGCCGGTACAGCGCCGCCAGCGACGACAGCGCCGGGCCGTAACCAGGGTCGACGGCCAGCGCCTTGCTCAGGCGTTCTTCGGCGGAGGTTTTTTCGTCCAGACGTTCGGCGTAAACAGCGCCGGCGCGAAAGAGGGCCTCGCAGCGCTTGGCCGCGTCCTTGGTCAGCGCCGCCAGCTTGTCCAGCGCCTGCGCCATGAGGCGCCAGTGCTTGTATTGCTCGTGCAGGCGGACCAGCGCTTCCCAGGTCGCCTCGCGTTCGTCGCCGGCCTCGGCGGCCGCGCGGTAAGCCTCCAGCGCGCGCTGTGGATCGCCCAGCTCGTCCTCGAAGATCTTGGCCAGCGCCGCCTGGTGCTCCTGGTGCTCGGCGGGCGCCGGCACCGCCGCCAGCCGCGTGCGCAGCGTCTCCACCAGCGCGCTCCAGCGCCGCGCCTTGCGATGCAGCCGGCCGAGAGCGCGGAAGGCCCCCTCGTCGGCGCCGTCGACGGCCAGGATTTGTTCCAGCGCCTGGGCGGCGCGGTCGGCGCTCTCGCTGTGCGCCTCGAGCCGGCTGGCCAGCCGGCGCAGCAGGGTTACGCGCTCGGCCGGCGTCTCGGCAAGGGTGGTCAGCTTTTCCAGCGTGCGCTGGGCGTCGTCGTCGCGCCCGGCCTTCTCGTACAGTTTTTCCAGCTGGCGCAGCGTCGGGCGGTGGTCGGGATCATTCGCCAGCACGCCTTCCATGGTGGTGATGGACGCGTCGACGTCGCCGATGCGTTCGGCCAGCAGCTCGGCGCGCTGTTGGCGCAGGCGCGCCGCCGCCGCCGGATCGCTGGTGGTGCGCGCTTTTTCTTCCAGCAGCCGCGCGACGTCGCTCCAGCGCTGCCGGGCGCGGTACTGCGCTTCCAGCTCCGCCAGCGTCTCGGGATCGCCGGGCGCGAGCTTGTGCGCGCATTCGATGGCGTCCAGCGCGCCGTCGTTGTCGCCCAGCTTCGACGACAAAAGCGCGCCCAGCTCGCGCAACAGAACCACCTGCTCGGGTGGCGTCGGCGCCGCTTCAGCCAGCGCGGCCAGCACCGGCGACAGCTCGCTCCAGCGGCCACGGGCCGATAACAAAACGCGCAGAGCGCTCAGCGCGGCCGGGTGCGCCGGATCAATGGCCAGCACCTGTTGGTACGAACCGATGGCGTTGTCCGCTTGTTCCAGTTCGTCGGCGTAGATGCGGCCGATCTCCGCCCAGTGTCGCGCCGCCGTCGCCGCCCGTCCCAGGCCCACCGCGATCTCGGTATAGTCGACGACGAAATCAGCCCACGCCTTGGCCGCGCCGGCCACCCGCGCCACGTCGGCCTGCACCGCCGCATCGTCGGGATCAAGGCGCAGCGCCGGCAGCAGCGTGGCGAAGGCGCGCGCGGGATCGCCAAGCTCGATCTCGTAGATGCGGGCGGCAGCGAGCCGATCGGCGATGGTGTCGGCGCGCTCGCCGTGGCGTTCGGCTCGTCCCAGCAGCAACACCGCCAGGCGCTCCCATTGTTTTTCGGCGCGCAGCTTCGCTTCGGTGCGGACCAGCGCGGCGCGCGGCTGGTGGTCGCTGGGATCGCGCGCCCAGGCGGCCAGCCACGCTTCCACGTCGTCGTCGGCGGGTCGCGATTCGCCGGCCACCGCCGTCCAGGCGTCACCGAGCGCGCGCAAAAGCTCGGCCCATTCGCCGGCGAAAGGAACCGCCGTCGGACCCAGGTTGGCCGTCACCACCTCGGCGGCGAACCCGGCTTCGCCTGGATAAAAGAAAAAGTGTTCGGCGTCGGTGGGCTGCCCGCCCAGCAGTCGTTCGCTGATCATCACCAGATCTGGATCGCCCGCCGCGAAGCCGACGAACACGAACGACCAGCGACGATAAAGCGCGCGCAGACTTTCGACCACGCCGGTCGGTCCCAGCTTGCGGCGCAGATCGCCGGGCGACAGGGCCAAGATCTCCGGTGCGGCCGTGCTGCCGAAAAGATGCAGCAGGAAACGCCCGCGATGACGATCCAGCGCGGCGGCGTCGCGCGGAAGAAAGACCGTGATCGGATCGGAGGCCACCGCCGTCAGCGCCGCGTCCCATTGCGTGTCCCAGGCGGCGGTGACGACGCCGCGCCAGGGAATGGCGGCCAGCGCGCTCAGTGCTTCAGGGATCTTGCCGCCCGCCGGATAGACGTCCTTCAGGACCTCGGCCACCACCTCGTCGCCCAGGCGAGCGGCCAGCGCCGCAATGGCCGCCGTGCGCTGGCCACCGTCGACCAGCGCGCGGATGTCACTTTTGACGGTCTCGTCTTCCAGCCAATCGATCAGCGTCTTGGTCAGGCCGTCCCAACCCGGCGGCCTGCCTTGCCGACCAAGACCAAGGCCAGCGATCAGCACGGCCTTGCGGGTTGTGATGGCGTCGATCAGCGCGCTCGGGATTTCGATCATGGTGGGCGAAGCTCCCAGGCCCAACGTTGGTTTCATAGCGGAAACGTGCCGTGTAGACAATGCCCAGCGCGGGACCTTCCCGGCGTCCCGACAGCGACGGGCAGACGGGCGTGCACAAGACGCGGTCGGGGTTGCGGACCCTCAGGGGCCTTGCTACGGTGACGGCCCATGATCTTTCGTCGCAGCGGCGGCTGGGCGGCCGCGCTGTTCTTGTGCGCGGCTTTGGTTGCCGGCTGTTCATCCAAGACCTTCACCGACCGGAATTTCGGCAGTGACGCCGGCTCCGGCTTCGTCCCCGAAGTCAGCGACACCGTCGACGGCGGTGTCGGCGCCACCGGCGGTTCCGGAGGATCTGGTGGGACACCGGCTGGTGGCAGCGGCGGCGACACGGCGACCGGTGGCGCCGGCGGCACTGCCGCGCCGGACGCCGCCGATGATGCGGCCGAGGCTGGCCCTGACGCGGCGACGGACGCCCTGGACAACGGATAAGATATGTTCGACAAACGCGACAACGGTTTCGGGATCTCATAGGCGTTCGGAGGCACGGGATGCAGGTGGTTTGTGGCAATTGCCAGCTGAGCTTCGAGGCCCCCGCGGGGGCGACGGGTCTGGTGTGCCCGATTTGTCGTGGACCCTTGCGACCGGCCCAGGCGTCCGCTGACCCTGCCCCTGCCAACGCCATTCTGGATTGGGACGCCGGAACGCTGGACGATCTGATCGCCATTCTCAGCGCGCCGGCGCTGGCGGCGCGGGTCGAAGTCTTCGCCGTCGGCAGCGAAATCCCGGCTGGCGAGGTTCATCTGCTGGCGGGTGGTGTCTCCGATGCGCTGGCGCCCGGCATCTTGCCGAACGACGCGCTTGATCACCTGCGCGCGGTCGTACCGGCGCGTTTTCACATCGAGCAGCGGCTGCCCAACCCGGCCGACGGCGATCTGACCTACCCCGGCGCCGATGCCGGAACGCTGGACAGCCGCCCGCTGGCGCACCTCATGCGCTATTGCGAGCAGTTCGTCATCACCTGTTCGATTGACGTCTGGCGTGGCAACGAGACCGCTCGTGTCGACTACCGGCGCGGCGAGATCAGCGGTGTCACCGTCGGCGGCATCGACGCACCCGAGCGCCTGGCCGAGGTCATGCGCTGGTCGTCGGGCAATTATCGTCTGGTGGTGCCGAAGCTGACGCTTCCGGATCTGGCACTCAAGAGCACGAAGGCGACCGCCGCCGCCAAGGCTGCCAAGGTCGAGCCGGCCGCGCCCTCGCCACCGCCGGCGGCCGCTCCAGTGACGCGCCCGCCGGCTTCGCCCGCCACCAACCGGACGATCTTCGGCATGCCCGCCGCTGATATGGCGGCCATCCGCGCGGCTGCCGAGGCCCAGGATCGCACCAAGGCAGAACGCCCGTCAGCGGCGGCGCTGCCGGCAGCGGCCAGCGTCCCCGCGCCGGCACCCGCGGCCATGGCGGCTGCGCCGGCGACGTTTGATCGCGCCAGCGGGAGCAAGACCATCTTCGGTGTCCCCGCGCCGGTGACGGCCAGCGCTGCGGCCACGTCATCGCCCAAGTCGAAGAAGCAGCAAAAAGCAGAAGCCGCTGCCGCCGCCGCCGCCGCCCGACAGGAACGCAAGACCGGCGCGCGCAAGACACTGGTGCCGCGGCCCGAGATCATTCCGCCGCCGAACGCGCTGGACCTGGCGGCCGCCGCCGCCGATCCAGCGCTGCTGGGCGGTGCCAGCGAGGTCCGTGCAACCCAGGCCGGGTTCAGCCAGACCGAGGTGGCGTCAGGTGCCGCGCCCGCCTTGCCGGTGCCTGCGCCCGAACCACACGCGCCCGTCGCGCTGGCGCCGACGGCCGCGCCCCGCCACGTGCAGCACACCGACGACGAGACCTCGCGGGTGCCGACGCGCGCCCCCGGGCCCAAAGAACGCCCGATCCTGGCCTACGTCAGCGTCGGCTTTATCTTCGGCCTGCTGCTGCTGGGCATCTATCATCTGGTGGGCCTGCTCGCCCATTGATTGCTCGACAGGCGATCGGTCGGTAGACAAACGGACCATGTTCTTCTCTGACGTGGCGGATGCCTACCGCCGTACGCGCAAGCCGAAGGACATCGTGTGGAACCGCTTCGTGGCGCGGCCGCTGGCGGCGGTGTTCCTGGTGCCGCTGGCCCGCACGCGCATCACGCCAAACCAGATCACGTTCCTGACGCTGGTGATTTTCGCCGGCGGCGCCGCCCTGCTGGCGCTGGTGCCGGGCTGGCGCGCGCTGATTCTGGGCGCGGCCATCTTGGAGCTGTCGTACGTCTTCGACTGCGTCGACGGCCAGCTGGCCCGACTGAAGCGAATGTCTTCGCCGGTCGGCGCGCACCTAGATTTTTTGATGGACGAACTGAAGGCGTTCGTCTTGGTGGCCGCCGTCGGTGCGCGCCTGTGGTTGGGCTCGGGTGATGCGCGGTTCCTGCTGGAGGCGCTGCTTGGGTTGGTGGCGGTGGCCTCGGCGATCAGTCTGACCACATTCGTGCGCCGACCGGAGTACGCCGCCGCCACCGGCGCGTCGGTCGGGCACGGGGCCGGCGACTACGGTGAAGGTTTCGCCGCCGACGACGCGACGGTCGCGCCGAAAAACTGGTCGCCCATGCGCGCTGTTGAATCATTGGGGAAGTTCCTGGCTCACTATCCCAGCTACATTCTCTTCGTGGCCGCGGCCAATCGGATCGATCTGTTCTTGCACGTCTACGTGGCCATCAACGCCGCCTACGCGGCGCGCGCGCTTTTGGGCGTGACCATCAAGCTGGGGCGGTCGGCGTGAAGGCGATCATCGTCGCCGCCGGCCGCGGACGGCGCCTGGGTCCCGAGACGGCGGAGATCCCGAAGTGCATGGTGGCCGTCGGTGGGCGGGCGATCCTGCATCGGCAACTGGACGCCCTGGCCGCCGCCGGCGTCGACGACGTGGTGATCGTGCGCGGCTACCTGGGTGACAAGATCCACCCACCGGCGAATTTTGCCGCTAATTCCGGGCGTTCGTTACGCTTCGTCGAAAATCCCGAATGGGCCAGCAACAACATCCTCGCGTCGCTGATGTACGCGGAGAGCGAAATGGCGGGCGGTTTTCTGTTCTCGTATTCGGACATCGTCTTCGCGCCCGAGCATGTTCGACGGTTGGTGGCCGCCGGCGACGACGTCGGTTTGGTCGTCGATCGCCGCTGGGACAAAGCGTACGTCGGCCGCATCCAGCACCCGGTGTCCGAGGCCGAGCTGGCCAAGGTCGAAGGCGCCGGTCCCGGCGCGCGCGTCAGCCGGGTGGGCAAGCGGGTGGTGGCGGCCGCCGACGCCGCCGGCGAGTTCATCGGCCTGGCGCGTTTCTCCGACCCGGGCGCGCGCGCCTTGCGCGACGCCTGGCACGCGGCGCTGGCGCTGGGGTTGGATCGCCCGTTCGGCACCGCGGCTTCGCTGCGCAACGCGTACCTGTCCGATGCGTTGAACGCCATGGCCGACGACGGTGTGCGGTTGTCGCCGCTGTTGATCGACGGCCGCTGGCGCGAGATCGACACCCAAGAAGATCTGGCGCGCGCCAACCCCGTCGTCGACACCTGGGGCTGACCGCGGTGGCCGGCGCCGATCCCAGCCACTGGCTTTTTCGTTTGTCGCCGGCCGAATGGCTGGCCGCCGCGGACACCGAGCTTGAACATTGTGCGCAGGCGCTGGCGCGGCGGGCGGTGCGGCCGGGCGTCACCCACGCGCGCCGCGCCGCCGGCATGGCGTTGAACGCCGTGCTGCGTGGGCAAGACGAGCCGGATCCGCGCTACGGCCGCAGCTACATGGAGCACGTGGTGGCGCTTTGCGACGACGAGCAGGCCCCGGCCGACGTACGCGCCGCCGCGCAGGCTCTGCGCGCGATGGCCCCGGCGCCTCCCGCGCTGATCACCCTCGGCAAACCCGACCTGCGCGCGCTGGAAGCGGCGCGCGTCGTGGTCGGGCACGCCCGCGCTCAGGTCAGCGAGAACGGATAGGAAACCACCTGGCTGCCGTTCGAGGGCGGAAAGCGCAGCGCGCCCACCACGCTCTTGATGCACCCGGTGAGCCCGCCTCGCTGCAAGATGGCCGGCGCTTCGACGCGTACGCCGCGCACGTTGCCGCTGCGCTGGATGCGAAACTTCACCGTCACGCGCCCGGGGACGAAGGTCTCCTCGTCGGGCCGAGCGTGCGAAATACAGCCCAAAATGGCCTCTTCCTTGGCGCGAAAGCGGCTGTCGATGTCCTCTTGATCAAGCTCGCGCGAGCCGCTGTCGTCGGACAGGTCCAGATGGACGACGTCGGGGCGGGACAGATCGTCGCCCTGGCTGACTAGCTTCAAGTCGGCGGCGCTGAGCTTCACCGGTTCGGGCTCGGGTTCGGCGGCCGCCATCGGCGCGGGCGCGGCGCGCCGTTCGTGGGCGGGTGCGCCGTCGTCGCCGCCACGAGCCAGGCGGGTGGCGCCGCGCCGCCGGCGTTTCTTGCGATCCTTGCCGTTGTCGTGCGCGGCCGCGCCGGCGTCGGGTGCGGGCGATGCGACGCGCAGGGCGGATTCTCGTTGCTTCCAGAACAGGTAGCCCCCGACGATCAACCCGGCCACCAGCAGGCCCAGCAAGAATCCCTTCATGATTCGCTCATCCGCGGCGCGGCGCCGGTGACAGGGTACAAGATCCGCGCGCGCCGCTGTGTCATTCTTCGACCGTGGCGCCATCAAGTAGAACGGCCCGCGCGCGCCTGGTTGGCGCGCTGGCCAGCGGCGGCACCGTCGCTGCCACGCTGGCGGCTGTCGCGCTCGGTGCGATGGGTGCAATTGGAGCAATTGGAGCAATTGGAGAACGATCGGCGGCGGCGAAGGAACACACCGCGTCCTGCGCCGAGCTGCCGGCGATGATCACCCGCGTGCGCGCCAGCATCGAAGTGGCCGGCGGGCAACGGCAACGTGGCAGCGCTCTCGGCGCCTATCAAGTGCTGCGCACGACGGCCGCCAGCATGGTGAAGGACAGCGACGGCGATCGTTGCGGGGCGCTGGGACGCACGATGAGCGCGGCGTTGCGGCGCGCGGCGCAGTCGCGCACCGCCGTCGACGCCAGCGTCGAGCTGGACCTGGGCCTGGATGCCGCGCTGTCGCTGGCCACCGACGGGCACCCGCGCTATGTGACGCTGCCGCCGAAGCTGCCGTCCGTCGGCGAGGCGGCGGTTTACGGGCAAGACTGTCCGGATCTGTTCCCGCTGATCGCCCGCCTGGACGGCCCGGAAGATTCTTTGTCGCAGCGGGTGCGCGGCGTGCTGGTCGATCTGACGGCGCGGCCGCGCTGCGAACAGGTTCGGCGTTTGCTGACGTCGGCCTCAGCCTCACCGGTCACGCTGGCCCACGCCGTCGATTCGGTGCGCCTGGACGAGCCCGACGAAGCGGGCATCGGTGAAAAGCACGCCGCCGTCGTCAGCCGTTGCCCCGAGCTGCCACTGGTGGTCGAACGCCTGGCGACGGCCATCGCGGTCGGCGCGCCGCAATACAACGCCGGCAACGCCCAGGCTTGCCGGCTGACCTACGAGACCGCCGTCCGGGCCATCACCACCGACGTGATGGGCGTCGGGCGCTGTCCAGCGGTGCGGGCGCTGCTGGGGACGGGGCTGGCGCGCGCCACCGCGGCATCCACCGCAAACGAAGCCGCCTGGGCCTTGCGGCACAGCTTCGATGTGGTTCTTTCGGGCGGCGCCGGTGCCGCACCTTGACCTAGCGGAAGAGAAAGCACTATCTTTAGCCCCGTTTGGGCCTGGCGCTCGGCCTTCGCATAGCATTGTGCTTTTGGCGCGTTGACAGAACGGAAACCACAGGAGAAAACGAAACTCATGAAGAAGGCTGATCTGGTGGACGTGGTGGCGCAGCAGAAGAATCTGCCGCGTCCGCAAGTCGAAGCGACGATCGATTCCTTGATCGACGCGGTAGCGGAGGGTCTGGCGCGCGGCGAACGAATTGACCTCCGTGGCTTTGGCGCGTTCGCAGTTCGTGAATCCGCAGCGCGCACCGGGCGCAACCCACAGACGGGCGAGGCCATTCAGATCGCGGCTCGCCGTGTTCCGACGTTCAAAGCTGGCAAGGAGCTGCGGGATCGCGTTAATCGCCCGAGCTCATAAGCAGTCGCTCGGTCCGCAGGAAGCTAGATGGGTACTCGTCTCTTCATTGGAAATCTTTCGTATAACGTCAACGAGCAAGAGCTCCGCGACGCCTTCGCCGGTGAGAGCATCGAGGTCCGCAGTGTGCGGGTTGCCTTGGATCGCGACACCGGCCGTCCGCGCGGCTTCGCCTTCGTCGAAACGATGACCGACGAAGGCGCCAAGGCGTCGATCGAAAAACTGTCCGGGCGACTGCTGCAAGGTCGTTCGATCATCATCGAGGAAGCCCAGGCCAAACCGGGAGGCGTGGGGCCGGGTGCTCCACGTCCGGTTGGCGGTGGCTTTGGTACGCCTCCGCCTGCGGGTGGTGCTGCCGGTCCGGCTCCAGCGGGCGGTGCTCCGCGCGCTGGCTTCGGTCCCAAGCCTGTTCCCGGCGCTGCGCCGGGCGCCGGTCCTGGCAGTGGTCCGCCGCGCACCGGCGGCGGCGGCTTTGGCCCGCCACGCGCGCCCGGCACCGGCGGTCCGCCGCGCGGTGGTTTCGGCGGTGCACCGCGTCCGGGTTACGGCGGCGGCGGTCCCGGCGGTCCCGGGTTCGATCCGCGTTTCAGCGGTGGTGGTGCCGGCGGTCCTGGTGGTCGGGTCGACGCCCCACCGCGCCGTGAACGTCCTGAAAAGAAAAAGTCGACGCGCCCCAAACCCGAAGAAAGGGAGCGCGGCAACTGGCGCTGGAACGGCAAGGTCGACGAAGACTAACCGGGGGGTAGGCTCCGTGAATGAGCCAGGGCAGGGTTCGCGCAAAGGACAAAGGTGAGCCCAGCCCGGGTGCTCATCGTCGACAACGATCCCTGGATCCAGCGGATGGTGGCGACGATTCTAGGCCAGGGCGGCCATCTGGTGAACCTGGCCGGCGACGCTCAGGGCGCGCTGACCTGCGCGTCGAAAGTCCTGCCCGAGGTGGTCATCACCACCATCGGCCTGCCCGCCGTCGACGGTTGGCCCTGGTGGGAACGGTTGCGTGTCATGCCCGAACTGGCCAGCACGCCGATCATCTTCCTGGCCGGCGCCAGCGACGAATCCAGCAGCATCCGCGGATTTGATCCCGAGCGCGACCAGCGCCTGGTGAAACCATTCCGCATCGAAGAGCTGGAGCGCCGCCTGCACACGGTTCTGTCCCGGCTGCGCGAGGCGCCGCTGACGGGGGCACCTCGCCCGCGCCTGCCGTTTCCCGACCGGCCGTCGCGCGGGCTGCGGCCGCTGTCCGCCATGCAGGGCGCGCTGGACCTGATCGGCCTTTCCAGCATCCTGATGATCTTAGAAATCGAGCGCAAGACCGGCATCCTGCTGCTGGAACAGCCGCAAACCGCGGCGCGGCTGTTCATCCGCAAGGGACGCATCATTCGCGCCGAGATGGACGCCCCCAACGCTTGTTCGGGCACGGCGGCGGTGTACGCGGCGCTGGCCTGGGACACCGGGCGTTTTGATTTTCTGGTCGGCGACGTCGGCGGCATCGACGACATTCAGGCCTCGACGGCGTTCCTGCTGATGGAAGGCGCGCGGCGCATCGACGAGGCCGCCCAAGTCAAGCCGCCGCCCCAATGACCGCCTCACAGTCGGAAGCGGCGGCGGCGACGCTGCGCGAGGCAGAGACATTGTACCAGGGCACGATCATCTCGCTGCGCATCGAGGTCCCGCGCGAGTGCGAGGGCTGGCGCCTGGATCATTTTCTCAAGCGGCGCATCGGCCGGCTGTCGCGCACGCGCATCCAGTCGATCATCACCACCCAGGTGTCGCTGTCCGATGGGCGGCGGGCGCGCCCAGCGCTGGCCGTGCACGCCGGCGACGTCGTGCTGCTGAATCGCCCCGCGCCCGTCGAGCCACCGGTGCCGCGGTATTTTGGCGTCCTGTTCGAGGACGAAGACGTGCTGGTGATCGACAAGCCCGCCGGTTTGCCCATGCACACCACCGCCAAGTTCTGGAAGAACACCCTGGTGGCGCTGCTGCGCGAGCGTTATCCGGCCGAGAAAATGGAGATCGCACACCGCCTGGATCGCGAGACCTCGGGCGTGCTGCTGGTGGCCCGCCACCACCGCGCGGCCAGCTGGCTGAAGCGCGCGTTCGCACGGCGGGCGGTGGCGAAGAGTTATCTGGCGCTGGTCAAAGGCCAGCCCGCCGACGACGGCATCATCGATCAGCCGATTCGCCTGCTGGATTCACCGACCCATTTGATGATGGGCGCCGCGCCCGACGGGTTGCCGGCGGTGACGCGTTTTCGCGTCTTGCAGCGGTTGCCCGGGCACGCGCTGTGCGAGGCGATCCCCGAGACCGGGCGGCAGCACCAGATCCGCGTCCACCTGGCCGGCATCGGCCACCCCATCGTCGGCGACAAACTCTACGGCGCCGGCGAACGCCTGTTCATGCGCGCCTGCGACGAGGGCGTGACGCCCGAGTTGCTGGAGGCCTTCGACGGTCTGCCGCGCCACGCGCTGCACGCGCACCGGCTGACTTTTCCCCATCCGACCACACGTGAGCCAATGACGGTGGAGAGTCCGCTGGCGGCGGATCTGATCGGTTACATGGCCGCGTTGGGCTAGCGAGGCGCCAGTTCTTCTTCGACGATGCGCTTGACCGTGCTCGGCTCGAACTTGCCTTTGTTCGCCTTCATGATCTCGCCGATCAAGCGCCCCGACTGCTTGGGGTCGGAGGCGCCCAGGCGCAACAAGGTCTCGCGGACCGCCGCTCGCACCTCGTCGTCGCTGGCCGCCTTGGGCAGGAAGCGCGCGCAGAACTCGATCTCGAAATCGATCTGCGGCAGGGCGCCGGCGCCACGCTCGCCCACCGCGACGTATTCTTCGCGCGCCTTGCGCAGCTGCTTTTGGTACGCGGTGACCACGTCCAGCCACAGATTGTCGTCCAGCGGTCCCTTGAAGCCGGCGGCCGTGCGGCGCTCCATGTGTTTGGTCTTGATCATGCGGATGCAGTCGGCCGTGCGGGCGTCCCTGGCGCGCATCGCGTCTTTCAGCAGGTCGCCAAGCTGGGATTCGATGGACATGTCGGTGCTCCTTGGAACGGCAAACACTAGGGCCAAAACTGCGTCATCGCAACGAGCGTGTGTGAACGCCGGTCACGGTTCATTTGTAAGGCGGCCAGCATCGGCTAGAATTTGTGCGTGTTTGCAGCCGTTCTCGCTGGCGCGTTGGTTGCTAAGCAGAACCACCGGGGAGCCTTCATCATGAGAATCATCCAGGTGTCCGGAGCAGTCTTGGCGGCCACCCTTTGCCTGGCGACGGGCGCGGCGCAGGCCCAAGACCAGTTTGGCGATCCATCAGCCGCACCGGGCGGCGACCAGCCCGCCGAAAGCCCGATCCCCCCTGACATCGAAGCTGCTCCGGTTCCCTATCCGACCGGCGGCTTTTGCTATGCCGGTCCGCACCCGGTCGACACGCGCGTTGAACCCGGCGTCGCCTTCGACGAGGCGCAAGGCCCGCACATCCACAACTACGCCCCCATCGACCTTCGGCTATTTACGTTCAAAGAGGGTTGCTACTACTTCATCGGCGACCCGCGCGACTTTGGTTACGGCGGCGAAGTTTACAATTACTACGGCGCGCACCCGGTGCTGGACACCTACGGCGGCGGCTGGTGCTTCATGATGGGCGGCCACTATCACTTGTGGCAGCCGTGGTCGCCGTACTTCACCGTCGTCGGTCCGTGGAATTATTGGTATGGCCCGTACGATCCCTTCTTCTGGGCGTACTGGCCTTACTACTCGTATTACTACCGGTCGTTCTATCCGCGCTATTACGGCGGCGGGCGGTTCTACCGCGGCGGTAGCTATGGCGTGGCGCCGCCGATTCGCAGCGTGCCGGCGCCTGCGGGCGGCTGGCGCGGCACGCCCGCTGGTGCAGGCGCGGCGGCTGGCGGTGGTGGCTGGCGCGGGGCGCCGGCGGGGCCGGCCGCTTCGTCAGCGCTTCACGGCGCCTCGCCCGGCTGGCACGGCTCACCGGTGCCGACGGCGCCGGCGCGTCCGTACGCTCCGGTGCACCCCAGCGCGCCCGCCAGCGGCGGTTTCCATTTCCGCGGCGGCGGCGGACGCCGCTAGCACGCCGCCGTCAGTTGTTCCCGTGCGGGAAGAACGTGTCGTCGTACGAGAACTGCATGAAGCGGTCGAAGGTGATCGCCAAAAATAGATTGATCGCGAAGGCCACCACCACCAGCGACTTGAACACCTTCGACAACGGGCGCTGGCGCACCGCCAGCAGCATGACGAAGAAGATCATGTAATCCAGGCTAAATCGATAGCCGAACTGGATATAGCCCGAGTTCTGATACAGCAACGACGGCAGGGCGGTGGCGGCGATGGTCAGCCACAGCGGTTTGGTCAGGCGGCTCTTCTCGGCCGGCATCACCGTGTAGGCCAGGTTCGGAGACGTCACCAGCAGGCTCATCCCGTGCTGGCTGATCTTCACGTACGGATACTTGGTCAGGATCCGCGGCAGCAGCACCAGCGCCGCGGCCAGGTTGCGCGACAGAAAGTGATAATTGAACAGGCCCCAGCGCTGGATGCGCTCTTGCCACTGCACGTTCAGGAACTCGTGGCCGAAGGTGGTTGGGTGGCCAAAGCGGGCGACATTGTGCCACGCCAGCACGGCGCCGACGATCGCCACCGGCACCCCGAAACGCACCAGGCGCGGTAACAGCGCCCGCCATCCCTGCGCCGTGCGCAGCGCGGGCAGGCCGCCGGAGACGCGCACCGCTTCCCACAAGAACAGCGGGATCATCACCCACGGT
>DASXQB010000547.1:0-17844 GCA_036493295.1 Polyangia bacterium | reverse complement strand
AACGCCAGACCACCCACACCGCCAGCGCCACGCCGACGATGATCCCGATCTGCCGGCCCACCGGCAGCTTGAACGAATGGTCACTGCTGGGCGACGACGTGACGCCCATACGTCGGCCCAGCTTGCGCGCCAGTTCAATCTGCCGGCCGATGTCGTAACCGACCACCCAGCGGGTCCAGAAAAAGTCGACCGAATCGATGAGCTGCCGCAGCCGCCCCCAGCGCATTCCGGCCGGCGCCGCCGGCGTGGCGTCGACGCGCACCCAACCGATCTCGCCCACGTACGCCTCGGCCCAGGAATGGGCGCGGTTGTCGCGCACGGTGATGTAGTGCCCGATGTCGTTCCATTCGCCGCCCAGAAATCCGTTCACATAGCGGCTGGGAATGCCGCTGGCCCGCAAAAGCACGGTGATCGCCGAAGCGAAGTACTCGCAGTGGCCCGCCTTGTTTTCGAACAGAAAGTCTTCCAGCGGATCGACGCCGGCCGGGTGGCGCGGCAGGTTGGTGGTGTATTCGTGCGTGGTGCGCAGCCAGTCCATCAACGCCACCAGCTTGGCCGGCGGGTTGACCCGGCCGGCGGTGATCTGCCGGGCCAGCTCGGTCACGCGCGGCGACAGCGACGTCGGCAATGCCAGGTACGGCTCCAGCACGGAGGGGTCGACGTCGCGCAACGGCCGCCCCGCCGATGCGCGGGCCATCGACAGCGAATCGCGCGAGTAAGCGACGTAGTGCGTGCCGCCGTAGGCGCGGGCGTCTTCGCTGTCGTTGATTCCGCTGTCGAGGGGAGCGATGCGCATCGCCACCTCGCCTGACCAGCGCGGCGCCAGCTTCAGCGTCGCCACCGTGCCCAGCTTCGCCGCCGGCAGCTCGACACCGATGGGGTGGTCCAGGGCGAACACCACCGGCACCGAGACGCCCACCACGTCGATCTCCTGGCGATCGGCGCCGCGCAGCCAGTCGCCGCCGCGGTGCGGATTTTCCATGGACGGCTCGCGGATGGCCAGCGCGTAGCCTTCGTCGTCGATCACCGTGCGCAGCTCGGGCCGGCGCGAGCGCACCCAGTGGCCGCGATCGTAGGTGTCGTAGATGGTGCCGCGCCAGTAAAGGCGTTCGAGCTCGCGATCGCGGGCCCGCTCGTTCGGAATGGCCGCGATGCGCGGCAAGGTGGCGCGCAGGGCGACCACTTGATTGTCCGTCGACAGGATTCCGTACTGCCCCAGCGTCACGTCGTCGGAAAAGCCGATCAGGTTGCGGGTGGGCCGCGGGCCGCCCAACACGAACCCCGCGCCGATGCGCGGCACGATGGCGAAGGTGGCGATCGAGCCGGCGAACACCGTCAGGGCGATGAGGCCGGTGGCGGCGAAGAACGCGCCGCCCACCACCCGCCGGGAATTCAGGATGCGGTTGACGCCCACCTTCTGGCTGGGCGCCTGCGCCGAGTGTTTGACCAGATAGTTCTCTTCCATCTCGCGGCGCAGGTGAAACAGGATCAGCGTCCACGTCGCCAGCACCACGTAGCCGGCGAAGCTGACGGCGAAAAGAAAACTTTGCGCCAGCGCCGCCGCTGCCAGGACCAGCAAGAAAGACAGGATGTAGATCTGCAAATAGTCGCGGTTGCCGCGCCGGTGAAACAGCTTGAAGCCGAGGAGGAACATCACCAGGTTCAAGATCGGCGTGAGGTCGGGCTCGGGCAGGCGCTGCCACAGTTGCCAGGCGGCGAGGGCAAAAAACGCCAGCGCCAGGATCCGCAGCGGCAGCGACAGGCGATCCAGAATGTTCGCCAGCGACGTGCCCGGCTCGGCGAACCAGGAGATGGCGGCGAAACCGATCAGCAGCCCGGCGCCAAGAGGTGGCAGGGCGTTCGAGCTGGCCAGCGTGGCCATGGCATTGAGCACCAGCAGGTACGAAAACAGCTTGTGCGTGGCTTGAAACCTCACGCGTGGCTCTCCCGTCGCGGCGGGTCGCCGCGCTGGTTCTGCGCCTCGGCCGGGCGGCCGGGGCGAATGCGAATGCAGGGGCCGGACGCCGTCGGCAGCTCGTTACCGGCGCCAGCACTGGCGGAGGCCACGTCGATCAAGGCCAGCGCGCGCATGATACGGGTGTTCTGGCCAGGCCCGCGCGCGCCGGCGATCTGCAGGCCGCGCGCCAGGAAGGTCACCCGGTAGCCGCGGCGCAAAAGCTCTGCCGCCACCGACGCTGCCAGCGAGACCGCTTCCTCGAAGGCGTCGGGGCTGGCGCCGTCGCCGGCGGTGTCCGGCATTGAGTTGTCGAACAGCACCGTCGCCGTCAGGCCCTCGTCGTCTTCGTTCTCGCGCACGAAGGGCATTCCGCGGCGGGCCGACGTGCGCCAGTGGATGTCACGCGGGTCGTCGCCGTGGCGGAAATCGCGCAGGCCGAAGAAATCGCCGCCGCGGCTGCGCCAGCGCATGCGGCCGCGCCCGTGCTCGGCCGGCAAGCCACGCAGCAGCTCGTCGGGCACCGGCACCAGCGCCGGGTAGATGATCAGCTCGGCCGGATCGGCGACGTCGCGCGATTTCTGGATCAGGCCGAAGGGAAACTTCGTCGACAGGCGCAGGCCCGATAGGTGCTGGCGGCCGCGGCGAGGCATCATGTGCCGGTACGCCGTCTCCTGTGTGCGGCCCGCCGGCAGCTTCAGGAAGTAACAGCGCTTCTCGATCGGGCGGCCGTCCATCAGGTCTTCCACTTCGACCGAGAAGGACGGGATGCGGCGCTTGCCGTTGGTCAGCGCGATGCCCATCAAGTACGGCGCGCGGGCGTGGATGTTGGTGGGCGGGCTGCGGCGGACTTCCAGGCTGCGCAGGCACAGCTCGGATAGGACGCCGCTGGCCAGGATCAGGCACAACATCATTCCCCAGACCAAAAACAGAAGATTCAGTCCCGCGTTGATGGCGGCCAGGCCGATGAGCAGGGTGGCCATCAAGAACCACCAACCTTCGCGGGTGGGGGGAAATCTTCGGCGCGGCTTCAGCCACGTCCACAGGCGCGCCAAGAACGCGGACAGTGTCACGCGCGTCAGCCCGGCGCGGGGAGGCGTTCCAGGATTTCGACCAGGATGCGCTCGGCGTCCAGGCGCGATCGCCCCAGCGAATCCGAGTGCGCCGCCACCACCAAGCGATGCGCCAGCACCGGCACCGCCAGAGCCTTCAGATCGTCGGGTAGCACGTATTCGCGGCCGTCGGCCAGGGCAGCGGCGCGGGCAGCGTTGCGCCAGGAAAGCTCGCCGCGCGGTGAAACCCCCAGCGCCAGGTGCGGCGACTTTCGCGTCTCGCGCGCCACCGCCACGATGTACTCCGCCAGCTCCGCTTCCAGGTGCACGCGATCCGCTGCGTCCTGCAGCGCGCGGATGTCACCCACGCGTAGGACTGGCGACAGCTGCTCCAGCGTCTCACCGGCGCGCCCGGGCGCTTCCATCAAGATGCGTTTTTCGTCGTCCGCCGACGGATAGTCCATGCGAATGCGCACCAGGAAGCGGTCCATCTGCGATTCCGGCAGCGGGTAGGTGCCGTAGTGTTCTTCGGGGTTCTGGGTGGCGACCACCAGGAACGGCGCCTCCAGCGGATAGGTCCGCCCGTCGACCGACACCTGGGAATCGCTCATCGCTTCCAGCAACGCGCTTTGCGTGCGTGGCGTGGTGCGGTTGATCTCGTCGGCCAGCACGATGTTGGCGAAGATGGCCCCGCGGTGAAATTCGAATTGCCCGCTTTTCTGATCCAGCACTGACACCCCGACGATGTCCGACGGCAGCAAGTCGCTGGTGAACTGGATGCGGTGAAACGTCCCGCCGATCGACGTGGCCAACGCCCGCGCCAGCGTGGTCTTGCCCACCCCCGGGACGTCTTCGATCAGCAGGTGACCGCGCGCCACCAGGGTGGTCACCGCGTGTCGGATGGCCTGCGGCTTTCCCCGAATCACCCGCGCCACATTCGCTTCCAGCGCCGCAACGAGCTCGGCCGGGGTCGCACCCCGCTCACGCGCAATAGCCGTACTCATCTCCGGACCAGTATAACACTCGGGGGGCCGACGCCGATACTCGCTGGGTTGGGGGACGGCAAGACAGACCCTGACAGCGTCTGGCAACCGCCGAAAGGCTCCCATTCGTCTGGCCGACGCGCGCGAGGCTCGTCTTGTTTGTGGGTCAATTGCATGGTAATTGACCCACGTGTTTGACAGGTTGATCCGGTCCCGCCTCGCCCAGTCGAAGAAGAGCGTGCTGTTGCTGGGAGCGCGACAGGTGGGCAAGTCGACCCTGACCCGTTCACTTGAACCCGACGTCATCGTGAACCTGGCCGACGAAGGATCGTTTCTGGCGTACGGGAAGGATCCAGGGCGCTTGGGCCGTGAATTGCGTTCTTTGAAGAAGCCTGCACTTGTCCTCATCGACGAAATCCAACGCCTTCCAGGTCTACTCAACTCGGTTCAAGCCGTCATGGACGAGGGCAGCCGGCACCGTTTTCTTCTGACCGGATCAAGCGCTCGGAAACTCAAACGCGGAGGAGCAAACCTTTTGCCCGGCCGTATCGTCCTCGAACACCTCGATCCGCTGACCATCTGGGAGCTGGGTGATGCTTTTGACCTGGACCGCGCCCTTCGAGTCGGCGGACTGCCGGGGGTTTATCTGGACCACGACGCCGCGGAAGACGTTCTTGAAACCTATGCCGCCGTCTACCTGCGCGAAGAGATTCAGGCCGAAGCCATCATCCGCAGCGTCGGCACCTACGCCCGGTTTCTCGATCTGGCCGCGACGTCGAGCGGGGATTGGATCAACTACTCGAAGATCGCCAGCGACGCCGAGATTCCCAAGGAGACCGTTCGGCGCTTCTTTCAGATCCTGGAAGACACCCTGCTGTGCTTTCGGATACCGCCCTTCTCAGCAAAATCGTCCGGCCGGCGCGTCAGCCAACGGGATCGCATCCTTCTGTTCGACGTCGGCGTTCGAAACGCGTTGCTGGGCGTGCACCGCATTCCCCCACCGGCGACCGACAAGGGACGCCTGTTCGAGCAGTGGTTCGTCCTGCAGTGCCTGGCGTTTATCCGTGCGCACCGACTGCCCTGGAAAGTGTTTGGATACCGGACGGACGCGGGAGCGGAGGTCGACCTCGTCATCGACACCGGTCGCAAGTTGCTGGCCGTCGAATGCAAGCTCGGGCGAACAATCGCCTCGGCGCAGTTGAAGGGCCTCCGCTCGTTCGCCGAGGTGGCTGGAAAACCTGTGTCCAGCCACGTTGTCTTCCAGGGGGACCGCGCCCAGAGCATGGGCGATGGCATCGATGCGGTACCCTATCGTGAATTTCTCCTCGCCCGGCTGCCCGAGGTCGCAGGGCTGAAATGAGACCAGGCGGCTCTGTCAACCGGAGCGATGGACCTTGACAGCAACGGGGGGCGCCGACAGTCTCGCATCCGCATGGCCGACGCTGTCGACCGCAACTGTTTCGTTTTGCGCAACCCTTTCATCAGCGGTCAGCGGATGGAAGGCGGAGCCGTTCTGATGGATGCGGCGACCGGAGAATGCTTCGAGCTCAACCGCGTCGGGGCCGAGGTCTGGGAGCAACTCGCCAGCGATAGCGACGTGGCCAAGGTCGTCAGTGCCGTGGCCAGCCGGTACGGCGTGGCGGAGGATCGGGTGGCCGCGGACGTGCGGGTATTGATCGATCAGATGCTGGCGCGGGGCATCGTCAGGCTGAAATGACCGAGGGCGATCCCGAGAGGCACGTGCTGGTTGACATTGATCCCGGTGCCTTGCTTCTGGACCTTCAATCCGGTCAGCTTTTTCGCCTGAACCAAAGCGCCGCGCTGGTGTGGCGCCGCCACCTTCTGGGTGAGTCCGCCGCCGAGACAGCGCACGCGTTGAGCGAGCGCTACGAGATCGCCGAAGCGCGCGCGCGGCGCGACGTGGACAACGCCCTGCAGATTTCTCGCGTCGCGGTCTCGCCGGCAGTGGCCGCGACGCCGACCGAATTTCACTACGAGCGTCGGCCGGACGGGTACATGTTCTCTCGCCGGGGACAGCCGCTGTTCCTGATCGACAGCGAAGGAAGGCACCTTTCGCGCGCGCCGTCGGCAGATCTGGATCGCGACGAGACCCGCTGTCTCCTGTCCAGTGTCGCGCCCAAGCTGCTGTCGCTGCGCGGGGAGACCGTGCTGCACGCGTCCGCCGTCTCTGTCGCTGATCGGGTGATGGTCTTCTCCGGCGCCAGCGGCGCGGGCAAGACCACCACCGCGCGGGCGATGGTCAAGGCCGGCGCCGGCCCGATCGCCGAGGACAAGCTGGTGGTCCGAGTGGGCGCTGCCGGCGTCGACGTGGCGGTCGACACCGAATCCGTGGTGGCGGCCTGGGTCGACGACGCTGCAGCCGCGCTGTTCGCCGGACAGCCGGCGTTGTGCGATCGGCTGGCCGCCGTCGCGCGCTGTCCGACGCTGCCCCTCGCCGAGGTGGGCTTTCTGAGCGCCGATCGCCGCGCCGCCGATTCGTTCGCGGCGACGGTACTGGAGCCGGCCGCTGCCGCCTCGGCCATTTTTTCCAACTCTTTTTACGGCTCGGACGAACCCGCCGACTGGAGGCGCCAGCTGACGATCAGCGCCGCGGTCGGCCGGATGGTCCGTGTCTTCGAACTGACTGCGCCGGCCGGAGTTCCCGGGCTCGTCGCGGCGGCCGAGCAAACGACCAGAGCGGGCACGCTGAAGCCCGGCGGCTGACGAAGTTCGTAGCGGTGCGCCTAGCGAAAAAGCGGCTGCAGATGAGGCAGGCTGCGAAGCTGTCCGAGGAAATCCGCTTCTTCGGCCATTGAAGAGGTTTGCTGGTCGCCCAGCGCCGCCGCCAGCGCTTCTTCCCTTCGCGCCGTGAAGGACGGCAGGCCAAGGAGGTTCGGCTCCCAGGGTCCGCTCGCCAGTTGAAGGCGCGCCGTGACCGTGGCGAGCTTGGCGAGCCACGCAGCGATCTGTCGGGACGCAGGCAAGGTGGTCGCGTAGGCGGAGACCAGCGACAAAGCATCTTGGCGCCGGTGCGCGTTTAGCAGCACGGCGAGCATGAACCGCAGGTCGGGATCGTGGACCAGCGCCCGCCGAGTCTGGAGAAACCGGATGCGCTCGGCGGATGCCGCCCAGGCCGCCAGCAGCGGGCGCGCCTCAGGATCGCGGACACGGCCGATGAGGCGCGCCAGACGGCTGCGATCGGACGTCTTTTCGCACGCCTTGACGATCGAGAAGGCCGTGTGCAGGTCGGACGAGGCGATCAAATCGCCGGTGCGCGTCTCGAACGTCGGATCGTCGGTCGAACGCAGAAGCTCGACGATCTGGAGCAGGCGATCGAGCGTCTGGTCGGCGTGAAACGAATTGTGCGCGATTCCCGGCGGCAGATAGCTGAGCTGAACGCCCGGATTGACGTCCGAGAAGGTGCGCGCGACCAAGCTCACCGCCGGCCGCGGGAGATGAAACAGCGAGTGAATGAAGGTGGGCCCAGCGGCGATCGGTTGGACGTCGCCTTGTTGCAGAAGCTGCGTGCCGAGCACCCGCAAGGCGCCGAAACGGAGTTGCCCATCGACGTCTCTGGTTTCGTCGAAGGCGAAGGTGGTTTCGATGCTGGAGCCGGACAGCACCTGAAATGCGCCGGAGAATCCGTGGTCGTGGACGCTGGTGGTGCCGTCGACCCAGAAAAGCGCGTCGATGTAGAAGCGCCGCGCTCGAAACAGCGTGATCGGTGGTTGACCGAAGGCGGCTTCCGGATCCGCCTGCCGTGGAAGGTCGCCCTGCAAAGCCCAATCAAGGATCGCCTTCGGCGCCAGGGTTCGGTGCAACCCGGCGACCGTCAGCACATCAGCACAAATCGCTGGGAAAGCGGAAGCGTCGTAGTCACGAGCCGACCAAGACCGCTCGATTTTTTCGCCGACCTCGGCGATGTCGGGATGGGCCATCGCCAGACGTTACGCCCGGCTTGCCTTAGACCGTGACCACCGCGTCGTAGCGGTCGGTCACCGGGTCAGACTCGAGCCACGCATGTCCTGAGCCCGGTCCGCCGCCGCGCCTGAAGCCGGCAAACAAGCGTTCACGCGCGGCGCCGGCGTCCAAACGAATTTCCAGCAGCGAGCGTCTGACACAATTCGGTCCGCCGGGTAGCCGTCGGTCGAGCATCGCGATGGCGCGACGGAGACGTTCACGCTCCGGCAGCGCGCGCTGTCTTTGGACCGCGCCGCGCCGGCGCAATTCGGCAGCGGCGGCGTGCAGGCTTCGCCGACGCCTCAGCCACTCCACGCTCGGCAGCGCGGCAAGGACGAGCGCAAGCTCTGTCACATCAGCCAGCCTGGAAGGGTTTAATCGGATTGGGCGGTCCCATGACGTCTGCAACGGAGCCCGAGGCGCCGGCGAGCAGCTCGCGGGCGTTGCCGATCGGTGTTAGCCGAGGCGGCTGGTACTCGTCATCCTGCCGGCCGTCGACCGCCTCCTGCCCCGTGAAGCCTATAATTTCAGCCATTTTTTGCCTCGCGCGGACTATATCAGATCAACCGGCGAAGCCAACCTTCGAGACTGGCCAAGTCGAGAAGCTCGATCCAGCTCGAGGAATCGGGATCGTCCCTCGAAACGCACGTCTCAAGCGTGCGTAGCACCCACTGGCGATCGACGAACGGTGCACTCAACCAATCGCCCTCGGTTAAGAGGTGAGAGATGCAGGGCAACGCCCTGCGGGCGTTCCTGGTCCACACCGGTGTCCACGAACGCTGACCGATTCGCTTTTGGAATTCTTCCGGCAGCAGAGGGCCTAGCGCATCTCTCGCTGTCCGGCGCAGATGGTCGCGCGGGATGCGTTGCTCCCACGGGATTGAGAGCATGAGCTCGACCAAACGCACGTCCGCATAGGGCAAGCGCACCTCGATCCCGTGCGTTGATCCGTAGGCGACCGTGCCGTCGACGATCTGGCTGACCTGCGCAGACGTCACGCGCTGCCAAAGACTCATGCTGACGTGGGACGGCCAATTTATCCCCGTCAGGTCCGGCATCTCCGGCAACGGCGGTGGGTACATCGCTCGCATCCGTGGTCCCAGCCATGTCGGGGGTCGCTGGCGGTGCTGCGCCCGGCGACGTTGCCAATCGATCAGCACGGCTGGCGGAGCCACACCGGCGATCGATTTGACCAGTGTTCGCACGCGCAAAGAGACGCTTTGTTTGGCTGTCAACGTATCGAGGACGAGGTCGAACCATCTCCCGTTGCGGAACAGATCGAGAAGAATGTTGGTCGCGATCAGGACCTCATCGCCGAACATCCCCGACAAGAGGACACCGGCGTCGCGCTCACGCGCCAGGGTGAGATCGCGGGGCGGTCCGCCGGCCAGCCCGCGCGCAAAGCCTGGGTACGCCAGCGGCGGATTCTTCAACCAATCGGGGTCGTCATCGAACGCGTTCCAGCGAACGGTTTCGAAGTTGACCCGCCTTGCCACCGCGTCCATGTACGCGCGCTCGTCGCACGGAAATCCAGGCGCGGTGAGGGACGCGGTCACCAGCGGTGGCCGTCCGGACTCCTGTTTGTAGATCTCGGCGGCGGCCATGACGATGGTGCTGGAGTCGAAACCGCCGCTCGAGTGCGCGACAATGGGCCGGTCGGACTCCAACCGATCGTGGACCGCCCGGCGAAAGATTCGCCGCAGCTCCTGGCAGTTCTCTTCGTACGTCGCGCCGGTAGGCGTCCTGGGCGGCCGCCAGTAGCGCGTTTCGCTTGCTATGCCTGACGAGACAACGATGCTGCAGCCCGGGCGGACGGCCGATATGCTGGAAAAACATGTGCCTCCCAGGCGGCGCACCGGAGGGATGAACAGATCCCGAATGGCCTCGTCATTCACATCGGCAAACGGCTTGTCAGTCAAAGCTAGTATCTGTTGGACGTCGCTTGCCAAAACCACGCCGTCGGTGAACAAACGGTAGTAGAGAGGACGAATGCCCAGTTGATCGCGCGTCGCAAAGAGCGCCTGGCGCCGTTCGTCCCAGACCGCAAACGCGAAGTCGCCGACCAGATGCATGGGAGCGTCTTGCTCCCATTTTCGATAGGCCAGAAACGCCAGCTCTAGATCGTTGAGGGCAGCGGTCGATGTGCGCTCCACGCCGAGCGCGACGGCCAGCTCCCGCCGGTTGTAGAGCCTGACGTCGCCGGCGAATGCCAATCGAGATTCCCCGTCCCAAATGGGAGCGACGGTTTGATCTCGGCCGACGACCGCCCAGCGCAGAATGGTCGCGCTGACGTCAGGCCGGTCCAGCGTTCGGATGCCGTCGCGCGCCTCCGACGGGAAGTTGGCCGCCATGAGCCTGGCCTTATCGGTCGCGCTGCCACAGTTGCGGAAGCCGGCGGCGAACGAAAAGGCGAACACGATTTCGGCGCGCAGGCGATCGGCTTAGTCGATCGCCTTTGGTAGGCGACTCAATAGAAGACGACGACGCGTCCTGGACCCCCGAAATCGTTCTCGCCGAGAGCGAAATCGGCGTAGCCGTCTCCGTTCGAGTCTGGAATGACCGAATCCAGCCCGCCCGTGTAGCCGCTCCACGGGACCGCGTTCAAGATCTTCACCAGACCCGGCGTCAGCCCCGTTTGTACCGGCGAGCTGGAGTCGCTGAAATTGAGGGTGCCAGTCTGAGACAAAAGGCTGGTTCCGCTCAAGATGTAGACTGGGGTGTTGGTCTCGCCTTGTCCGGCCAGAACCAGATCGGGCGAACTATCCCCGATCAGCGAAACGGAAGTCGAAGTTCCGCGGATGCCCGTGCCCAGGTTGACGATGCCGAAGGCCACACCGGAGAAGCTATCGACAACATGTAGGATCCCGGCCGGCGCTGGATTGACGCTATCGAACGGGAATGGTCCGGTGACCGCGGTTCCGACGTGCACGTCGACGTATTTCCCATCGGGAGCGCCGAGCGTCAACGCGCCCGGCGACGAACCGAGCTTGCCCAGGAAGCCAGAGTTCACGCCATAGGTGACGGTTGCGTCCCCCGCTGTCGAGTCGGCGGCATTTGTCACGCTCAGGATTCCGGCCGGCGCCTGTCCCGGAAAGGCGAAGGCGGAACCGATACCCGGCGCCGTCGCGATCAGCGTCGGGCCGGCCGGCTGCGGATAGAACTGACCAATGCCCATGACGCCGTATCCAAAAAAGGCGTTGTTGGTGTTGCCGTCGATTTCGATCGTGTTCGTGCTGTCGGGAGTCGTAATCGCGGCCGGGAACGAAGACCGCCCTTTGACGATGAGAACGCTTCCTTGAAAGCCCGACCGGAAACCGAGACCGATTGCGAAATCGTCGGTGCCGGTTCCATCGAAGTTGCCGAGGCGGGCCAGCCCGCCGCCGCCGAAGTACGCGCCGGCGTCCGCGCCACCCAGCGTGATGACGTAGTTGGCTTTCAAGTCCGTCAAGGTCGCCGGCCACGAGGTGGTCGTCCCCCAGCTCACGGGCGGATTCTTGCGGCTGTAGATGTAGATCTTGTTCTCGCTGGGCGAACCGATGGCCAGGTCGTCCAGGCCGTCTCCGTCGACGTCGCCCGCGTCAATAACGTCAGAGCCGAAACCAGCGCTGGCACCGCTGATCGTGACGTCGGCCGAGGTGCTGTAACCGCCAGCCTTGCCGAAGAAGATGTACACGTTCTTGCCGCCGGTTCCTCCGACGACCAGATCGGAGATCTTGTCGCCGGTGAAGCTTAGCCCCGCCGACTGCCCGAAGTCGCCCTCCCCCTCGATGACGAACCCAAACCCGTCGGTTCCGGCACCAGACAAAAGGATCGTCTTGAAGTGCGCCGTCGTGGCGGTGGTCGTCGCGGCGATAGTGCTTCGGCTTCCGACTCCGTCGACGGCGGCCACCGCGAAGTAATAATCCTGCTCGATATTCAGGTTCTGGATGAGGATGCCGTCCAACGCATTTTCGGGGGCGGGCGTTCCGCTGAACGTGATCGCCTTGGTGACGGTTGCGTCGTCGAAATTCATCGCCGTGATCGGCACCTTCGCCGCACGCACCTGATAGCCGGTGATCGCTCGGCCGTTGTCGCCCGGCGCGGTCCAGGTCATGCGGAAAGACGTCTGCCGATAATCGACGACCGCGCCCGAGGGGCCGGTCGGTGGGGCGGGCGGCAACGTGTCCACATCGACGGTGACCGTGCCGACGCCCACGCCGTGCGCCGGGACGTTGTCGGTGGTCGCCGTGAACGTCACCGCGGAACCCTCCGGCACGATGTTGGTGGTGATCGCCAGCGTGGCGTCGCCGTTGACATTCAGCATCGCCGTTCCCAGCGTGGTCGCGCCGATGGTGAACGTGACGTTGGTGCTGCCCAGGGGCACGCCGCCGACGGTGGCGTGAGCGGTGATTGATCCCTGCCATCCGGCGGTGCCGGTGTTGGTGTCGTCGAGGCATCCGGCGACGGCGGAGCCGTTCGGGCACAGCGAGTTGCTCACCAGCGGCGTCGTGAAGGTCACGACCGGGGAGCCGCCGACGGTGATTGTGCACGGCGCCGGGGCCAGCGTGTTGGTGTTACCGGCGGGGTCGGTGGCGACAGCCGTCAGGTTGTTTTGCCCCTGGTCGAAGGCGACGGTGGTGAAGGTCGCCGCGCCACCCGCGAAGGTGGGGTTGGAACGCGTGCTGGTCGACGCGCCATTGGCCACGCTCAGAACCACGGTCGCCGTGTCGGAGGTGAGCGCGACGTCCGTCGTGAACGGTCCCACCGCCTGTTGCAAGCTGCCGCAGAGGTTGGCCGGTGACATCAAGGAGATCGCCGGCGGCACGGTGTCGACCCACACGTCGACCGGCGTGCTGCTGCCCTTGGCGGTCGTGACGTCCGTCAGGTCGACCCGCAGCTCAGTAGCGTGGGTCAGCGCCCCGCTGGCGTCCTCGGTGCTTTCCGACAGCGTGACGCTGGGGAAGCGTGCGACGAAGGCGAAGCCCGACGGGCATTCGGCGATGCCGGCGGCGACGGTGGCCACCGGAGCGCCCAGTGCCACCAGGGAAGCGTCGCCGGCGTGGCCCACGAAAAGTTGCGCGCTTCCGCTGCGGTCAGTGCAAGCGCTGACGTTCGCCTGCGCGCCGGGGGTGTTGACGTCGATGTCCCCGACCACGTTGCCGACCGCCGCGTTCAGGATGTGCTTCGACGGGTCGTTGAAGCTCGGCGCGTCCGAGATCGGCTTCACGATGCGGACGCTGGGCAACGTCGAGGCGCACGCCACGCCGGTGATGGACTTGATGGTCGGGTTGCCGGCGGCGTCGGTCAGCGTGACCGAGATGTCGAACGGCGCGCCGCCCGGGCAGGTGAAGTTTACGCAGGCGTCGGTGCCGACGGCCGTAACATGGGCGCAGTTGGTGGTCCCGGTGATGCAGAAATTGTTCGCGCCCGCGCCCAGCGACACCGGCAGGTTGACCGCGTCCGTCGCCGTCGTCTGACCGCACACCTGAAACTGGTTCGAGGTCAGTCCCGACGGGCCGATGAAGGCGCCGTTGGCCGGTTTCGAGAGGGTCAGGTCCGGCGGCGTGTTGTCGACGACATAGGTCGCCTTCATCGACGATCCAACGATGCCGTTCTTGTCCGTGCACTGCGCGACGACGTCGTACGTCCCGTCCGGAGACAGCGTCACGCCGGTGAAGGTGGCCTTGCCGGACATCGCCGTTCCGCTAACGGTGCTGACGGTGGCAGGGGTGGCCGCATTGTCGATCTTCAAGGCCACCGTGCGGCCGTCGTCGATGTTGGTCGTCACCTCGAACGCGGCCTGGTAGGGCGCGCCGTCGGCGCTGACGCGATCACCGCCATTGGCGACCGGAATGCCGTTCAGCGTGGCGTGGGCCGGTTTGCTGATCGTGCAAGCCGGAACGTTGCAGTTCACCGTCACCTTGGCTTTGGTGGTGGCGGCGCTGCAGGGCATGGTGCTGGGGAACTGGATCGACAGCTGCGTGTCGCCCGTTGACAGCTGCACGCTGGTGAACGTCACGCTGCCGCTTGCGATCGTGCCGGTGCCGACCATGACGTTACCCGCCAGCAGGTTGACGCTGGCTCCGTCGGGCGCATCCGACGAATTGATCTTCACGTCGTACTGGAATCCGTCGGCGCACTGATCGGCGTCCTTGTCGTCGGCCGCGGTCAATATCGCCTGATCAAGCGGTTTGACGAACGCGACCATGTAGCAAGCGCGCGCGACCTCGCTGGTGTCCACTGGCAGATCGGTGTTGCCGTCCGCCGGAACGTCGCCGGTCTCCCCGCGATCGGTCGGGACGTCGCCGGTCTCGCCGGTCTCCCCGCGATCGGTCGGGACGTCGCCGGTCTCGCCGGTGTCCCCGCGGTCATTGTTTAGATCGCCGGCTTCGGGGCCGTCGACTTTGGCGTCGGCGTCCTTGCTGTCCATCCCGGCGTCGCCGGCGTGTCCGCCAGACCCACCGGTTCCGGAGCCGCCGGTTCCACCGTCAGGCTGCGCAGGCGTGTCGTCGCCGCAGCCGGCTGCCAGCACGCCAAAAAGCGCCACGAAAGAAATCGAAGCCAGTCGAAGCCGTCCGGTCACCATAGGGCCTCCGCCGAGGGTCTGTAGACGAAAATGATGGGGCATCTTAGAGATTTTTCCGCACCGTGGCTAGTTAGGACGGTGCGAGCAGGCCGGGTTCGTTTGCAAAGCGAATTGTGACGTCCGCTATGCTCGCCGGCGTTTCGACGGGCAAGATGTGGCCGGCGTCGGGAAACACAATAACCGTTTGACCCGGTCCGAGAATTTCTGCGGCCGGTGGCGGCACGATCCGATCGTCTGCGCCGTGCAGCCACGTCGTCGGACACGACAACCCGTTCAACCGTTCGGTCAGATCGCAAGCGGCGATGGCGGCGTAATCGGCCAGCGTTGTTTCCTTCGGCGCGGCCACGCCGGCGGCGGCGAAGGCGCGGCGCAAAGCAGGCTTTGCTGCCGGCGACAGGCCGTGCTCGGCCAGCCACTCGGGGAAGCGATCATAGTCGTCTTGTACAACAGCTAGCAGGTCAGGGTGAGCCGGCAGCCTCGGTCCGGCGCCACACAGGACCAGCGCAGCCACCTTGTCTGGCCAGGCCAGCGCGGCTTCGACGGCCACCAGGGCGCCCATCGAATGGCCGACCAAGACCGAACGACCGAGGCCCAGCGACGCCGCCAGCGCGCCGACGACGTCGCGATAACCCGCGATCGACGGCGGCGGCGCTCCAGCGTCCGCCGCCGGGCTGGGCCCGTGGCCCGGCAAATCGACGGCTATCGCGCGCGTCGCCCGGCCGAGGCGTGCCAACGTCATCATCCAGATCGCCGACGAGGCGCCGGCACCGTGAATCAGCAGCGCCGGCAGTCTTTGGTCACGCGCGTCGCCACGCTCAGCATAGTGAAGGCGGCCGAGGTGCGGCGAGCGCGCGAATGGCACCGTCACTCTCCTCGCGCGGCGAGCTTCGGCTAGCCGCCGCCGGCTTTCAGCTTTTTGATCTCGTTGATCAGCGCCGGAACGGCCGCTTCCCAGGTGGTCACCAGACCGTAGTCGGCGACCTGAAAAATGGGCGCCTCGGGATCCTTATTGATGGCGACGATCACCTTCGAGCCCTTCATCCCCGCCAGGTGCTGAATCGCGCCCGAGATCGCCACCGCGATGTAAAGCTGCGGCGCCACCACCTTGCCGGTCTGCCCGACCTGCAGATCGTTCGGGACCATGCCGGCGTCGCAGGCGGCGCGGCTGGCGCCCAGGGCGCCGCCCAGGAGATCCGTCAGCTGCTCCAGCACCTTGAAGTTTTCGCCGGCCTTCATCCCGCGTCCGCCGGAGACCACCACCTTGGCTTCGCCTAAATCGGGACGCGCGCTCTTCGTGGCGTGCAGCCCGACCACCTCGGCGCCCAGGGCGTCGATGGTACCCGGCGAGCCGTTCTCGACGGCGCCGGCGCTGGCGGCGGCTGCGGCGGGGGCGAACTCGGTCTGGCGGACACTGGCCACGAACACGGCGCCACCCAGTTCGACCTCCTCCAACGCATTGCCGGCGTACGCGGGCCGGCGAAACCGGTTCGGTCCCAGCACGGCGGTCACGTCTGAAGCCATTCCGGCGCCCAGCAGCGCCGCAGCTCGCGGCAAGAAATCCTTCCCCGTCGACGTCGCCGTGCCCAGCAGGGCGCTGGCCCCCGCGCGCTTGACCGCGTCGGCCAGCAACGGGGCGTGAGTCTCGGCCAGCGGCGCGGCCAGCTTGGGATCGTCGTAAGCGATCACCTTGCTGGCATAGCGGGCGGCATCCTGCGCCGCTGCGGCGATCCCAGCGCCGATCACCACCGCCGTGACCGTGCCGTTTTGCTGCTTGGCCAGCGCCGCGCCCGCCGTCAACGCCGGCAGCGACGCCGAGCGAATGCCCTTCTCGGTGGTCTCGCAAAAGACGACGACGCCGGCCATCAGATCACCTTCGCTTCGTTGTGCAGCTTGGCCACAAGCTCTTCGACCGAGCCCACTTTGACGCCCGCCTTGCGCGTGGGCGGCGCCTGATACGACACCACCTTCATCTGCGGCGCCGGCGACACGCCCAGATCAGCCACGCTGATCTCGCGAATCTCTTTCTTCTTCGCCGCCATGATCCCCTTCAGCGAGGCATAGCGCTGGGTCTCTTCCCATTCGGCGTCGGGGCCGGCCAGAGCTTCGTTGCGCACGGCTTTCTTGCCGATGATGCGCAGGTCGACGGTCAGCACCGCCGGCAGGCGGACGCGCTTTTCTTCCACGCCGGCGTCGACCTCGCGGGTGACCGTGGCGGATTTTCCGTCGGCGGCCAGACGAATGCTGGCCAAAAACGTCGCCTGTGGCCAGTTCAAAAGGCCAGCCAGGATCTGTCCCACCTGATTCGAATCCCCGTCGACGGTCTGCTTGCCCAGGATGACCAGATCCGGTTTCTCGCGATCGACCACCGCCCGCAGCACGCGCGCCACCGCGTCGGCGTCCAAAGCATTATCGTCGCCACCGACCAGGATGCCGCGGTCTGCACCCATGGCCAGGACGCCGCGCATCTGCTGGGTGACGTCCTTGGGGCCGACGCCGACCACCACCACCTCGCCCGTGTGCTCGCCGCCTTTGCCTTTTTCGGTCAGGCGCAAGGCGGTCTCGACGGCGTATTCGTCGAAGGTGTTGACTTGCCAGGTGGCGGCGGAAAGGTCGATGCCGGTGCCGGTGAACTTCAGCTTTTGCTCAGGGTTCGGGACCCGTTTGCACGTGACCAGAATTTTCACGCCGCCAGGTTACCCCACGGCAAGGCGCAACGCCTCTTCCATGCAGAAAAGGATCTCGTCGTCGATGTCGATCAGATAGACCGTGGCCGGCTTGGGCTGGCGGTGCGCGCGCAGCTCGTCGACCATGGCGCGAGCGGCGTCAGCCGGGTCGACGCCGCCCAGGCCCGTGCCCATGCCGGGGATGGCGACGACGTCGAAGCCGTTGCGCGCGGCCGCGAGCATCGCGGCGCGCGTCGCGCGTCGCACGTTCTCGACGCCGACCTTCTCGCCGGGCTGGTCCATCGTGGGCGCGTGAATGACGTGCTTGGCCCAGAGCTTCCCGGCGTTCGTGACGACGGCCGCGCCCACGGCGATGGGCGCCAGCGACATGGCCTCGCGCTGGATGCTGGGCCCGCCTTTGCGGGACAGGGCCGCGGCGACACCACCCCCCATGATCCCCAGTGAATTCGCGGGATTGACCACCGCATCGACATTCATCGTCGTGATGTCGGATTTGGCGAGGTGGATCTGCATGGGCCGGACCCGGTCCCGGGTGCGCGCCGCCAGCTTAACATCGTGCGCGGGCGGGGCGCAAAATCAGCGTTCCAAAAGCGACGCCGCTCAGCGGAAAATCTTTTCGAGCTCCTGTTCGACCTTGTCCGAGTCG
>DASXQB010000546.1:0-4023 GCA_036493295.1 Polyangia bacterium | reverse complement strand
CCTGCAGCTGCGCCAGGCGCGCACCTGCGACGATCGGAAGCCGCTGGTGGAAAAACTGCGCGGCATGGGCGATGGGCGCGCCCTGCCGGCGCTGCGCGGATTGCGGGGAAAAATGATCGGCCACGTGGTGCGCCTGGGTGGCACCAACACCGCCTGCATGAAAAAAGAGCTCGCGGCGGCGATCAAAGCGCTAGAAACGAAGTCGTGAGTCCGAAAATGAAGATGCGGATCAAGAACGATCCGCGCAACCTGCTCAGCAGCCTGCTGCTGGTTTTCCCGTTGCTGCTGATCTATCAGGTCGGCGTCCTGTTCACGCTGCCGATGCTGAACGGCGCCGATTTTCTCACCGTTTTTCTGTTTCGAAATCTTGGCCTCACGACGTCGCAGTATCTGGCCTACACCGCGGTCGTAGCCGCGCTGTTCGCGGTGGCGGTGGCGGTGCTGCGGCGCAAGCAAAGGTTCGATCCGAAGATCGTCATCCCGGTCTTTTTGGAAAGCGCGATCTACGCGCTGACCATGGGCTCGCTGATCATCTTCGTGATGACCCGGGTGTTCGGGATCTCTCCGCGGCTGGCCGGTGGCATCGTGCAACAGCAAGGGTTCTTGACCCGGCTGGTGATGTCGCTGGGCGCGGGCGTCTACGAAGAGACGGTTTTTCGGCTGGTGTTACTGGGCGGTCTGGTGGCGCTGGGTGAGCGCGTGCTGGGTCTGGCGCGCTGGGTGGCGTTGATCATCGGCCTCTGTATCTCGTCACTGCTGTTCTCCGCCATGCACCACATTCCGCCGTACGGTGATCCGCTGCAGGTCGGGATCTTCACCTTCCGCGTGCTGGCGGGCGTGTGCTTCGGTCTGCTGTTCTGGTTTCGCGGCTTCGCTGTCGCCGTCTACACGCACGCGCTTTACGACTTGTACGTGCTTTTGGTGCGCTGAGGCCGCCCCCTCAAAACAGGCGGTCCGGTTCCTCGCGCGCCCGCCGGCCAGATCGCCGGCGGCCCGCGGCGGCTGCTACTTCTTGCCTTTTTTGGCGGCCTTGGTCGGCTTGCTGGGCTTCGCAGCCGCGCGCTTGGCCGGTGTTTCGTTCACGGCGCGCGCGGGCTTGGCGGTCCGCGCAGCAGCGGCCGGTTTGGCAGCGGGCGAGGTCTTGGCGGGTGCCGCCTTGCGGTTCTTTGCCGCGTCCGCGCTGGGCGCCGCCTTGGCAGCGACGGCAGTCTTGGCGTCCTTGCCATGATGCGCGTCCTTCGCCGATTCTTTCGCCGGCGCCGCTTTGTGGGCGTGCCCGTGCGCGTCCTTGGACGGGGGGGGCCCGTTCTTCGCCGGGTGAGCGTCCTTGGCTGGATGGGCTTCCTTAGCCACGTCTTTGATCGGGGCTTCTTTGCCGTTCCCGCCTTTGCCGGCATCTTTGCCCTTGGCCACGACGGCCTTCGGCATTTTGGCGTTGGACGGTCGGCCGTCACCTTCGGCGGCCAGCGGCAGGCCGGGCATGTCGCGGCGGTTGTGGACCAGCACGCGGCGCGCGTCCTTGAAGGTGATCTCCACCTTGCTGTCGGAGAGGACCTCGGAGACGAATCCGCGCCCGAACTTGGGGTGGGTGACGATCACGTTGTCGTGGTAGTGCTCACGAAATTCGTACGGCTTGCCGCCTTTTTCGCCGTGCTTGTGGAAAAACTCGTCCCACGAAACCTTTTTCATCATCGCCCGCTTCTTGGCGGCGATGGGCTCGGGAACGTCGTCCTCGACATCCCCGCGCGGCTTGCGAAACGAGTGGACGTCACCGCAGGGGTTGCATTGCACCCGGCGAATTTCGTCTTCGTACTTCGAAATCACGACGTGCGTGGTATCGCCCTTGCATGTGGGGCAGTACGCCTCGACGTCAGAGCCGACCTCGTCGACCTCGTCTTCGAACATGAAGTCCATCGATCCGCCTTGGTTAATGTTTCGGCTACTAACACAGTCACGGTAGGCCTGCAAGAATAAGAGAGAAAATCCGGACCGTTCGATGTAAAACGGGCGCCGAGTTCATGCGCTATTTCGACGCCAAAGTGGTGGAGAATCGGTCTCTGGGTGGCGGTTATTTTGTTCTGCGGCTTGCTGATTGCCAGTCGCTGGAAGCCGCCAGACCTGGTCAATTCGTAATGATTCGCGGTAATTGGGAGCGCGACCCGTTACTGCCACGAGCCTTTTCCCTGATGTCGGTCGGTCCCGGCGGTCAAGCCGAGGTGTTGGCAAAAACGGTCGGGCGGGCCACCGCGCTTTTGGAACGAACCGGCGCCGGCTCTTTTGTATCCGTCCTGGGGCCCCTTGGCACCAGTTTCCCCGAACCAGGCGCCGAGGTGATGGATCTGCTGGTGGCGGGCGGGGTGGGGTTACCCCCGCTTTACATGCAGGCTGCTTTTGCCGGCGATCGGAAGCTCGCTCACCGGAGCGAGGTCCTGTACGGCGGGCGCGGCGCCGCCGACATCGTGCTGCGCGAAGAAATGACCGCGATGGGCGTGGGCCTGCACGTCACCACCGAAGATGGAACGCTGGGTTTGCGCGGCCGGGTGACGCTGGCGCTGGATGAACGCATCGCTGCCCATCGGGAACAGGGTCGGCCGCTGCGCGTGATGGCCTGCGGTCCGAACGCGATGTTGTGGGCGGTGGCTCGCATCGCCAAGAAACACGAGATTCCGTGTTTCATTTCCCTGGAAGAGCAGATGGCCTGCGGCATCGGCGTTTGTCTGGGTTGCGCCATCCCGGCGCGGTCGCGACCGTTCCGGTACGTGTGCAGCAACGGCCCGGTCTTCGACGCCGCGGACGTTCTGGATGTGCCGCCGGCCGGTGGTCCGCCACCCCCGACGACGTGCGTGGTGTAAGCGGCATGGCCGGCGACGTCTCTTTGCAAGTCGAAACCGGCGGGGTGCGGTTTCGCAATCCCATCCTCACCGCTTCGGGCACGTTCGGTTACGGCCGCGAGTTTGAATCGCTGACCGATCTGTCGAACCTGGGCGGCCTGGTCACGAAAGGCATCTCGCCCCAACCGCGCTTCGGCAACCAGACACCGCGCATCTGCGAGACGGCGTCGGGGATGCTGAACTCGATCGGCCTCGAAAACGTCGGCGTCGAGGGCTTCGAGCGCGACAAGCTGCCTTACCTGCGAACCACCGGCACCCGCGTGCTGGTCAACTTCTTCGGCACCACCTTCGACCAGTACGTCGACTGCGGTGCGCGCCTGGCCCGGCTGTCGGGCGTCGATGCGCTGGAGATGAACGTATCGTGCCCCAACATCAAAGCCGGCGGCATCGAGTTCGGCACCGACCCCCGCGTGCTGGGCGATCTGGTGCGTGCCTGCCGCGCCGTGGTCGGCAAGCCGCTGTGGATCAAGCTGACGCCCAACACGTCGGACATCGTCGCACTGGCCAAGGCGTGCGCCGACAACGGCGCCGACGGTCTGTCGATCATCAACACCATCACCGGCATGGCCATCGACACCCGTACGCGGCGTCCGAAGATCGCCACCATTTTCGGCGGGCTGTCCGGGCCGGCGATCAAACCGATCGCCCTGCGCATGGTGTTTCAGGTGCGGCGCGCCGGCGTGCCCCTGTCGATCTCCGGCATCGGGGGGATCCAGGACGCGACTGACGCCATCGAGTTCTTTCTTGCCGGCGCCAGCACGGTGCAGGTCGGCACGCAAAATTTCGTCGACCCGGATGCCGCCGGCCGGATCGTACGCGACCTGGGCGCGCGCTGCGCGGCCGACGGAATCAGCGACATTCGCGAGCTGGTTGGCGCGCTGAAAACCGACTAGTCAGGCGAGCGGAATGCGCCATTTTTTGCTCTTGACTCGCGCGGTTACGAAGATTTAACTGCCTCGAAACCGCTGTGAAACACCCGGGATGTAGCGTGGACTGCCTATGAAAAAGATCGAAGCCATCATCAAGCCTTTCAAGCTGGACGACGTGAAAGATCGACTCCGCGAGATCGGCGTGCAAGGCATGACGGTCTACGAGGTGAAGGGCTTCGGTCGCACCGGCGGCAAAAAAGAGG
>DASXQB010000545.1:0-1565 GCA_036493295.1 Polyangia bacterium | reverse complement strand
CGGCAATCCCGTCACGTCCAGCGGCACCGCCTATGGCGCGACCGGTCCCAACGACGGATTCGTGCCCACCGCTGGGACGGTCGAGGATGCCTCGGGCGGCCAGGTCACGGTGCCGCCACAGCGGTTCTACCTGACGGTCGGCAACAAGCTGATGTTCTACTAGCAGAAGGGCCCCGCCTCGTGCGCGGGGGCGGTGCTTCAGGCATGATGGTGCAGATGCCCGACGAGGCTTCCAGGGACGGTAGCGGCGCGGTGGCTCCGCCGGCGCGGAACACCGCGCCGGGGACCTCCGGGGATCTGCCGGCCGGTTACACCGTCGGCGAGTACAAGATCGAGATGGTCATCGGACGCGGCGGCATGGGCGTCGTGTATGTCGCCACGCAGCCGGTGATCGAGAAAAGAGTCGCCATCAAGGTGCTGAACGCTCAGTACTCGGGCGAGCCGGCGCTGGTGCGGCGGTTCATCGACGAAGCGCGCGCGGTGAATCGAATCCGGCACGCCAACATCATCGACATTTTCTCGTTCGGACAGCTGCCCGACGGGCGGCACTACTTCGTGATGGAGTATCTGGTCGGCGACACGCTGGCCGAACGGCTTGAACGCAACGATCTGCGCCTGGAGGAGGTGCCAATTTTCCTGGCCCAGATCTGCGACGCCCTCGACGCCGCCCACGCCGAAAGCATCGTTCACCGCGATCTCAAGCCCGAAAACATCTGGATCGTCACCCCACGACGAGGCGCTTCGTTCGTCAAGCTGCTGGACTTCGGCATCGCCAAGCTGCTGGCCGCCGACAACCAGTCGGTAACCCAGACCGGCGTTCTGATGGGAACGCCGCACTTCATGTCGCCCGAGCAATGCCACGGTCGCGGCATCGACCACCGCACGGACATCTACGCGATGGGCGTGCTGCTTTACCGTCTGTACACGGGCGAGATGCCGTTCAAGGGCGAGACCTTCACCGAGGTGCTGGCCAAGCAGCTCACCATGATGCCCGATCCACCGTCGCGCCTGGCGCAGGTGCCGCCTGCCCTGAGCGATCTCATCATGCGCTGCTTGGCCAAGGATCCAGCCGACCGGCCGCAATCGGCGCGCGAGCTGGGAGACGCGCTGCTGGGCATCTTTGGAATGGTGACGACGCCGCTGGCGACGGGGACGCAATCCGGTTCGTCATCGCCCTCGACCACGCTGCGCGGATCGGCCGCCGAATTGAAAGCGCAGGAAGAACAGGCTGCTGGCCGCGGCCTCCGCTGGCTGCTGGTCACCGGCGCGGTGGTGCTGTTGCTGGTCGGATTGGTCGCCGCTACTCGTTTGACCGGCCGCAAAGAACAGTCGAGGACGGCCGCTGCCCCGGCCCCCAGCGCCGCTCCGACCGCGACGGCAACACCGCCGGCTGCCCCCGCCTTGCCGGCTGCGGGCTCGGCGCTGGCCCCCAGCCCGGAAACCCACCCGGCCCCGGGCGCCGCCTCATCAAAATTGGTTGACCAAAACGACAAGGTCGACCCGTCCAAGCTTGACCAGCGCCCCAAAGAGAACTCACCGAAATCGCGCGCGAAATCGGCCCACTC
>DASXQB010000544.1:0-6893 GCA_036493295.1 Polyangia bacterium | reverse complement strand
GATTCGCGCGCCCGGCTGTGTCTTATCGCCGTCACGCCGGTCCTGCTGCTGGCCAGTTGCACAAGCGAGATTGTCCGCCCCCCACCCGGCTCGTCCGCCGGTGGCCAAGGTGGCGGCGGTCCCAGCGTCGATGCCGGCGGAGCTGACCAAGGATCGCCACCGCCGACCGACGCCGCGAATGCGCGCGACGTGGTGGCGACCTCCGATCTCGCCGACAGCGCCAGCGAGGCGGGCCTGCCGCCCGGTGACGGTGAGATCCAGGAAGAAGACTACGCCAGCATGGTCAATCCGTGGATCGAGTCGAACAAGGGGCGATGGTTCTTCAGCACGCCCGCCGCTATGCCCTTCGGCATGGTCAAACTCACGCCCCACAGCAAGAACCAGGACCAGGGCGGAGGCGGATACAACTACAGCATCCCCACGGCGCTGGGCTTTTGCCATGCCCATGGATGGATGTCGACCGGGTTGTGTGTCATGCCCACTTCCGGGGGGAATTTCACTGTCACGAACGGCGAAGACGGCTGGAAATCAAATTACAGCCACTCCACCGAAGTCATCACGCCTGGGTATCACAAGCTCCATCTCGACAAGTACAACGTCGATGTGGAACTGACGACCACCAATCGAGTCGGATTCAGTCGCTACACGTTCGATCAGGCTGGCAAGGCGGACATCGTCATCAACCTCGGGGGGCCGGCGGGACCGGCCACCATGCGCAATGGCTCCCTCACCCAGGTCAGCCCCACCGAAATCGACGGCTACTTCGATCGCACCAATGGCATCTGGGGCGGACCGGCGTCTGTACGGACCTTCTTCGTCATCATGCTGGACAAGCCCGCTTCGCGGCTGAACACCTTTCAAAACAGCTATGGCACTTCGGGTTCCATCGCCTTCGACTCGGTTACGCAGGGCGAAGTTATCCAGATGAAGGCGGCCATCTCTTACACCAGCCTGGCCAATGCCCAGCTCAACATGCAAAAGGAACTGAACCATTGGGACTTCGAACTGGTGCGAAAGACGTCCCACGACGAGTGGAACCACCGGCTAAACAAGATCCAGGTCTCGGGCGGGACCAAGGATCAGCAGGTCAAGTTCTACACCGATCTCTGGCATGTCTTGCTCGGGCGAGAAATGACCGAGGACGTGAACGGCGCGTATCCCGACTATACGAACGGAAAAGGAGGGAACGACAACGTCCTGAAGATCCGAAACGTGCCCTTGAATGCCGACGGCACACCCAAGTTCCACATCTATAACTCCGACGCTCTCTGGCTGACGATGTGGAACCTGAACACGCTCTGGGGTCTCGCCTGGCCTGACGTCTTGGACAGTTTCGCCAGTGGCATGCTGGAAATGGGGAAAGTGGGCGGAGCAATGGACCGTGGCCCGAACCTGGGCGGCTATAGCTACATCATGACCGGCGCGCCGGCCAGCATGCTGGTGGCGGCCGCTTTTCAGACGGGCGCCTACAGCTTCGATCCCATGGCGGCCTTTCAGCAGATAAAAAAGGACCAATCCATCGGGGGACCGGAAGGCATTAACGATTTCTATCTCACGCACGGATGGCTGGACGGCAATGCCGAAGGCACTCTGGAGGCCAGCTTTGAGGACTGGTGCGCGGCCCAGATGGCCAACAAGTTGGGCCTGCAGGCGGACGCTACCGAATTCATGCGCCGCTCAAAGGGATGGCAGAACTTGATGCATCCCACTTTGAAATTCATCTTCCCGAAGAACACCAACGGCGATTTCACCTCGACTGACCCGTTGTCCGGAGCAGGTTTTACCGAAACCAATTCCTGGCAGGCGACGTGGTTCACCCCGCACGACGTCGCCAAGGCGGTGCAATTGATGGGCGGCAGCGACGCCTATTGCACCAAGTTGGATTCGGCTTTCAAGATGGCCGTCAGCCAAGACTTCGCTTACGGGTACGGCTCCGGAACAATCAGCTATTCGAATCAGCCGGGATGTGCCGACGCGCATATGTTCAACTACGCCGGCAAACCGTGGTTGACCCAGTACTGGGTGCGACAGGTGAAGGAGAAGACCTATGGAGGCGTGACGCCCGACCTCGGCTATGGCGGCGGGGACGAGGACCAGGGTCAGATGGGCGGGATCAGCGCGCTGATGTCGATTGGACTGTTTGCCGTGCAAGGAACCTGCGGCAGCAAGCCCATCCTCGACATCACCAGCCCCATCTTCGATACCGTGCGCATCGCCCTGGATCCGAAGTACTACCAGGGACGGCAATTCACCATCGTCACCAAGAACAACTCTGCGGACAACATCTACATTCAATCCGCCACTTTGAACGGGCAACCGTTGGACAACAGTTGGTTCTATCACGCGCAATTCACCGCCGGAGGCACGTTGGAATTGACCCTGGGGCCCCAGCCCAACATGAGTTGGGGAGTCAAGCAGCTGCCGCCGTCGGACTCCACTCCGGTTGTGGGTCCATGATTCAAAACGCCCGCCTGAATCTAGTCGCCGTCGCCGTTGCCATCGCCCTGCTCATCGCTGCCTGCACCAGCAGCGTGACCACTCCGCCCAGCTTGCCCCCCGGCGGCCACGGCGGTGCCGATGCCGGCATGACGGTTGACGGCCCGGTGGTCACACTCGATGAAGGAAGCCCACCGCCAGTCGACGCTGGTGCTACGGATTCGCCCGTTGTCACTGGGATGCCCGACGTCGCTGCGGACACCGCGAACGATCCAGGCGGGCCGCCCGACAACGCTGGGTGCAGCAACCTGTTCTGCGAAGACTTCGAGCAAGGGATGATCGACTCCGCGAAGTGGAACGCGCAGATGGGGGGATCTGGAACGCTGGAAGTGCAGCAACAGATCGTCCACAGCGGCAAGTACGCGTACCACGTGCATGGCAGTGGCGCGTCTCAAGACTTTGCGATGATCATCGCGAACAACGTTCCGGCGGCTTTGAAAGGTGCCGGCCCACTCTACGGTCGCGCGTACGTCTACGCCAACACGAACGTTGGCTCGCACATCGAGCTCGGGTTCGCGGGCAGCACGAGCGCCCCGACCGTGGCGCCGACGATCACCAAGGGAATGAATTTCAACTACATGGAGTTCGCCAACTACTCCAACTCGTGGCAACTCGGCTTTGATCTCTTCGCGCCGGCGCCGGACATCGCCAAAGGCTTCGTCGAAGAGGCGTCCTACCCACCGGCGCACGACAAATACCCGGCCGGGACCTGGAACTGCATTGAATGGGAGTTCGGCGATGCCCCCGAACTGATGGTCCTCTGGGTCGATGGCAAACAGATCGATCAATTCGATGTTCAGCACATCGACTACACCAGCGTCGCCCGCACGCCGGGCAGTGTTTTGAACGGAAAGAGCAGCGGCGTCATCGGCGGCTACAACTTCTTCGGGTTTGGTTTTCACTCTTACGGCGCTTCAACCACTGTCGAACGCTATTTTGACGACATCGCAATAGACACAAAGCGAATTGGCTGCCTTCCCGGCGCCCCGTCCGACGTCTGATCACAAAGATAGTTGGGAGATTGTAATGATCATCAAGCGCCTTTTGATTGAGTCATTGACAGTGACAGTGACGATCGGCGCCGCGCTGTTCGTCGGATGTTCGGGCGCGATCGGTCCGTCCAACGGCGGTCCAAGCGGTGCGACGGGCGGCGGTGGCGTGCCGAACAACGGCCAGCCCAACGGCGGCCAGCCCAGCGGCGGAGGCGGTACGACGTCGACGCCGACGTCGGGCGCTGGCTTGCTCGATCTTCCGTCGGCGGCGCTGCCGACGAACGGCCTGCACAAGCTGACAGCGTGGGAATTTACCAACAGCCTGCAAGATCTGCTGGGCAGCGCTGTACCGCTCTCTCCGGTCGAGGTCGACACTTTGATCGGTGGGTTCGCCACTGTCGGCTCGTCGTCAGTCTCGATCTCGCCCGCCGGTGTCGATCAGTACGAGACCGTCCTCGGCGCCGCCACCACCTTTGCGTTCGGCGACGCCACACACGCGGGGGCGGTTCTTTCTTGCATGCCACAGTCGCCAACCGACACCGCCTGCCTCACATCGGCGCTGAACGCCTTCGGCCGCCGCGCCTTCCGGAGGCCGCTGTCCGCTGACGAGACCACTGCCTTCGTGAATCTGGCCACCACCATCGGCAACCAGACGGGCAGCAACGTGCTCACCGGCGTCCAGCACGCGGTCTGGGCGATGTTGCAGTCGCCCGATTTTCTTTATCGGGTCGAGCTCGGCGCACCCAGCGCTTCCGACGGCGGCCGTCTCAAGTACACCGGCGTCGAGATCGCTTCGCGCCTGGCCGCCACCATCTGGGGCTCGGTGCCCGATGATCCCCTGCTGGACGCGGCGGCCGCGAACACCCTCGGCACAACGGACGGGATCCGCACGCAGGTGCAACGGATGATCGCCGACCCGCGCGCGCACCGAGCCCTGGCTGCTTTCGCCGACCAGCTGTTCGACGCGTTCGCGCTCAGCCAGGCGGACAAGGATCCCATGTTCACCGCGTACACGACCACGCTGCGCGCGGCGATGCTCAAGGAGATCGAGCTGCGCGTCGACGACATGACGTTCACGCAGAAGGGCGATTACCTGTCGCTGTTCGAGAGCACCACGACGTTCGTGAACAAAGAACTGGCCGTGTTCTACGGTGTCCCCTTCACCGCCAACGACAACGATTTCCACCGCGTCGACTTGCCGGCTGGCACGCCGCGGGTGGGCCTGCTGGGTTCGGCCGGGCTCCTGGCTGGCCACGCTCACGCCCAGCTGACGTCACCCACGTCGCGCGGCAAGTACGTCGATACGATGCTCCTCTGCCGGACAGTGCCGCCGCCGCCGCCCGGCGTGCCGCCGCTGCCGGACCATGCGCCGCCTGGATCGACGGTGCGACAGGTGATGGAGGCCCACCGATCCCAGGCTCAGTGCTCGGCCTGCCACGCGTTGATGGATCCGATTGGCTTCGCGATGGAGAACTTCGACACCACCGGACAGTACCGGACGTCCGACAATGGGCAGCCGATCGACGCCTCCGGGACGCTGGACGGTGTGGCGTTCAACTCGCTCGGCGGGCTGGGATCCGCCTTGCGCAAGAACGCTTCGACCGGCCCGTGCATGGTCAGCAAGGTCTACGAGAACGCGCTCGGGCGGCTGCCGATCGACATCGACACGGCGGCGCTGGATCAACTGATCACCAAGTTCAACGGCAGCGGCCACCACGTCGATCAGTTGCTGGTCGATCTGGCCGGCAGCGACGGCTTCCGCTTCGTCAGCCCCAAGTAAGAAGACAGGAAGGCAGAGAGGAGATCCGATGCTCTACGGTCGTAACAGGCTCTCGCGTCGTACGGTCCTGCGCGGAGCGATGCTCGGTGGCGCCGCCGTCGCGCTTCCCCTGCCCCGCCTCGGTGCCATGCTGAACGGCAACGGCACGGCCTATGCCGACGGCACCGCGCTGCCGGTGCGCTTCGGCTGGTGGTTCTTCGGCAACGGCATCATCCCCGAGCGCTGGGTGCCCCCGCGTGTCGGCGTTGGCGACAACTGGGCGCTCAGCGAGGAATTGGCGCCGCTGGCGAACGTCAAGCCCTGGGTCCAGGTCATCAGCGGCACGGCGATCAAGGTGCCGGACCGGGCGCCGCACTCCAGCTTCACCGCCGCAGCACTCTCGGGCGCGGACAGCGCTCCGAAGACCACGTTGCTGCCGACGATCGAACAAGTGATCGGAAAGATGATCAACACCGGCACGACGTTCCCCACCGGGCTGCACGTCGGCATCGGGAACTCGGGGGGCGGGACGGAGATCGGCGACACGCACTCGTTCTCGGGCATGAACATGCCCAACCCGCCGGAGTTCGACCCCAGCAACATGTTCAAGAAGCTGATGCCGTTCGCCAGCAGCGCGACCGACAAGCCGACGACGCCCGACCCCGAGCTGCTGCGCCGCCAGATGGTGCTGGACGCGGTCAGCAACCAGGCCAGCAACTTGCGCAAGCGATTGGGCATGAACGACCAGCAGCGGCTGGATCGCCACCTGCAAGGCATTCAGGAGCTGCAAACGCAGATCATGCGCGCGCAGGGTCCGAAGGTCAGCGGCAAGCTCGTCGATCCGGCGATGGCCCACCCGAACGGCGGCTCGCCCGGCTCGCTGACGCGCGAGCGCTGTCAGGCGTTCAACGATCTGCTGGTGTTCGCGCTGTCGACGGATCTCACGCGCATCTTCAGCTACACGTTCACGCCGGCGGCGTCTTTCGAGGTGTACTCGGACTGCGCGCTGCCCGGCGGGTATCACAGCACCTACGGCCACCGCGGCAGCCCGATGGGCGCGGCGTTCGCCACCGCGGGCATGAACACCGGCGTTCGTTTCGCCATCGGCAACATGGGCGATCTGCTGACGCGCATGAAGGAGACGCCCGACGGCGCCGGCAACCTGCTCGACAACTCGTGCGTGTACACCACTTCGTGCACGTCAGAGTCACAGACACACTCTCCGCTGGATTTCCCGATCGTGGTGTCGGGCAAGGCGGGCGGCAAATTGAAGGGCGATCAACACATCCGTCTTATCGACGACAACACTTCCAAAGTGCTGTACACGCTGTACGGCGCTTACGGCGGTACCGCGCCCACCTTCGGCAAAGACGAAGGCCAGGTTTCAAGCGGTATACCGGAAATGCTGGCGTGAGGCACGCGCGTCGTCTTCTGCACGTCGCCGCGCTGGCGGCCGCGTCCTCGGCGATCGCTTGTGCGTCCAGTTCAAGCGGCGGGGAGAACACTGGTGGCGGTGGCGGCACCACCGGCGGCGGGAGCGGCGGCGCGTCCGCCGTCGGTGGCGAAGGGAGCGGCGGCACCAGCGTCGGCAGCGGCAGCGGCAGCGGCAGCGGCAGCGGCAGCGGCAGCGGCAGCGGCAGCGGCAG
>DASXQB010000543.1:0-11037 GCA_036493295.1 Polyangia bacterium | reverse complement strand
GCCGATCGCCGCGCGCGCGTCGGCGCGTTGCTGGAACGGGTGGGCCTGCGCCCGGACGCCCTGGCGCGCCGGCCCCACGAATTTTCCGGTGGCCAGCGCCAGCGCATCGGCATCGCCCGCGCGCTGGCCTCGCGCCCACGTTTCATCGTCGCCGACGAGCCGATCTCCGCCCTGGACGTTTCCATCCAGGCGCAGATCGTGAACCTGCTTGGCGATCTGCAGGCCGCCGACGGCCTGGCGTTCTTATTTATCTCGCACGATCTGAAAGTGGTGCGACACCTGGCCCACCGGGTGGCCGTGATGTACCTGGGCCAGATCGTCGAGCTCGCCCCCGCCGCCGCGCTTTACGCCAAGCCCGCCCATCCGTACACGCGCGCCCTGCTGTCCGCCATCCCGTCGGTCGATCCCGAACGCAAGCGCCTGCGCGTTCTGCTGGAGGGCGACCCGCCGTCGCCGCTGACCCCTCCGCTCGGTTGTCGTTTCCACCCGCGCTGTCCGATCTACGCCGAGAGGCGCGACCCGGTGTGCGTGGAAACGCCGCCCGCGCTGGCGCCATTTACCGGCGCCAGCGACGGTCAAGTGGCGGCCTGCCACTTTGCGGGGTGAGCCACGTGGGCCGTCAACGGACGCTAAAGACCGTTAACCTTACCCTGTGCCTTGATCGTGAAACTGGCGATCTTGGCCGTCGCAAGGCCCGTCGAATGCATGGTGTTCAAGCTTTGGCCGGCGATGCTGTTCGGAAGCTTGGCGACGTTCAGGGCCCAGATTTCCAGCTCGTAGTTATCGACTGAGCCGCCACCCGGCCCCTCCCACCCTGCCGTATTGTTGAACGCGTCTTTTTGGCTAGCGCCCGCCGGGTTCGTTGGCATTGCACCTCGGGGGAGGCCCGCCGGCAGCATCGTCAGGGACGCGGGGATGTCCCACAGAATCCAGTGCGTGTTGGTCATTGTCACGTCGTACATCGAAATCGCAAAGCTCAGGGTGCCAGCCGGAACACCGGTCCAAGCCAACGCCGGCGACATGTTCATGGGAGCGGAGTTCGCCGCTGGGAAGACCAGATTTGGGCCCATCATTTTCAGACTGGTGCTTGTCATGGTGAGTGGGCCCGCCACAACGTCGGTGCCGCTATCGTTCGACGCTGTGTCCATGCCGCCGTTTGCGTCGCCGGACGCATCCACCGACGCGTCGACGACCGAGCCGCCGCTGCCACCCGTACCCGTGCCACCGGTCCCGGTGCTGCCGCCCGTCCCGCTGGCGCCGCCGGTTCCGCTGCCGCCCGTGCCGGCGCCGCCGGTCCCGCTCGCACCGCCACTGCCATTTGTGCCGCCACTTCCTCCCGACCCGCCCCCTGACGAACACCCGAGGGTCAGCAACGACAAGCAAACTGTCCCGACAGCGAGACGCGAAGCGAAAGCGTGGCTCATAACGGTCCTCCTAGAAAGAACGGCAATCTAGCACCGTTTCTACCGTTGGAAGCCTCGCCGGCCCAACCAAAAAATCGTTTTTGACCGTATTTTCTGTGGTGAGGGCGTTTTGTTGGAAATCCGCCGTCTTACGGAATCACCACCACCTTGTTGATCTTCCGGACGCTCATGCCGGCGGGGTAGGCGTAGCTGACGGCGAAGTCCCAGCCCCAGACGGTCAGGCCGAACGGCGCGTCGCTTTGCGCGGTGTGGACGCCGTTGTCGCAGGTGCCTTGGGGTTTTTTCGCCGTGACCAGATCGACGGTGGTGAATTCGTAGTTGCCGGCCATTCCGATCGGCGTCCAGCCCGTCAATGTCCCGGCACAGTCGAGAGTGACGTCACTGAACGACGGACCGATCTTTTGCCGCACGAAAACCAGATTGGTGTCGCTGTAAGTTGGATCGGTCAGGAACACGTATGAACTCAGCCATTGCTGCGGCGGCACGGTGTTGACGGTTTCCGGATCGCCGGGGCCCGAGACGTCGATGGGAATGGCCTGCCAGCCGGTCATGTGTCCGGCCAGATAAAACGGATGTTGCTGATCGGCGCTTTTCACGGTGAAGGCGTCGGCGGTGGAGAATTCGAACGACTGTCCGCGATTCACGGTCGCCGGCGCGCCGATCGGAGGCGCGGGATCGTACGTCAAGGTGGTGCCATCGACGGCGCCGACCAGCGTCCAGGGAACGGTCTCGGGCACGCCGGCCACGCGATCGCGATAGCGAACGGCGGCGTACTCGAAACCAAGCAGGTTGACCGGGACCAGTTCCTGATGGGCGGCGTCGCAGGCACCGGTCCCGACGGGAATGTCCATGCACGACTGCCCGCCCCAGACCCCGATGGCTTTGTTCGCGCTGATCGCGCTGCCGGCCAGTTCGTCGGACTGCAAGAACTGCAGCACCTGGCCCGCCGCCAAATTGTACGTGTGGGCCTGACCGCGGCTGGTGGCGGCGACGCCGGTACCGGCCAAGATGGGAACGGTCGGATTGATGGTGACTTGCGTGTCGTCCTGCGCGGCGACGATCTGCACCGACGGCAGGCCGCCGCTCTGTGGGTCGGTCTTGTACCCGTCGGCGGCCACGTAGTTGGTTCCCCAGGCGGACGTCGGAACCAACAATGTGGCGCTGGAGACGTAGCTCTTCGCGCCGCCGTACGGATAGATGTCGTACGCGGCGGCGGGGGCGCTGGTGCTGATGTGAAACGCGTGAGTGGTCCCGGTTCCCGCCACTGTGGCTGCGGTGGTGAGACCAGCGGCGATCGGACAATCGATATGATCGTCTTTGAACGGCCCGGTGTCGGGTTTCGGCGTGGCGTTCAAGAACAAGATGGCCATCTGCCCGGGCGCCAGTTTTCCGCCCGGCAATGCGTCGTACGTCAAGACCCCGCCCGACGCGTTCGGCGACCGGGCAATCTGCGCGACATCAAGCGACTGTCCGGCATACGCCACTGTCACAGTGATGGGCGCGGTCCAGGTATTGGCCAGCATGGCGGCAAAACATGATCCGTCGGTGGACGCTCCCGGCGGGGGAACCACCGCATAAAAATCGCAGCCCTGCGCGCTGCCGGTGGCTTCGGCGATGGCGCAGGCGTCGACACAGGCTCCCTTCTGACAGGCCTGGTCGTCGGAGCACGTCTTGACGGCGATGCCGTTGCAGTCGGTGACCGTGCGCTGGTCGGTGCTGCAGGCCAGGCAATCAGACGCGCCGCCGGCGCCACCCGTGCCGTTGGCAGCGCCGTCCATTGCACCAACGACGCCCGGCCGATCGCTTTGCTGATCAGCCCCACCGTCGGCCGCGCCGCCGCTTCCCGTCGGTGACAGGTTGCCGCTGCTGACCCGGGCGCAGCCGGCCACCACGACGGCAAACAAGAACGCGAACCCGATCCTCTTCATGTCGACCTCGGGAAAAACCACCGGCGGTTTCACCGCTGGTGGTTCGACGGCCGCGAACCCTTTTAAAGGCGTTTCACCGCAGCCTTGCACGCGCGCCGACTTCTGGCCAGCGACAGCGCCAGGGTCATCACCAGCAATGTCGCCAGACCGCCGCCGCGGCGATCGCTGCCGCCACCGGCCAGCGCGCAGCCGCCTTGCGGCGAATCCGGTTTGTGGCCGCACACCGCGGAAAAGCCGTCGATCGGCAAGCAGCTGTTGTCGGTGGCGGCTCGCCCGGGGGGGTAGATCGCGCAGATGCCAGCCTTGTCATCGTCTTCCAAGGTTCGATAGGCGATCGACCCGGGACGGTAGTGGGCGTTCATGCTCGGGCAATCGCTGCCGTCGGTCATGCACGTCACCGTCGAGTGGGCCATCCCGAAGAAGTGCCCGGTTTCGTGGGTGAGGATCGATTGCAGATCAAAGGCGGTGCCGCCACCGGCGTCGTCGGTGGACAGCGGCGCCTGGCTGCCGTTGATCTCGATGTCGGCGTCGACGATCTGGCCGTTGGTCTTGTTGTACGTCACCGTGGTCAGGGCCAGCGTCGACGTGGGATCGCTGACAGCGGATTCGGGCCAGGTGTCGTCGCGAAAGACGATGATGTTGGCGTTGCCGCCGGCGGTCTTTTGCCCGTCGTTGAACTCGCGGGCGGCGCACACCACCGGACCGCGGTTCATGCTGGTGATCGACAGCGGTTGACCGTCGCAGGTCACACCGGTCCAGGTGGCGAAAACGGTGTCGACGATGGTGGTGGCCACGTCCAGCGACGCCCACTTCGACGCGTCTTGCTGCAGGTCATAGCTGACGCAGCTGTCCGCCCAGAACAGCGGGATGTTCGGGAGCTGGTTGGTGACGCAATCAGCGTCGGGCGGGTTGCAGGTGTCGCCGCAGGTTGTGGTGCGGCAGAACGCCCAGACGCGCGCCGGCGCCAGCAGCGACAACGCGCACGCGCCCAGCAGGGCGCCGACGACGACAATCAGGTTACGGCGCATGATCGACCCGCGCGGCGTGAATCAATCGCGCCGCTTGCTCGAGGGTCTTGCCTTCTAGCGTCGGCGCGATCGACAGCGACGCGCCCGCGGGCGGGCGTTCCAATCGCGGCAGGACCGGGAAGCGGTGCAGGCGGCTGGTCGGTCCGACGCTGGCGCCGTCGAGCGGAAATTGCCCTTGCGCCATTCCCACCACGCCGTGCGGCCCGTCGGGAAAGCGGCGCAGGAAAAACAAACACGGACGGCCGAGCGCCAGGACCGCCTCGCCGTCGACGCGCTGGCCGATGTCACCGATGCTGCCACCCAGGGTGCGAATCCACAGCTCGGCCGGCGCGCTGCCGTCGATGACTTGCTCGACGCGCATCTGGGTATAGGTGACGATGCGGCGGCCGCGGCCGCCCGACGAATCTTCCCAGACCGCCGTCGAACGAACCGGCGTCGCCGCCACCACCAGCGTCGCGCGCGCCACCAGATCGTCAAGGCCCAGCGCCAACGACGTCGAGGCCCGGACAGCGCGCGGCGGCCAACCCAAAAGTGCGCCGATCACGCTGGCGACGATCACCGGCAAACGAAACCCATTCCGCATGCGCCAGTCTTGACACCCCGGCCGTATCGGCGTCAATGACGCCGGGCTCAACAACTTTGCAAAGATCGTCGGAGGGGCGGTGGCGGCGCGGCAGCTTTGCGGCGAATTCTCGCTGACGTAAGATAGGGCGCCCTGACGTGGCCATGATTGCCGCCACAGGGCACCTGAATGGCCGAAACGGGAGACCGCTTCTACGTTCGACGGACAACCGGCGATTTGATCGGTCCCCTGTCGAAAGACGCGATCGCCGACTTATTGAGCAAAGGCCAGCTGGACGGCGGCGAGGAGGTCTCGCCGGATCGAAGGCGCTGGCAGCCGATCGCCCAGCTGATCCCGGAGGCACCGGCGCCGCCCGATGCGGCAACGAACGCGCCTGGTGGTGATGCGGCGGAGTCGTCGGCGGCATCGTCCTGGGGCGAGCGCGATCTCGGCGAGGTCGGCGATCTGGAGCTGGCGCCGCTGGACGCCGCGCTTGGCCAGCCGTTGCCGCCGCCGCCCGAACCAATGGTGACCGCGCCCGACGTCGCCAGCCCGCCGGGGCTGGCGCCCGTCGATCTGTCGACGCTGGCCCCGCTGGAACTGGAAGGGGAAACGCGCGCGTCCGAGGCGGCGCCACCGGGCGCGACGCCTCCGCCGCCCGGCGACGGCTCGACCGCAGCGACCGACGGCTCGGCGCCGCTGACCGTCGATGACGCCGCTCCGCCGGCCGAGGCACCATCGCCGGCGTCGGCGCCGCTGATCGGCTTCGAGACCGGACCGTCGTCGGGCGTGGGCTTGATGCCGGCGCCGGCCAGCGCCGCACCCACCACCGGCGCGGGCGAAACCGGAGCCGCCGCCACCGCGCCCGTCGGCGGCGTGCCCGCGGCTCTGGCTGCGCGGGGCCGCACGCTGACCGCGGCCAAGCCGCGCGCCGAAGAACCGCCGGCCCGCTCGCGCAAGCCTCTGATCATCGGCGCAGCGGCCACTCTGCTGGTGGCGGCGGTGGCGGTGGCGTTCCTGGTGTTTGATCTCGGCGACCACTTGATTGCCGAACCAGCACCGGCGGCCATCCTGGGCGACGCGGCGGCTGGGATCGCGGCCGACAAATACGCGGCTTACCAGCGCGGCGCGACGCTGCTGCTGGACGAGATCAACAACCGCCCGCGCACCGCCGCCCTGCGCGCCGCAGCCGCCGAGCTGCTGGCCGAGTTCGTGGTCCTGCACCACGGCGAAAGAGCGCGCACCGCCCGTGCCGACGCCACGCTGGCGGAAATTCCGCCGCATCCCTTTCCCTCGCGGGCCACCGCGCCGACGCTGCTCCGCGCCCGGGCCTGGATCGCCTTGGCCAAGGGCCGCACGCGAGAGGCCGGCCGGGTGCTGGAAGAAGGCGCGGCAACGGCCGATCCATCGCCAGAGCATCTGTTGCTGACCGGGTGGATCGCGCTCGGCCAGCGCAAGCCCGCCGCCGCGGAGAGCGTCTTCAAGGAAGGACTGACTCAATTCCGGAACCGGGTGGCGTTTGGTTTTGGTCTGGCCCGCGCGAAAGAAGAAAGCGGCAACACCGCAGCGGCTGCGGCCACCTACAAAGACGTCCTGGCGTCGTCGCCCGGTCACTTTGAGGCGGGGCTGGGATTGATCCGCACCGGGGGCTACCCGCCCGATGCGCGCATCACGCTTGCCAATCGCCTGCTGGCGGACAGTGCCGGCAACGCGTCGGCAGCGTCGCAAGCCGAGGCGCTGGCCATCATCGCGCGCGCGCTGGCGGCGCAGGGAAAGTCCGGCGAGGCGGCGGCGGCGATCGACAAGGCGCTGGCCAAGGACGCCACCAGCCCGGCGGCGCTGGCGGCGGCGGGCGAAGCGTTGCTGGCGCAAGGTCGCCTGCGCGACGCGGTGGCCAGGTTCGCCGCGGCGCTGCCGGGCGCGCCGGCCATACCGGCGGCGGTGCCGGCGCACGAGCTGCGTTTCGCCACCGCCGCGGTGCTGATCGAAAACGGCAACCGCGCCGGCGGACTGGCGCTGCTGGATCCACCGGCCACCAAGGGGCAGACGACGCCCGTCGATCCGCGCGCATCGTTCTGGCGCGGGCGCGCTGCCGAGCTGCAAACGCCGCCCGATCTGGCGGCGGCGGCGCGATCATATGAAGAGACGCTGGCTGTCGACCAGCGGTTCGTGCCGGCCAGCTTGCAGCTGGGCGCGCTGTTGTTGAAGCAGAACCGGACCGCGGAAGCGGTGGCCGTGCTCAAGCGCGCGCAGGCGGCGGGGGCGGCGCCGGCCACGCTGCAGGTGGCGCTGGGGCAGGCCCAGCTGACCGCCGGCGACAACGAACGCGCGCGCAAGACCTTCAAAGACCTGCTGGCGCAAAATCCGAAAGATCCGGCGGCGCGGCTGGGATTGGCCACCGCCCTGGAAGCCGCCCACGACATGACCGGCGCTCGGCGCGAGCTGGAATCGTTGCTGGCTGACGATCCAGGTGTTCCCGAGCTGCGCCCGCGCCTGGCCCAGTTGCTGGTAGCGGCCGGCGAGCGCGGCAAGGCGATGGCGCTTTACCAAGCGGAGATAGACGCTGGCAAGGCGTCGTTCGCCGCGCGACTGGCGGCGGCAAAGCTGTTGTTCGAGGTGGGCCGCGCGCCGGCGGCCCGCGCCCTGCTGGAAAAATTGGTGGCAGACGCGCCGCAGACGCCGGGCGCACTGCTGTGGCTGGGCAAGGTGCGGCTGGCCGGCGGCGACGTGGCGGGCGCGCTGGCCGATCTGCGGCGCGCGCTGTCCTTCGAGAGCACGCCCGAGCTGCACTATGAACACGGCCGCGCCCTGGCCGACGGCGGCAGCGAAGAAAAAGCCCTGGCCGAATACGAGCAGGCGGGCGCGCTGCCCGACGCGATGGTGGCGCGCGGGCGGATCCTGGTGGCGCGCGGCGACACCGACCACGCGGTGCCGATCTTGGAGGCGGCGGTCAAGGTGGCGCCGGGTAACGGCGACGGGTGGATGCTGCTGGGCAACGCCTACGATCGCATCGGCGCCACGGCCAAAGCGGTGGCCGCCTGGCGAGCGGCGGTGCACGCCGCGCCCGACAACAGCGAAGTGGCGTATCACCTGGGCCGCTGGGAAATGGATCAAGGACAGGTGGCGGCGGCGGTGGGACATCTGCGGCAGGCCGCGGCCAAGGCGCCGCCCGGCGTGCAGTGGCTGTCCGATCTTTATTACCAGCTGGGCGTGGCGGAAAAATCGAAGGGCTCGCGCGCCGCCGCGGTGGCGGCGTTCAAAAAATATCTGACGCTGGCGCCGGCCGACGCGCCCTCGCGGCACGAGGTGCAGCAGCAGCTTGCCAGCCTGGGCGCGGCGCCGTAGCAAGGGCGCGCGCGTGAAGACCAACGCCGCGCGCATGCTGGATCGCCTGGGCATCGCCTACGAGCTCCGCGAATACGACGTCGATCCAGAGAATCTGTCGGCCGAAAACGTCGCCGCCAAGGTCGGCCTGCCGCTGGATCAAGTGTGGAAGACGCTGGTCGCGCGCGGCGATCGCACCGGCGTGCTGTTCGCCGTGCTGCCAGGCAGCGGCGCGCTGGATCTGAAGGCGCTGGCGCGGCTGTCGGGCGATCGGCGCGTGGAAACCGTGCCGTTGAAAGAGGTGCAGCCGCTGACTGGTTACATCCGCGGCGGCGTCACCGTTCTGGGCGCCAAGAAGGCGTATCCGGTTTTCGTCGACGAGACCATCGAACTTTACGATCGCGTCGCGGTCTCCGCCGGCATCCGCGGCACGCAGATCGTCCTCGCGCCCGCCGACTACCTGCGTGCCGTCGCCGCCACCGTCGGGTCGATCGCCACGTTGTGATTTACCTTAAAGGGTAGTAGCCGACCTCTTGCGCGATCTTCTGGCCGTCGGGGCCCAGGACCCAGTCGATGAACGCCTTGGCTTCGCCGTTGGGGATGCCGCGCACGTAAAAGAACAGCGGCCGCGACAGCGGATAGGTTCCGTTGCGCACGGTCTCTTCCGACGGGCCGATGGCCGGCGATCCGCCGTCTTTCTTCACCGGCAGAACCTTGACCCCCTTGGCGTAGGCGGCGCCGCCGTAGCCGATGCCGAACTTTTCTTTGCTGACCGCGTTCACCACCGCGGCGGTGCCCGGCATGGCCTGCGCGCGCGGCGTGTAGTCGGCGTTCAGTAGCACGTGCTCCTTGAAGAACACGTACGTGCCCGAGCTGTTCTCCCGCGAGTACGGGATGATCTTCGAATCTCCGCCACCCACCGGTTTCCAGGTGGTCTCCTTGCCCGTGAAGATGTCCTTCAGCTGGGCCATGGTCAGCTCTTTGATCGGGTTGTTTGAATTGACGTAGACCGACAGGCCGTCTTTGGCCACCGGGATCTCCGTGGCCACCGCGCCTTTCTCCAGAAGCTGCTTCTTCTCTGCGTCCTTCATGTTGCGCGACGCCTCGCAGATGTCGGTGGTGCCGTTGATGAGAGCGCTGATGCCCGTGCCAGAGCCGCCGCCGGTGACCTGGATGCTGGTCTCCGGGTGCCGCTTCATGTACGCCTCGGCCCAGCGCTGGCCCAGCACCACCATGGTGTCCGAGCCTTTCACGGTCAGCGTCCCCGCGCTGGCCATGCTGGGCACGCTGAGCAAACAGGCCACGCAAGCGCATAGAAGAATTTTCATCTTCATTCGTCGTCTCCTCTTTCCGTTGTCGGTCTGCCGCTCGTCGCGGTGTTCGTTCTGCGCCGGTATCCTGCCGCCCGCCGGTGACATCGCCGTGACAACGTCGCAACTTTTCGTCTCGCCGCCGGCGTCGTCGAAAGTCGTGGTTAAGGCGAAAAACACAGCATTTGTCACGGAAATGTCACCGACACGCCACTTTGAAGACACCCCTCCGTGGTCTATTTCGGCGGGTGACCACCACGGGCGGGACCGTCAACGCGTCGCTCCCTCCGTCGGAGCAATCGACGGCGCTGCCCCGACTGCCCGCCATCCGCGGTACGTACGTTCCGGCGATGGCGCCGGCCTGGCACCGCGTCGCCGAGGTGGGCATCCGCGTAACAGCGATGACCGCCATCGCGGCGGTGATCTTGATCTTCGCCTTCGTGGCCAAGGAAGCGCTGCCGCTTTTCTTCAGCGCGAACGTTCACCAGGAAGTCACGCTGGACAAGATGTGGACCGCGCAGGCGTGGCCCGGCTACGACGCTCCCGCGCACATCTGGCAGCCGGTCTCCGACGTCCCGAAGTTCGGAATCTGGCCGCTGATTTTGGGAACGCTGAAGATCAGCCTGGTGGCGATGCTGGTGGCGGTTCCGCTGGGTGTGGCCGCGGCGCTGTATCTGTCGCAATACGCCGGTCGCCGCACCCGGGAAATCGTCAAGCCAGCCATCGAGCTTCTGGCCGGTGTGCCGTCGGTGGTGCTGGGCTTTTTTGCTTTGATGGTGATGGCGTCGTGGTTTCAGGATCTGCTGGGGCTGGAATCGCGGCTGAACGCGCTGGTGGCCGGTGTGGCGCTGTCGTTCGCCATCATCCCGGTCGTCTTCACCATCAGCGAGGAAGCCTTCGGCGCCGTGCCGCCGAGCTACATCGAAGCGTCGACGGCGCTGGGCGCGGCCCGCTATCAAACCGTGCTGCGCGTGCTGATCCCGGCGGCCAGCCCCGGCATCGCCGCCGCCATCGCCCTGGGCCTGGGCCGAGCGGTGGGCGAGACGATGGTGGTGTTGATGGCGTCGGGAAACGCCGCCATCACCTCGGCCAGTTTCGTCGATTCGGTGCGCACGCTGTCCGCCACCATCGCCGCCGAGCTGGCCGAGGTGGTCTTCGGTGGCGCCCACTACACGGTGCTGTTTTTTCTGGGGACGTTCCTGTTCGTCATCACCTTCGGCATCAATCTGATCGGCGACCTGGCCATCCGCCGCATGAAGCGCAAGCTGGGCATGGCGCTATGAACGCGCCACGAAGCGCCGCACCAGCGGCGATGGCCGCGCGACCGTCGGTGTTTGCCCGCCGCTTGCGCAGCCGCCTGGGCGACGGCGCGCTGATGGTGAGCTGCGGCGCCGCCACGCTGCTGGTGCTGATCATCATCGCCACCCTTCTGACCGACGTCGTTCGCCACGGCACGGCCAA
>DASXQB010000542.1:0-4011 GCA_036493295.1 Polyangia bacterium | reverse complement strand
ACATCGCGAAATTCGACCGTCGCGCCGGGGTGAATGCCCAGGCGCGCCGCCAGGCCGCCGCCGATCTCCAGCACGTACTGCGATTCGCCGTCCACCCGGCGCGAGGTCAGCGTCTGCGGCTCGGCGTTCTCGACGATGCCGACGATCTTGCGATCGGCGTCGATGAACAGCATGTCCAGCGGGATCAACGTGTTCTTCATCCAGAAGGTCAGCGGCGCCATGTGGTCGAACAAGAACAGCATGCCGGCGTCGGGATCCAGGTGCGCCCGGTACATCAGGCCTCGTTCGTGCTCGGCGTCGGTGCGCGCCAGCTCGACGTGAAACGAGACCGCGCGGCCGGCCGCCGGGATGGTCACCGCCGGTGCCTGGCGCAGATCAAGACCGGCGGCCTCGCTCTTGCCGGCGTTGCCGCTGCGGCAAGCAGGCGCTGCCGCCAACGCCAGCAGCAAACAAATCAGCGCCACCCGCGCAAAGCCGATTGATCCAGACCCACACCGACCAGAAGTCGGCCCCCTGCCCCGACAGTGAAGACGCATCCTTGCCGCAAAGGTATCATTCCACGGTGACCGTTGCGCCGCGACCGCTGGCTGGATGGCGAATTCTGGTGACCCGACCGGCCGAACAGATCCCGCCGTTCGCCGCTGCCCTGGAATCCGCCGGGGCAATCGCCGTGTCGCACCCGACGATCGCCGTGCAGCCGCCACCGAGCTGGACCGCGCTGGATCAAGCGCTGGCGGCGATCGGCGGCTATCAATGGGCGATCTTCACCAGCCCGTCGGCCGTGCGCTTCACCCTGGCGCGCGCCGGCGAAAAGGGCGCGTCGTTCGCCGACCTGAAGATCGCCGCTGTCGGCGCGGAGACGGCGCGCGCCTTGGACGCAGCGGGGATCAACGTCGACGCTCTGCCGGCTTTCGATCAACAGCGGCAGGAAGGGTTGGCCGCCGCGCTGGCCGCCCTGCCGGCTGGCACTCGCGTGCTGTTTCCGCAGGCCATCGGCGGCCGCGACTTTCTGGTCGAAAGCCTCGGTCGGCAAGGCTGCGCCGTCGACGTGGTGGCGGTCTCGCAGACCGCGGCGCTGGCGCTGGGCGGGGCGCCGCCGGCGTTCGACGTCGCCACCTTCGCCAGCCCATCGGCGTTCCACGCTTTCGTCGACGGCCACGGCGCGGCGGCGCTGCACGGGCGCATCGTCGCCGCCATCGGCCCCACCACCGCCGCCTCCATCGCTGCCGCCGGCGTCAGCGTCGACGTCGTCCCCGATTCACCGTCCGCGACGGCGATGGTCAGCGCCTTGATCGCCTTTCGCCAGCGCGCCGACGCCGGCAAGGTTTGAGCGGGCGATACACCTCGGCTAGGCTTGCGGGAACATGTCGTTCCCCGAATCGCGCCCTCGTCGCCTCCGCCAGCTGTCCGCCGTGCGCCGCCTGGTGCGCGAAACCACGCTTTCCGCCGACAATTTCATCTACCCGCTGTTCATCTGCCCGGGCAAAGGGATCCGCAAGGAGATCTCGTCGCTGCCCGGCCAGTTTCATCTGTCCGTCGACGAGGTGGCGCGCGAAGCGGAGGAAATCGCCAAGCTGGGAATCCCCGGCGTGTTGCTTTTCGGTCTGCCCGAAAAGAAAGACGAGGTTGGCAGCGAGGCGTGGCACGAAGGCGGCGCCGTCCAGCGCGCCATCCGCGCCATCAAGAAAGCGGTGCCCGAGCTGGCGGTGATGGTCGACGCCTGCTTCTGCGAGTACACCACCCACGGCCACTGTGGCGTCATTTTGAACGGCGACGTTGACAACGACGCCACCCTGGAAAACCTGGGCCGCCTGGCGCTTTCGTACGCGCGCGCCGGCGCCGACATCGTCGCCCCGTCGGGAATGATGGATGGCTTCGTCGGCTTTCTGCGCGAAACGCTGGACGAGGAAGACTTTCACCGGGTGGGAATCCTGTCGTACGCGGCGAAGTACGCGTCGGCGTATTACGGCCCGTTCCGCACCGCGGTCGACTCGGCGCCGGCGTTCGGCGATCGCCAGGGTTACCAGATGGATCCCGCCAACGTGCGCGAGGCGATCCGCGAGGTGGCGCTGGACGTGGAAGAAGGCGCGGACATGGTGATGGTCAAGCCGGCGCTGGCGTACCTGGACGTGATTAGCGAGGTCCGCCGCGAGTTCGACGTGCCGGTCGCCGCCTACAACGTCTCGGGCGAGTACGCGATGATCAAAGCCGCCGCCGCCAACGGCTGGATCGATCACGACCGGGTGATGATGGAAACCCTGCTGTCCATGCGCCGCGCCGGCGCCGACATGATCTTGACCTACCACGCGAAGGAAGCGTCCCGGCTGATGGCGACGCGCCGCTAAGACGCCAGGCGGACGCGCCGCTCAGGGGCCGGGACGAAACGTCGTCGCCAGCTCGTACGGGTCGTCCAGGCCTGGCAGCACCTGCGCCTTCGGATCCTTGCCAGCGGCCACCTTGCGGGCCACGCCGACCAGCAGCGGTTTGCCCGCTTGCACGGGCACGGTCATCTCCTCGAGGCCGCCCGGGCCGTGGTGGTTGATGGCGGCGGCCTTCTCGGCTCGCAGCAAAACGCCGTCGACCTCCGCCGGAGGCGTCACGCGCACGGTCAACTCGCCGTCACTGGGCGCGGTGATGGCGAACCAGTCCTTGTCATCGGCGTCGGCGAGATAGCCGCGCACCGATGCACCGGCGACGACCGGCGTGGCGGTGGCTTCGGTGTCGTTCGGTTCCAGCTCCCAACCCGGTTCGGGCGGGGCCCAGCGAGCGGTCAGGGCATAGCGATCGTTCGGGCTTTCGGTGGGGACCACGCCCTGGATCCAGACCTCGCGCACCGCCAAGAAAACTTCGGTGGATGGAATGACGATCGGCTGCATTCGCTCGCCGCCGCCCCGCCCGTGAGCGTCGGCTTTGGCCAAGCGCCGGCCCTGTGCATCGAACAATTCCAGCACCAGATCCAACCCGGGCACGCCTTCCAGCCGGGCGCTGAACACGCGCGGCCCGCGCCCGGCGGGGACCCGAAAATAATCCACGTCCGACTGGCCGTCCGCCTGTGCCACGCCGATGGTCCCGCGCACAGTCGTGCCCATCGGTAGCAGATTGGCGTAGCCGGGCGTGTTGTTCGGTTCATGCTCGACGACGTCGGCTTTTTCGCCGCCCGAGCGCATGCCGAGGACGATGCTGGCGGCGGCGGCACCGGCGATCAACAGCGGCAGACCGATGCGCGTGAGCAGACGGCGGCGTTTCAGCGCGCGTTCAAACTCGTCGATGTCGCTGCGCCGCAGGCGCTCATCTGAATCGGGCGGCGCGCTGTCGAGGTCGTCGTCGGCCAAGCTAACAGTGGCCGCTTCCTCAACTGGCCGCGCGGCGGCAGCGCGCGATGCCTGCGAACGCGTTCGTGCGGGAGCGTCGGGGTGTGGCAACTCGCGCAGCGCCGCCTCGAGATCGCGCTCCATCTCTCCCGCGGTGGAATACCGATCGTCGGGTGATTTGGCCATCGCCCGCAGCACGATCCGATCGGCGGCGATCGGCAAGGATTTTTCCGGCGCTCGCTCACGTGGCGGCACCACCTCGTCGGTGACGTGCTTGGTGAGCACGCCCATCGGCGTCGATGCGTGAAAGGGCGGATAGCCAGTCAACACGCGGTACAACGTCGCTCCCAGGCTGTAGATGTCCGCGCGTCCATCCAACGACTCGCCCCGCACCTGTTCGGGCGACATGTAATATGGCGTTCCGACGATGCGCGCCCCGGCGGTGATCGCCGACGACTCTTCTCGCTCGCGCAGCTTGGCCAGACCGAAGTCCAACACCTTGGCGTGCTCGCCGCCGTCGCGCCGGCGTACCAGCATCAGGTTTTCTGGCTTGAGATCGCGGTGAACAATGCCGTGTTCGTGCGCCTCGGTCAGCGCCGAGCAGATTTGCGCAAAAAACCGGGCCGCGCGCCCGAACGCCATCGGGCCTTCCCGGCGGATCACCGCCGCCACGTCGTCGCCGGTGACGAATTCCATCACC
>DASXQB010000541.1:0-7056 GCA_036493295.1 Polyangia bacterium | reverse complement strand
GCGCCAGCGCCTCGGTGCCAGTCACGATCCCGAAGCAAAGCAAAAGCAAACCAGACGAACGCATCATGCGGCGCGAATTTGCAACGCGCGTGCCGGCCGCGACCATCATAAAACGGGCAGCGAGCGACGGTGTTTTTCGGTACGCGCCGATGACCGCGACCGTGGTTCGGCCGCCATCCTGAATCCGGACGCCGCCAGCCGGCGCGCGTGATATAGGGTTGCCTTCCATGGCGGCGACGATCCTCGACGGCAAGGCGCTGGCGGCTCGCATTCGCGGCGGGCTGGCCGAAGAAGCGAAGACCCTGACCGCGAAGGGTGCGCAGCCCGGCTTGGCGGTGGTGCTGGTCGGTCAGGATCCGGCGTCGCAGGTCTACGTCAACGGCAAGACCAAGGCTTGCCGCGAGGCCGGCTTTCGCACGTTCGATCACCACTTGCCGGCGACGACGTCCGAATCAGAGCTGCTGTCGCTCGTCGACGGGCTCAACCGCAACCGCGATGTCGATGGCATTCTGGTTCAGCTTCCGTTACCCGCTGGCATCGACGCGCGCCGGATTCTGCTGGCCGTTGATCCAGCCAAGGACGTCGACGGTTTTCACCCCGACAACCTGGGCCGCTTGCTGCTGGGCGAGCCGCGCTTCATCGCTTGCACCCCGTTCGGGGTGATGAAGCTGCTGGAAGAGGCCGGCGCGCAGCTGTCCGGCGCCGATGCGGTGATCGTCGGCCGGTCGAACATCGTCGGCAAGCCGATGGCCGCGCTGCTGATCGCCGCCGACGCCACGGTGACCGTCTGCCATTCGAAGACGCGCGACCTTCCCGCCGTCATCGGCCGGGCCGACGTGGTGGTGGCCGCTGTCGGTCGGCCTGAAATGGTGAAGGGCGCGTGGATCAAACCAGGCGCGGTGGTCATCGACGTGGGCATGAACCGCATGCCGAACGGCAAGCTGCTGGGCGATGTGGAATTCGCCGCCGCCGTCGAACGCGCCGCCGCGATCACCCCGGTGCCGGGCGGCGTGGGACCGATGACGATCGCCATGCTGCTGTCCAACACGCTGGCCTCGGCCCGGGTGCGCGCCGGGGTTTGAGCGTACGTTTCGTCGCGCGCTTCGTTGCCCGAGTTCGCTATTTGATCAGGATCCGCACCGGGCGGGTCACGCAGCGAACCACCGACGCCTGCAGATCGGGGAACTGCGGCGGATTCGCCAGCGCTTCGTGCGCGCCCAGCTGCTGGGCTCGAATCCGATCGCGTTCCAGCTGCGCCAGCGCGATGATCGGTGAAGCGCGGGTGTCCGAGCCGGCCGCCAGGCGGCGCACCAGATCGTCGCCGTGCGCGCCCGACGAATCCAGATCGACCATCGCCAGATCGACGACCGCGTTTTGCCGTTCGGGCGCCTGGCGATAGTCGACCTCGACGATCTCGCAGGCCATGATCGACTTCAAATACCGACTGAGGATCGCTCGCGGGGCCGGCTCGCCGGTGCCCAGCAGCACGCGCACGCCGTGAAAGTGATGAGCCAGATCGTCGACGATGGCGCCATAGTTGTCGGCCGGCGTGAGGATGTCGATGGCGACGCCGGGGGGCTGCCCCGGCCCGGCGGCGTGCTCCCGCGCCCAGGCGATCTGGCCCGCCAGTTCGATGGGTGCCTGTCCGGGGACGCGCAGGAACATCACCACCGCCGGATCGCTGATCGGCGGGACGCTGACCTCGAGAAAAAGCCCGCCGGCCGCCAGGTGGTTGGCGTAGGCCAGCAAAAATGATCCGGCCGAACGAAACTCGAGATCGAACGTCAGCGGCGCCGGCGTGGGCTGTTTGCGCCGCCCGTCGCCGCCGGTGCCGTTCGCCGGCGTCATGACGGCAGCCAGCGGGCGATCAGGGCGTCCAGCTGATCCAGCGAGTGATAGTGCACTTCAAGGTGGCCGCGCCCGGGCCCGACCTCGACGACTTTGACCTTCGTGCCGAGAACCCGCGCCAGCCGGTCACCCAGATCGCGCGCCGACGCCGACGGCGTGGCGGGCGCTGGCGCTGCCGCCGAGACGCTGCGCTCGCGCCGCACCAGCGCCTCGACCTGACGAACGGACATCTCGCGCGCCGACACCCGCCGGGCCAGCCGCTCCATCGCGTCGACGGATTCCAGACCCAGCAGCGCCCGCGCGTGTCCCATCGAGATGCGCCCGGCGACCACCAGATCGCGCACCGATTCTGGCAGCCGCAGCAACCGCAGGGCATTGGTGACCGTCGTGCGATCCTTGCCCACCCGGCCGGCCAGGGTCTCCTGCGTGTACCCGAAATCGCTGATCAGCCGTTGATAGCCGGCCGCTTCTTCGATGGGGTTCAGGTCGGCGCGCTGCAGGTTTTCGACCATGGCCATCTCGAAGGCGCGCATGGGAGCGATGTCGCGCACGACGGCGGGGATCTCGTGCAGGCCGGCACGCTGGGCGGCGCGCCAGCGGCGTTCGCCGGCCACCAGTTCATAACCGCCTTGCGGGCGCACGCGCACGATCACCGGCTGGATCACGCCCTGCGTGCGGATCGAATCGGACAGCTCGGTCAGGCGGGCGTCGTCGAAGGTCTGGCGCGGCTGATCGCCCGACGGATGGATCTCTTCGATGGCCAGCGTGCGCAGGCCGTCACCGCGGGTCAGCAACGTGCCGCCCACCGGCGCCGCGGCGGGCGAGGGCGGGGCGCTGGGAATCAACGCCGCCAGGCCGCGGCCCAGCGCCTTGCGCTTGGGTCCGGTCATGGCTGGCCGCTCACCGTCGCCCCGGCACTGGCGCTGTGGCGGCTCAGGAACTCGCGCGCCAGATCGAGGTAGCTCTTCGCGCCCTTCGAGCTGATGTCGTAAAGGATGATCGGCTTGCCGAACGACGGCGCCTCGGACAGACGCACGTTGCGCGGAACGGTGGTGGCGTAAACCTTGCCGTCGAAGTGCGAGCGCACCTCGTTGGCCACCTGCTCGGTCAGATTCTGTCGTGTGTCCACCATGCACAGAACGATGCCTTCGATGGTTAATCCCGGGTTCAGCGCTTGCCCGACCAAGCTGATGGTGTTCTGTAAATCGGACAATCCCTCGAGGGCGTAGTACTCGCACTGCAACGGAACCAGCACGCCGTCAGCGGCGCAAAGCGCGTTCAGCGTCAGCAGGCCCAGCGAGGGCGGCGTGTCGACGATGACGAAATCATAGTCGCGGGCGATGGCGCGCAGCGGACCGCGCAGGCGGGTCTCGCGTTGGGGCAGCGACACCAGTTCGATCTCGGCGCCGGCCAGGTCGGCGGTGGCGGGGATCAGATCCAGCGTGGGCAGCTCGGTCTTGCGGATGACCTCGGCGCAGGGGCGCCCGTCCACCAGCACGTCGTAGATGCTGTCCGCTTCGGCGTCGCCGCGGGCATAACCCAGGCCCGAACTGGCGTTCCCTTGCGGATCGACGTCGACCAGCAGCACCCGTTTCTCGGCGGCGGCCAGCGAGGCAGCCAGGTTCACCGCCGTGGTCGTCTTGCCCACGCCGCCCTTCTGATTGGCGACCGCGATGATCTTTCCCATGAGGGCGAACCCTACCTAACACGCGCGAGCGAAAGGGTTCAACCCGCGCTCGTTTTGTCATTGGTTGCGCGCTCGTCGATGAAAAATTTGACCGCGTGTGAGCGCGGGTATTATCTAAACCTACATGTAGGGTTTCTGTTGGTCGAGACGAACAAGGAGAACGAACATGGGACGCTACGACGATCAAAAGATTTACCGCACCTTCGAAGAGTTCGAGCGCGAAGAGCTGCGCCGCGATGTCAGCAGCGGCTCGGTTGACGAACTTCTGGACGGGATGTTCGCCGGCGAGTTGGACTTCGATTCGACCAGCAGCCGCCGTTCGAAGGCCGCGGACGACGACGAAGAATAGATTTCCGTTTCTGCTATAAGCACGCGCATGGCGCAGCAAGCAGAGACAGGACGGCACTGGGGTGCCGCTATTTGGCCGCTTGTCACCGGGTTGGCCGTCGGATTTCTGGTCGGCCGCGAAACCGGCGGCGGTCACGTGACGACGGCCGCCGGTGATTCGGCGCCATCCAAGACAGCGGACAAGGCAGCAGATGGCGTTCCTGCCGGCACCAAGCTGCCCGACAAGACATACAAAGCCGAAGGCGAGTTTCCTGCCGGCTGGATGAAGTCCGCCGATCTGGCGACGGTCTCCGGAATGAACTTCGACGGACTGACCGCCGCGCAGAAGACCACCGCCATGCAGGCGATGAACGAGCGCAACTGCGAGTGCGGCTGCGGAATGGGGTCGATCGGCACCTGCGTGAAGAAGGATCCCAACTGCCCGCGCAGTCCGAACCTGGCCAAGCTGGCCATCCAGATGGCCAAGGACGGCAAGCCTCTGCCGCAGATCCTGGCCGCCATCGACGACAAGCAGAAGCCGGCGCCGGGCGCCGCGGCGCCCGCGGCGCCTTCGGGGCCGCGCAAGATCATGTTCGCCGCGCACAACCCACGCCTGGGACCGAAGGCGGCCAAGGTGACCATCGCCGAGATCAGCGATTTCCAGTGTCCGTTCTGCAAGCGGGCCACGCCGACGGTGAAAGAGGTCGAGCAGAAGTACAGCAAGGACGTCGCGGTGGTGTTCGTCAACCAGCCGCTGCCGTTCCACGAGCACGCCATGGAAGCGGCGCTGGCCTTTCAGGCCGCCAACCGCCAGGGCAAGGCGTGGGAGCTGCACGACAAGATGTTCGACAACAACACCCAGCTTGAACGCGCCAACCTGGACAAGTACGCGGCCGAGATCGGCCTCAACATGGCCAAGTTCAAGAAGGACATGGACGATCCAAAACTGAAAGACGAGATCGCCCAGGATCAGAAGCTGGCCAATTCGGTGGGCGCCAACGGCACGCCGACGTTCTTCATCAATGGACGCGAGCTGGTGGGCGCCGTTCCCTTTAGCGACTTCCAGGCCATCATCGACGAGGAGATCAAGAAGGCCGACGCGTTGATCAAGAAGGGGACTCCGCTCAAGGACGTCTATCAAAAGCTGATGGAGCAGGCGGCGAACAGCCCGCCGCCCGCCGCTGCCGCAGCACCCGCGGCACCGGAGGCCAAGGTCGACGTCAAGGTCGGCGATGCGCCGGTCAAGGGCGCGGCCTCGGCGCCAGTGACCGTGCTGGAGTTTTCTGACTTTCAGTGTCCGTTCTGTGGCCGCGTCACCCCGACGCTAAAGCAGATCGAGGATCAGTATCCGGGCAAGGTGAAGATCGCCTTCCGCAACATGCCGTTGCCGTTTCACGACAAGGCGCACCTGGCCGCCGAGGCGTCGCTGGCCGCCAATGAGCAGGGCAAGTTCTGGCCCTACCACGACAAGCTGTTCGCTAACCAGCAAGCGCTGGATCGCCCGTCGCTGGAAAAGTATGCCGAGGATCTGGGCCTGAACATGACCAAGTTCCGCGCCGCCCTGGACAGCGGCAAGTTCAAGGACAAGGTCGACGCCGACGCCAAAGACGGCGCCGCCGTCGGTGCCACCGGCACGCCCACGTTCTTCGTCAACGGCACGCGTCTGGTCGGGGCGCAACCCTTCGATCAGTTCAAGACCCTGATCGACGCCGAGCTGAAGGCGAAGAAGTAACCGCGCTCTTTGTCCAACGCCCCAAAGTTCGGGATCAGGTCGGTACCAGGTGGGGCACGTCGGAAGGTCGACCTCGCGGTTGGCCCGCGCGCGGCTTCGAGGTCGCGACCCGTTCACCGTCCCGGGCCGCTTGCTTGCTCGCCGCCAGACCACGGTCTGTCTTGGCGTGGAGCTCTTCCATAAGGCTTTCGTCGCCGAGTGGCATCCGCCACCCTTCGCTTGCGGTAGACCGTGTTCCGTCGGCGAGCCTTTGTTCCGGACGCGGAGCGGATGCCACTCGGCGACGAAAGCAAGTAAGCGGCCTCGGACGATGAACGGGTCGCGACGCCCAAGCCGCGCGCTTGCCGACGCGAGGTTGACCTTCCGAGGCGACGCACTGGCGCACTTGGTACCGACCTGGTCCCAAACTTGTCGGCGTTGTACTCAAAACCGCTGCGTCGGCACGTCGGGCCGCGGGCGGTGCAGGACCTGGCCGCCCACGCCCCAGACCAGCCGTAGCTCTTCGTCCGAGGCCTGGCCTTCGTAGGCGTCAAGGCGTCGCTTGCCGTTGTCGCAGGCGTTCGGCTCCAGCACCTCGAACGAGTTCTCGTAGATGATCACCTGGTCGCCGCGCACTTCGCCGGTGATTTGGTACCGGGTGGCGATTTGGAAATCGAGGGACATGCTGCAGCGATAGGCGTGGCCGTCGATCGACACCTGGTGCACCACGCGGTCGTAGTAGCCGGTCAGCTTGGCGCCGTCCTGGGTGACGTGCCATTCCTCTCGCTCTTGTTTCTCGTCGCCGCCGGGCGCGGCGCCACGGTGTTCCCACACCCACAGGCCGCTGACGTCGGTGGGCGCTGACCCGGTGACGGGCGCGGCGCCATTGGCCAGGTCGCGCTGGTCCAGGCTGGGGAACGTCGCCTCGGTGGCGGGCGCGTCCGCCAGCACATCGGCGGCGCTGGCCTCGCGGCGCGTGCCGGCCTCCTTGTTGCGGTAAAGCGTCTGCCGATGCTCACCGGTCACCAGCGTCAGCACGTCGCCGCGCAGATTGCCCTGATAGCGCGCCAGGCGTCGGCTGCCCGGATCGCAGCGGCCCTGCGCCGATCGCTGGGCGATCTCCTGAATCTCCACCACGCCGCCGCGCACCTGGCCGCTGACGTCGAAGCGCTGCATGGCCGAGAACTGCGCCTCGCGGTTGCACATGTATGGCCGGCCGTCGCCCGAGACGAAGGTCAGCGCGGCGATGTAGTAACCGCTGACGCTGTCGCCGGCCTGCGACAGGTGCCACTCCTGTTTTTCGATGCGGGTGTCGCCGCTGCCGACGCCGTCGCGCAGGACCGCGCGGAAGACGCCGTCCCAAACCCCCGCCACCACCGTGCCCGCGTTGCTGCCATTCGCCAGATGAGAACTCCGGCCGGCGCAGCTGGCGGCCGCGAGCGACAGGATGGCGATGGTACCGACTGGGCGAAGAGACATTCCG
>DASXQB010000540.1:0-8346 GCA_036493295.1 Polyangia bacterium | reverse complement strand
ATCCCGAAAGGGCGAACGGATCCCCCAAAGGGCGCTCCGCCAGGAGCGCAAACGCGCGAAAGCCGCCCTCCAATCCGGTTGTCCACCTTCGCCCCGCGCGTAACGTACTCGCCTACGAAGATGTGACCGATCAATCAGTGGCGGCGTCGTCGCCAGCGTCAGTCGCGGCGCTGCCGCCGGTGCCGCCGGCGTCGGTTGTTGCCCCGCCGGTTCCGGATGCGCCACCAGTGCCCGCGGCGCCGCCGGTGCCGCCGGTTGAGGCGGTCCCGCCGAAGGCCGCGCAAGCCGCCGCGCCGCCGCCGAACGACAGGCCGAGGTCGCATTTGTTGCCGGTGTACGGATCGCAGTACGGCACCGCCGTGGCGCAGTCATCGTCAGACGTGCAAGCGGCGCCGGCCGCGGCGCGGGCCGCGCACTTGCCGGCCAGACAGCGCAGCGATTCCAGGCACGGGTTGGTGTCATTGTCGCAAGCCTCGTCGACCATGTGCTTGGCCACGCACTTGTAGACCGAGCCCATCATCGAACAGTACGAGCCGGTGTTGCAGATCTCGCCCGGATTGCCGCACAGGTCGTTCAGGTTCTTGACCACCTTTTTCGCGCACAAAGTCTTGTCGCAGATCAAGGTGCCGGTGCAGTCGTACTTCACCGAGCACGGCGAGGATTCCTTGACGTCGCCCTGGAAGACGTACTCGCAGGCGTCGTTCATCATGTCGATCTGCGACGGCATGATGGTGCCGTTGGTGCTGTACACGGCGTTGACCTGGTTGACGCAGGCGCTGATGTTGGCGGCGCGGAACACGCGCGGCGCAACCTGGCGCTGGGTGACCTGGTCCATGCACACGGCCTTTCGCGCGGTCAGGCAGGCGTTCATGTCCAGGATCGCGCACTTGTTCACCACCTGACATTCCTTGGTCGCCACCTGGGCGCAAAAGTCCGTCGGGGTGACGGCCGTGCTGCCGCCGCCGCCGCCGCACCCGCTGATCGTCGCCGTCGCCAGCGCCGTCACCAAGAGAACACCTGAGCAAAGCCAGTTACGCATCGTCTGATACCTCCGGGGGAATATGTCACGCAGTCTGGCCGGCGAAGGGCGGCGGGGTCAAGGACGGATTCCGCCGCGCGCGTCGGTGGGGTCACATCTTCAAAAGAACGGCTTTTTGCACCTTGCCAAGCGCCGTCTTCGGAAGCACGTCCAAGACCCGCAGCGCGCGCGGCAGCTTGTACGGCGCCAGGCGATCGGCGGCGAAGGCGCGCAGGTCTTCGACGGACAGAGCGGCGCCCGGCCGCAACACGACGCAGGCGGTGACTCGATCGCCCCAGGTCTCGTCGGGGACGCCAATGACGGCCACCTCGGCGACGGCCGGGTGTTCGCGCAGGACCGATTCGATCTCCAGCGCGCTGAGCTTGTAGCCGCCGCTTTTCAAGATGTCCGTCGACGTGCGGCCCAAAAGGCGGATGACGCCGGCGGCGTCGCGCACGCCGGTGTCGCCGGTGCGAAAGCGGCCCTCTTGATCGAAGGCACGCCGGGTGGCGTCGGGATCGCCGTGATAGCCGGAGAACATCTGCGTCGATCGCACGCGCAGCTCACCGGGTTCGTCGGGGCCCTGCACGCGGCCGTCGTCACCGACGATGTCGATGGAAACGCCGGGCAGCTCGCGCCCGACGGCGCCGGCGATGCGGGGGCCGGCGAGCGGGTTCGACAGGGCCATCCCGATCTCGGTCATGCCGTATCGTTCAAGCAACGTCTGTCCGGCCAGCGCGGCGAAATCGTGAAACAGCGACGCGGGCAGGGCGGCCGAGCCGCTGGTCATCAGGCGCAGGCGATGCGCGCCGGCCGCCCACCTCGCTTGCGTGTCGGGCGCGGCGGCGCGAAAGGCGTCCAGCAGCTTGGCGTAGATGGTCGGCACCGCCATGAATACCGTGCTGTCGGCCAGCAGGGTCCAGACCCGCGGCGCATCGAAGGCGGCGAAGCGCGCCCTGGCGCCGGCCCACAGCGCACCCAGCAGCGCCACCACCACGCCGTGCGTGTGGTGCAGCGGCAAGACATGCAGCAGCCGATCGTCGGCCCGCCATCCCCACGCGTTTTCCAGCGACGACAGCGACGCCGCCAGCGCGGCATGACTGAGCGTGACGCCTTTCGGTTTGCCGGTGGTGCCCGACGTGAACAGCATCAACGCCGGATCGCCGTCGGCGGCCGCGGCGGTGGTGTTGGGGCCAGCGCCTGTGCCGGCGCTGTCCGCCCACGGATCGTCGAGCACCGTCAGCGGCGCCGCGCCCAAGCCAGCGAGGCGCGTCGCCAGCGCCGGCGCCGCCAGCACGCGCATCGGGGCGGCGGTGTCCAGCAGGTGGCCAAGCTCGGCCGGCGTGTGCAGCGGCGACAGCGGCACGGCGGTTCCGCCGGCCAGGAACACGCCCAGCATGGCTTCGACGTAGCGGCTGGACGGCGGGAACAGAAACGCCACCCGCGCGCCGTCCAGCGACGCGCGATCGCCGCGCAACTCCGCCGCGATGGTTTGCGCGCGCGCCCGCAGCTCGGCGTACACAACCGCGCGCGGCGCTTCGTCGCTGGCCGCGTCCTCGACGATCGCCGGCGCGTCCGGCCGCCCGCTTTCCCACAGACGCTGGAGCAAGGTCGACATGCCGCCTTTTACCTGGAAAAGGTATCTCTTTAGCCGCGACGCCTGAAGAGACAGCTTTCGCCGTGTTCCAAGATCGCCACGTGCCGGCTGTCGTCGTCATCGGCGCCGCGACCAAGGCCGCGCGATCGGGCCAGTTGCCGCAGCCATTCGAGCGGCGCTTCCAGCGGTTCATAGCTCAGCGGGAACGAGCCGTGGGTGATGGGGATGAACACGCGCGCGCCGAGATCTTCGAAGGCGTACAGCGCGTCCAGGGGCGACATGTGCTCGTCGCGAAAGCTGGCCGGTTCGTAGCCGGCGATGGGCAGCAGCGCCACGTCGGGACGGAAGCGCCGACCGATCTCGGCGAAGCCCGAGAAATAGCCGGTGTCGCCGGCGAAGTACACGGTGGTGCCCTGCGAGCGCACGATGTATCCGGTGGCGCCGCGGCGGGCGAGGTCGCCCAGGCCCCGCACGCCCGAATGCCGAACCGGCACGGCAGTGATCTCCAGATCGCGGTGACGCAGGCTTTGCCCGGGGCCAAGCTCGACCACGTCGGCGAAGCGCAGCCGGGCCAGCAGATCGGCGCAGCGAGGCGGCACCACCACGCGGGCGTCACGCGACAGGCGGCGCAGGCTGCTGGGCCGCAGGTGATCGCGGTGGGCGTGCGAGATCAAAACCAGGTCGACGTCGTCGCGATCGCCGTCGTGCAAGCCGGCCGCTCGCGCCCGCCGCAGTCCCCACAGGCTGTTATCCAGCAGCGGATCGGTCAGCAGGCGTGCCTGCGGCGAGGTGATCATGACCGTGGCGTGGCCGACGAACGTCACCGCCACCGTTCCCGCCGGCGGGTGCGCCACCGCCGTCGCCGCCACCGGTGCCGTGCCGTGGCGCAGACGTGACAGCGCAGCGGCCAGAAACCGCATCGTCAGCAGCAGCCGGGGCGCGCCGCGCAGGCGCCGGCGGTGCTGCCGGTCCAGATCGCGCACACGCTGTAGACCTTCCCGATCCGCGCGGTGAACGTCCCTGTTGGGCGAACGAGAAGGTACCATGTCGTGTCGTCGCCGCCTTCGTGCTAAGTCAGTGTTTCCCGTGAGATCAGAAGAAAGCAAGGAATTGTCGGTCGTGGCAGTGAGGAAAAAAATCCGTTCCAGGGGCCGGCGATGAGTCCGGACAGCGTCCCGCCGCACGTCACCATCGTCATCCCGGTCTACAACGAGGAAGGGATCCTGGCCGGGTCGGTGCTGGAGCTGGAAGAAAAGCTGCGCCCCTTCGGCTGGACGTACGAGCTTTTGCTTTGCGAAAACGGCTCGCGCGATCGCACGGTGGAGATCGGCAAGGAACTGGAGAGGGCCCACCCGCAGGTGCGCATGCTGTCCACCGGGGCGCCGAACTATGGCCTGGCCATGAAGACCGGCATCCTGGAGGCGCGCGGGAAGTTCGTCATCTGCGACGAGATCGATCTGCTGGACACGCAATTTTACGCCCGCGCGCTGGCCCTGCTGGAACGCAGCGACACCGAGATGGTGGTGGGATCGAAGGCCATGGTGGGTTCGAATGATCAGCGGCCGCTGTTCCGGCGGGCGGCGACGCGCGTGTACAACGGGATGTTGCGGGTGGTCTGCCATTACCGCGGCACCGACACGCACGGATTGAAGGCGTTCCGGCGCGAGGCCTTGCTGGAGACCGCCCGCCGCTGCGTCCTGGACCGCGACGTCTTCGCCAGCGAGTTCGTCATTCGGGCCCACCGCGAGGGAAAGAAGGTCGTCGAGATCCCCTTCGCCGTGCGCGAGAAGCGACCGCCGTCGATCAACCTGACCAAGCGCGTGCCCCACGTGCTCAAGAGCGTGGCCAAGCTGGCCATCTCCGTGCGCCAGAACCGGGAGTGACCGGCGCGCGCGTCGGCAGGCGCTGATGATGGCGGTCGCGTTGGTGCTGGCGGCGTTCTTCTTTTCGTCGGCGGTGAACGCTGGCGCCGCGTCGCCGGCGGCGCCGGGCGCGCCGCCGAGCGCGCCGAGCATCGCCTACGACGTCACGGCCGGTCCGCAGGCGGCGGAGCTGCGGGTGGAGGCGGCGTTCCCGCCCGGAACCGCCGACGAGCTGACGCTGGATCGCGCGGCGCTGCCCTACCTGGCGGACGTGACCGTCGCCGACGGGACGACCTGGCGGCCGGCGCCGACCCGCGGTCGCTTCTGGACGGCCAGCGGCTGTCAGGCGCGTGGCTGCCGGGTGTGCTATCGCTTTCGCCTGGGCGACGCCGCCCGCGCCATCGACGACGTCGACATCGCGGCCTTGCGTGCCGGCGTCACCGTCGCGCCGACCACGACCTGGCTCTTGCGCGCGCGCGACACCGACGACGCGCGGTTCCGCCTGAACGTGAAGGCGCCGGAGGGGTGGATGTTCGTCTCCGGGCTGCCGCGCGCAGCGGGCGGCACCTTCGACGGGACCTGGTCGTCCGATCCCACCGCGCCGTACGCCGCGTTCGGTGAATTTGCTGCGCAGTCGATCACCGTCGGCGGCGGCGTGGTCGACGTGGCGCTGGCCCGCGATGTGGCGGTGCCGGCGGTCGTCGCGTGGCTGAAAGACGCCGCCCAGGCCATCGCCGCCTTTTACGGCCGCTACCCCGTGCCGCGCTTGCAAGTGATCGTCTTGCCCGAGCGGGCCAACATGCAAGGCAAGGAGCTGGGCGGCGGCGGCGCGTCGATCTTGCTGGCGCCCGACGACGATCCCGCTCACGGCGGCAACGACTGGGTGGCCACGCACGAGATGGTCCATGTGGCCACGCCCGATCTGTGGCGCCAGTACCTGTGGCTGACCGAAGGCCTGGCCACCTACGTCGAGCCGCTCGCCCGCGCGCGCGCCGGCCAGCTGCGCCCCGAATCGATCTGGGCCGACATGCTGCGCGGGATGCCCAAGGGTCTGGCGCACGAGACCGACCGCGGGATGAACGGCACGCGCGACTGGGGCCGGCTGTACTGGGGCGGCGCCTTGTTCTGGTTGCTGGCCGACGTGGAGATCCGCACCCACAGCGACAACCGCCAGTCGCTGGAGACCGCCCTGCGCGCCGTGCTGGCCGCCGGCGGCAACACCCACGTCGCCTGGCCCGTCGAGCAACTGATGGACACCGGTGATCGCGCGTTGTCGCGTCCGGTGCTGCGGCCGCTGTATCAAAAGATGGGAATGCACGCGATGCCGGTCGACCTGCCGGCGCTGTGGCGCAAGCTGGGCGTGTCGGCGCGCCCAGACGGCGGCGTGACCTTCGACGACGGCGCCCCGCTGGCGCGCGTGCGGGCGGGCATCACGGCTGCCGCCGCCGCTCGCTGACGGCGCGACGCTACAAGCCCAACCACCCGCGCCGGATCGCCAGGGCCGTCTTGCTGGCCTGCGGATCCGGTTTCACCAACAGCTTGCGTTCGGGGTTTTCGCTCAGGGTCAGCGTCGCTTCTTGCAGTCGATCCCGGCGAAAGAAGGTGATCGCGCAGGTGTCGCCCGGGCGGTGATCGGCGATGCGCTTGGCGAAGGTGGCGGCGTTCACCCGGTCACCGTCGACGGCGACGAGGTCATCGTTGAAGGTCAGACCGGCGCGATCGGCGGGCGACCCGGGAACCACGGTGCGGATCAGCGTGCGGTCGGGGTGCAAGGCGATTCCGGACCAGGCGCGCAGGCGCTGCTCCTTCAAGCGGTCGCGGCGGGTGGGGCCTGCGTCTTCCGGTTCCCACTCGGCGCGCTCGCGGGCGACAAGCCCCGCCTTGCGCAGCAACGGCAACACCGGCAGCTCGTCCAGACCATGGATGTAGCGTTCAAAGAAATCATCCATCGACGCGCCGGCCACCGCCGCTGTCGCCGCGCGCACGTCCGCCTCGTCGATGGGGCGATCGTGGGCGCCGAAGCGATCCCAGAGGCGGCGAAAGACGTCGGGCAATCCGCGCGCGCCGCCGGTGCGCGCGCGCAGCTTGAGATCCAGCACCAGGCCCGCCCACAAACCCTTCTCGTAGTAACTGACGGTGTCGTTGACGTGGTTTTCGGCTGGTTTGTACAGCTTGATCCAGGCTTCGAACGACAGTTCGTCCAGCGGCGTGACGTTACGGCCGGGGCGGTTGGCGTATTTGGGAAAGTCCTCGGCGATCCACTTCCAGAACTGCGCTTCTGACAGAACACCGGCGCGCTGGATGATCACGTTGGCCAGATAGTCGGTGAAGCCTTCGTGGAACCACAAGAGGCGGGTGTAATTCTCGCCGGTGTAGTCGAAGGGGCCCAGCACGCGGTCGCGGATGCGCTTGACGTTCCAGACGTGAAAAAATTCGTGCGCCGCCAGATCGGCAAAGCGCTGGTAACCGGTCTCGTCCTCGAACGACAGACCGGCGATGTCCATGGTCACCGATGCCTTGTGTTCGAGGCCCCCGGTGTGCACGGGCAAGGCGTGCACGATGAAGAGGTAACGCTTGAACGGATAGCCGCCGAAGATGCCGGCGGTGGTGGTGACCACCCGGCGCAGAATGTCGACCAGGCGGCGCGGATCGGCGTTGCTGCGGCCGTAAAGGGCCAGCTCGAAGGTGGCGCCGCCGGCGCGAAAGCGCAGCAGCGCGTGCTTGCCCACTTCGAACGGCGAATCGACCAGCTCGTCGAAGTCGGCGGCCCGAAATTGGTTGAGGCGCGCGCCCAGCGGCGGCAGCGCGGTGTCCACGTGCCAGCGACGGCCGGCGGGCGGCGCGACCAGCACGTGGCAGGGGCGGGCGACCTCGCCGTCGACGAAGAAGAACACGCTGCTGCCGTTCCAGTAGGCGTGGCTGTCGTCGACGAACGACGTGCGCACGCTGGCTTCGAAGGCGAACACCCGGTAGGTGACCCGGAACGCCCGGCCGCCGCTGCCTATCTCCCAGCGCTGCTTATCGAGACGCCGCGCCGGCAACACGCGCCCGCCGCGGTCGACGACGCGCAGATCGTAGACGTGGCGAACGAAATCGCGCACCAGGTAACTTCCCGGCGCCCAGGCCGGGAACACGATGGTGGCAGTGGCGCGCGCCGGCAGCGCCGGAACGTCCATCTGCACCTGCAGGGCGTGGCTGTTCGGTTCGGGGATGGCGACGCGATAGACGACCGGCGCAGGCGATGAGGCGGAACCAGTGGAGTCAGCAGCGGGCATGCCGCGCGACTATCTCAGATCGTTCGCGCGTCGTCGCGGGCGCGGGCTGGCCGCCGCCGCGTTTACTATGTTACGGAGTGACAGTTGCAAATCGCGTCAGTGGCCGGCACAGTCGGGCTCTTTTCTCGCGCCAGGAGATCCCATGCTTCGGACTGCTCAGTTTCGCCGCGTTCTCTCGTTGTGCTTCTTCGCCATCGTCGTCAGCAGCGTCGCCAGCTGTGCCCGCCAACGCTGGGTTGTCATTCACGACGGCGGCGCACCGTCGCCGCTACACGGCGCCGGCCCGGTGACGGTCTCGTTCGATTACTCGCAGCTTGAGGTCGGGCAGATGGGCGAGGCGGCGTGGGTGCAATCCAAGATGGCCAGCGATCCCGGCTATGACAAAACCTGGGCAGAGCTGAAGGCCTCCTTCGAGAGCGCTTTTCTCGACGGCATGCGGCCCGAATGGCCGCGTGGCGTGGCGGCCGCCGCTCCGGGCTCGCCTGGCGTGCACATCGTGGTGGCGCCGCGATCGATGTCCATGGGGCACTACATGGTCGTTGCGGCGTCGCCCACCACGATCAACGCGGCCATGACGTTTTACGTGGCCGGGCA
>DASXQB010000539.1:0-10678 GCA_036493295.1 Polyangia bacterium | reverse complement strand
CGCCCCGCGCCGGCAGCGGGCCGGTGGCGCGCGCGGGCGCCTGATCAACCCGCATGTGTGGAACCGCCGTCGCCGTCGTCCGGCCGATCGTCAGCGTCGGCGTCGGCGGCGGCGGTTGCGATGGCGCCGGCGGCGAAGAGTTTCAGCGGCGTCGGCAAAAGCGGCGGCCGGGTGGTGAACGGTTGCATCGCTGCCAGCGGCTTGCCAGTGGCGGCGGCGATGGCCAGGGCCACGGCGCGCAGACATTCTTTGCCCTGGCAGGGGCCGGTGCCGAAACCGGTATAGCGCTTGACCTCTTCCAGCTCGCCGAAACCGGAGGCCACTGCGTGATGGACGTCGTCCAGCGTGACGTCTTCACAGCGACAGAGGATGATTTTCTTCGCCACGCCGACCCTCCGATTCGCCGTCGCCGTTGTTGCTGGCCGGGCCGCGCTAGTTCGCCTTGGCCGGCTCACGGCCGGCCGGAGTCTTCGCCTTTTTCGCCTTGTCCTTGGACTTGGTTTTCGTCGATTTGCCCGCCGCATCGGCGGGCGCAGCGGGTGTCGGTTGGGGCGGCTCGAACTGCTTGTCGTCCATCGGCTCGTCGTAGACCACCGATTGCACCTTGGCGGCGAAGGTGATCGGCCCGGCCTGGGTTTCCAGCGCGAACGGCATCTTCAGGCCACCCACGGTGCGCCAGTCGCTGACCGTCGACGAAAACGGCGTGTCGCCTTGAGGCGTCGGCCGCACGCCGACCTCCGAGACTTGCAAGTGCGTGACCGGATCGTAACAACGCGTGGACGGCGGCGCGATCTTCGGCGTCACCACCACACACTCCAGCATTTTTCCGTCGGGCCCGGCCTGGTTCTTGGCTTCCACCTTGGCGAAGAGCTCGTTCACCCGCAGCTCCGGGTTCCAGACCGATTCGATGCGCGACTGCTCGGCCTCGGCGCCTTCCAGCATGCGCAGGCCGTTGATCGGATCTTGCGACCAGCAGAGCTTGCCGTTGCAGCCCTCGCGGATGATCCCCACGCCGGGGATGTCCGTGACCGTCACCGATTTGTCGGTGGCGGTGGCAAAGCGCTGAGCGGTGCCGGTGATGCCCACGCCTTGAAAGCTCATGGTCATGCTCATGCGCAGGCTCTTGTGCACGTTCCAGGCGTCAGGCGAGCCCATCGTCTGGATGGCATCGCCCAGGATGCCCGACGCCGATCGCTGGGCCAGCGGCGGTGCGCTGGCGGGCGCGGCTGTTGGCGCCGGCGCTGGTTTCGTCGTTGGTCCGGTATCGGGCACGCCGGTTGCCGCCGCTGCGCCCGCCGCCGGTGGCGGTGGACTCGACGCGCACGCCGCCCCGATCACCAGCAGTACTGTCACCTGAGACCAACGCCGCGCTTTCATTTGGCCCGCGATGCTCTGATGGTCACCAGCGCGGCGTCAAGCACCGGATCGCGCGCCGTGCGCAGACCGGCGCGGGTTTCCACCACGCGACGATCCGGCTGCACGCCACGGCCTTCCAGCAGCACGCCCTTCGGCGTCTTAAAATCCGCCACCACGTACTGCATGATCGCGCCGCCCGGCAGCGCCACCACCATCGACGGCAGCACCGCGCCCAGCGAGGTGTCGCCGACCACCGTGGCGCGCTTCGCCTCCTGCAGCCCGGCAGCCAGCATCTCGGCCGCCGACGCCGTTCCCTCGTCGGTGAGGATGACCAGCGGCCCGGTGAACGGCGTGTTGCCAAGCTCGGGCCGGGCCACCAGCGTGTTGGTGAAATCGCGAAACTGCAGCGTGCCCAGCGTGACCGGATGGTCGACGAACTGCGCCGCCACCGGGATGGCCATCGCCCCTTGCCCGCCGGGGTTGCCGCGCAGATCCAGAATCAGCGCCCGGGTGTGACGGGCGCGAAATCCAGCCACCGCGCGCTTGATGTCGTCCAGCACCGGCTGCAAGAGAAAGATGTTGAACGACAGCACGCCCACGTCGTGGATCTGTTCGATCTTCACCTCCGGATACAGCGGCGGCAGATGGCCCAAAGTCACGGCGTTGGTCTTCGGTTCGTCGCGGGTCAGCATCACCTCGCCCGGGCGATCGTTGTTGTCCAGGTAGCGCAGGGTCACGCGCGAGCCGGCCTGGCCCACCAAGCGCTGCTGCGCCAGCCGCCGCACGGCGAAGCGTTCCTCGACGGGGCGAAGCGGCCGCTTCGAATCCGACGAGGCGCGGATCTCCTTGCCGCCGATCTGCGTGACGATGAACCCCGGCTGCAGACCCTGGCGTTCCGCCGATGATCCGGGCTTGACCGCGGTGATGGTGGGACGATTCTCGATCACCCGCACCGTCAGCCCGGGATCGCCGATGCCCGCCGCCGCTTTTACCGCGGGCTGCTTGGCCGCCGATTCGTCGGTCGACGGCGCCAGGTCTTCGTCCTCTTCGTCGCCGGCGCCCGGGCCGGTGACCATCATGTGCGACTGGCCCAGCTCGCCGATCATCTGATTCAGCGTGCGGTAGAACGACGATTCGGTGGGCGCCGCCAGGGCCAGCGGTTCGTACCTGGCGCGGGCGGCGTTCCAGTTCACGCCGCCCAGGTTCTTGTCATAGTGCTTGTCGCGCACCAGCGTCCAGGCGGCGTCGAAGATGGCGCGCCGGTTGGCGGTGCGGGCGTCGTCGGCCTTCTCGCGCGTCACGGCCGGCGCGCCGGTGGGAAAGGGCGGCGGCTCCAGCTTGGTAGGCGGCCCGGCGGGCGGCGGCACGGACGCCGGTGGTGGTTCGAGGGCAGCGGGCTCCGGCAGCGGCTCGGTGGCGCACGAGAGCGCCAGCGCCGCCGTCGACGCCAGCGCCAGCACGCGAAGACGACCCTGACAGATCCGAACGGGCGAAGTGATCATGGTGGCTCGCCTATAGACTGCCCGGCTTGCGCGCCGCCGTCGAGATCCGGGTGCCCGGTGGTCGCGCTCAGTCGCTGTTGACGAGGACGATCCACTCGGCGTCGGCGAAGGTATTCGCGCCACCGTTGACGATGCCCACCGAGCGGGCGTAAGCGAGGACAACGGCGTCGATGACCCGGCCGCTGCGCCACATCGCCGCCGGGATGGCGGTGCCGGAGACGGCGTCGATGGCGGCGGCGATGCCGGTTGTGGTGGCGTCGGCGCCGACGGCCCGCCCGCGCGAAGAAGGAATGCCTTCGGCGCGCAGGCAGTTCGATCCCAGATCAGCGGCCGGTTTCCAGGTCGCCGGATATTTGATGTCGCCCTTGCCAGCGAAGACGACGCCGCCGCCGAAAACCGTCTGTCCGTTTCGTGCGCTGACCGCCGCCGCGCCGCCGAGGTCGTTTGGCGCCTGAAAGAACACGTATTCGTCGGCGGGGTCGGGCGGGTTCAGCGCAGGCGCGGTGTCGGCGCTGGCGCCGTAGCCCGTGTCGGTGTTGGCGGTGGCGCGCGCTTGCGCTTCGGTGACGGTGGCCTTCGGGCCGCAGATCAGTTGATAGCCGAAGATGGCGAACGACTGGTAATCGACGCGCACCACGGCCGTGCACTCGGCGCTGGGGATGGCATGCAGAGCCAGGGCCAGCGCGGCGCTCTCGGTGGCGCAGTTGTGCGGCACATCCGCCGCGCCGGCGCTGTCGTCGGGTGTGTCGTCGCCTGTGTCGCCAGATGGAGACTCCGCCGCCGCGTCGACGCCCGGGCCGTCCACCCCTGAACTGCCGCCGCAAGCGCCCAGCACGCTGACCAGGCAGGCGACCGACAAGCACGCGCCGTTCATGGTGCTGATTCTAGCTGCTCGGCCAGGGCGCGGCCGGCTTGTTCGCCGCTGGTCCGTGCCGCGTCGGGGCCGCCGTAACCGATCACGTCGCCGCAGGCCAAGACATCCACCGCCGCCACGAACCGCTCGTCGACGATCACCGCGAAGCCACCGCGTGCCGGATCCAACGTCACCGTCGCGCCGTGCTGGCGCGGCAGCTCCGACGCCGGGGCGGGCCGCGCGCCGACCGCCACCACGTCACCGCGCACGGTGCGCGCCGCCGCCTTGACGTCGATGTCCGGCTCTGCGCCGGCCGCCGCTACGTCGACGCCGCGCACGGTCTGCACGCCACGCGCGCCCAGCACGCGCTCGCGCTCCAGATCGACGACCTCCACGTCCAGCCCGGCCGCCTTCAAGCCCGTCGCCAGGCGAAAGGCGTACGGTGTCCCCGCCAGGACGACGATGCGGCCGCCGGCCCGCGCCGGGCGCACGCCGTGATGAAAGGCCAGCCGCCCGCACCCGCGCGCCGAGATGATTCCCGGCCGATCGTTGTCGGCAAGGGCAGATTCTGATCATAAGCGCCGGTGGCGTACACGAATCGCCGCGCCGACACGCGCAGCAGATGATCCGGCGCCGCCACCGCCAGCACGCCTGGTTTCCCGTCGGGGCCGAGATCTTCGGGATAAAACGCGATCGCCGTACTTTGCGCCAACAACCGCGCCCCCGCCGCTTGCGCCGCGCCGGCCAAGGCGGCGGCCCGTGTCGATCCGCCCGGCTCGGCCAGCAGCGAGCCACCGGGAGCCGCCTGCTCGTCGATCACCAGCACCCGGGGGCGCGACGGCGCCGCCGCCACCACCCGCGCCGCGGTCAATCCCGCCGGGCCTGCGCCGACCACGCAGACGTCGACGGTGATCGCCTCGGCGTTCGCCGCCGGCGCCGCGTTGGCTGCGCCCGCGACGGTGTCCGGGTCAGGCAGCGTTCCTGATCCGCCCATCTGCCGCACCAGTTTCAAGAACAGCCGATTGCCGAGGCGCGTGCCGGTCATCAGCGTGTGGTGGTCCATGCCGCCCGGAAACAGCCAGTCGGCCGCCGTCAGCAGATCGACGTCGGCGGTGGGAAACGCATTCTGCCGTTCACAGCGCAGCCCCGGCGCCACCGGCGTCATGCAGGCGCGCAGGTTCGGACGGCCGTCGATGCGCAGGTAACAGGACGCGCAGTGGCCGTCGAAACAGAACGCGCCGCGCGGCCGGTGGTATTTGGACGAACGCCCCAGCGTGCGGATGTCGCCCGCCAGCAAGGCCACCGCCACCGATTCGCCGGCGAAGGCGCGGATGGCCTGTCCTTCAAAATCGATGGTCAGCGGCGCGCCGCGAACCTGGCCAGGCGGCAACGCGCGCGCGTCGTCGTTGTTCTCGGCGCCGCCGTCGCTGTCATCGCTGCTGGTCAAGACGCGGGCCCCGCGCCGTGGTTTTTACAGCCGCACCCGGATCTCGTAGCGGCGGTTCTTGGCCTTCTTGGCCGGCGTGTTGTCGGGCGTGACCAGCGGTTTTTCCGAGCCCATCCCGATGGCGATGATCTCGCCGGCGCCGATCCCGCGCGCCATCAACTCTTTGACGATCACCTGGGCGCGTTTCTCGGAAAGCTGCTTGTTGTGCTCGGCCGAGCCGCTGGTGTCGGTGTGGCCGGAGACCTCGAACTTGTAGTTGCGCAGGCCGGCCGCGTCCAGCTGCTTCTTGGCGTCGACCAGCGCGTTGGTCAGCTTTTTCAACTTGGCGTCGCAGCCCGGCACCAGCTCGTCGGTGTCGGTCTTGAAGCTGCACTGGTTCTTGCGCCCATCGGCCAGCAGCTTGGCGTTCACTTTCTGCTCGACCTTGCCGGCGGCGGCGCTCTCGGCGCCACCAACCGCTTTTTTGGTCAGTCCATCCAGATCGATGGCCCGCGCCGAGCCGGAGGCGCCGGTCATCCAGGCGGCGAATGCCACAGTCACCACGGTCCTTGTCATCATTCGCATGGCGACACCTTACCGGTGGCTGGCGCCGGCTGCAAAGTTCCGATCCACAGTTGGTCGGCCCCGCGCCGCCGTGCTATCGAGAGGCGTGCTTTTTCACCGACTGCGAGGGGGCGCGCGCGCAGCGATCGGTTTTTTTGCCGGCGTTCTCCTGGCATCAACCGCAGCGCGTGCCGCCGACGCGCCCGCGGTGGCGCCGGCGCCGCAGCTGACCTTCAACGAAGCGATCGAGCGCGCTCTTCGCCACAACCCGACGGTGGCGGTTGCGCTGGCCGAGATCGCCCGCGCCAACGCACTGGTCACGCAAGTGCGCTCCGGATTCTTCCCCACGCTGGTCGGCAACGGCAGCTACACGCGACTGAACGGCGATCGCTTGGCCAGCGACCACAAGACCATCACCGCCGACCAGAACCAATGGGCCGGCAACCTGACGCTGACGCTGCCGCTGGTGTCGCCGGTGGCGTGGGGACTGACGGGTGCCGCGCGCGACAACGTTCGCATCTCCGAAGCCGGCGCCGCCGACGTCAGGCGCGCGCTGGCCACCGCGGCGGCGCGCGCTTACCTGACCGTGGTGGCGCAGCACCGGGTGATCGTGGTGAACGAAACCGCGCGCGCCACCGCCAAGGATCACTACACGTACGCGCACACCCGTTTGGTTGGCGGTCTCGGCCACAGCATCGACGACCAGCGGGCGGCGCAGGATCTGGCCAGCGTCGAGGTGCAGGTGCAAACGGCCTACGCAGGTCTGGTGCGCGCGCGCGAGGCGCTGGGCGTTCTGCTGGCCGCCGACACGCCGGTGGATTCCACCGACACCGTCGCGCTGGCCGCGCCGCCCGATCGGGAATCGGCGCTGCGCGAAGCCAACCTGCAGCGCACGGACATCAAGTTGCTCAATCAGCGGTTGACGGCGGCGCAGGCGCAGGCGGATCGCGATTGGGCGTACTACGCGCCGCTGCTGACGGCGGTCGGGCAGCCGTTCATCCAGCAAGGATCACCGCTGCTGCCGCGTGAGGGCTGGCAGGCGCAACTGGTGCTGACGCTGCCGCTTTACGACGGTGGTCTGCGCTCGGGGATCGCGCACGAACGCGCGGCGCTGATCGACGAGGCGCACGCCAATCTCGAGGCGGGTCTGCGCCAGGCGCAGTCGGACGTGCGCACCGCCTTCGACACCTTGCTGCTGGCCGACAAGGGCCTGGCCGCCGCGCGCGACGCCACCACGTTCGCCCAGAAGTCGCTGGAGCTGGCCAACCTGGCCTACCAAGCCGGCGCCACCACCAATCTGGAAGTCATCGACGCTGCTCAGCGCGCCCGCGACGCCGACACCGCCGCCGCCCAGGCCGAGGACGTCTCGCGCAATGCGCGTCTGGACCTGCTGGTGGCCAGCGGCCGATTTCCTTGAGATGATCGGCGGGTGACCCGCAAGCCGCTTGCCCGCGTCCGCTCGCCCGCCCGCCGGCCGACGCGCGCGCTGCTGGATCGCCTGCTGGCCGCGCGCAACGAACACCCGGAGAATCTGGAAGCGATCGATCGCGAGATCCACGCCGCATTCTCCGAGACGCGCGCCATTCTGGTTCTGGACATGTGCGGTTTTTCGCGGTTAACGATGCGGCACGGGATCACCCATTTTTTGGCCATGATTCACCGCCTGCACGGCCTGGTGCGGCCCATCGTCAATGAGCACGGCGGTCGCGTGGTGAAGACCGAGGCCGACAACGTCTTCGCCACCTTCGTCGACGCGCCGGAGGCGGTGGCGGGGGCGCGGGCCATTCAATCGCGCCTGGATCAAGCCAACGTGTTTCTGCCCGAGGACTGGGACCTGCACGCCAGCCTGGGCATCGGGTACGGCCCGACACTGCTGGTTGGGCAGACCGATCTGTTCGGCAACGAAGTGAACATTGCCTCCAAGCTGGGCGAGGACATCGCCGGCCGCGGCGAGACCTTCCTGACCGAAGCGGCGCGCGCCCGGCTGCCCGACGACTTGCCGGTGGAACGGCGCGAGATTCAGGTCTCGGCGGTGGTCGTGAACGCGTTCAAGTTGCTGCGATAGATGCGGCGCCGGGGCGCGCGCGCCGAAACCACTCTCAGAACTTTGGGCTGAAGATCCGGTGAGCGTGCAACGGCTCGGCCAGTTTGAACAGGCCTTCCGTGGACAACCCCAGCGCTACCGCCAGCGCCGCGTACGTCCGACGCCCATCTGCCAGACGCACGAGATCCACCAGTCGGCTGTCGGCGCCCGCGTCGCCCCAGACGGCCGCGCCCAGAGTGTACGGTTCGCGTCCGTCGGAAAAATGCACGACCAGCGCCGGCGCCGGGCTGGCCGCCGGCGCTGCATTGACGGGAAACAGCAGGCCCACGCGGACGATCAGCGGATCCACAGCGGGCGCCAGTTGCTCGGTCAGGCGGCGGCGCGCAGCCAGCATCAACCTTTCGGCAGGCAGGCGGCCGTGGTCGACTGCGGCGACATCGTCGATGGGCGGCGGTGGCACCGGCGAAAACCGCAGCGGATCAAAATTCCGCACGAAGACTTCATCCAGCAAATGAATCACAAGCACACCGTCCAGCGCATCGAAACGGCGCGCGTCGACCAGTCGCTGGACGTCCGCGGGGGCAAAATATCCGCGCTGCTTCACCGCTGACGGCGACAGGAGATCGCCCAGGCCGCCGCCGGCGCCTGGATGCATATCAAGAAGGTGGGTCAACGGCGGCAGGCTGGCGTTGAACGGAAACTTCGGGCGCAGCCGACAAAGGTCGGGCACCCGCCCGGCCACCGCCTCGCGCAGCAAATGTTTGTTCGAAAATAGATCGGCGCGGCGGGCCAGCGGAACGCGCGCGCACAGTTCCAGCAGTTGATGATCGAGATACGGCACCCGCACCTCGACGCCGGCCAGCATCCCCATGCGATCTTCGAACCGCAACAGATAGCCGCTCAGGGCCGCGTGCTGGCGCTTCAGCTCGTCCGTGGCAGCAACGTCGGCGTTGCCCGTGTCGCTGGTCGATAACACACCCGCAAGATCGGGCCGCCGCCCGTCGAACAACAGGCGGTGCGCGGCGCGGCGGGCGGAAAAGGCCGCAAACGCGGCGAACGATCGATGATATCCGGTGAGGATCTCGTCGATACCTTGCCCGCTGACCAGCACTTTGAGGCCGTCCTGCCGCGCCGCCCACGCCAGCTGGAATCGGCAGATAAAACCCGCGTCGATGTCGCCTTCCGCCGCCCATGCCATCAGCGGCAACAACGCCAGTGCCGGTTCGTCTAACGTCGAGCGAATGAATCGGGCGCGCAAACCCAGCTGCTGCGCCAGCGTCGACGCGAACCAGGCGTCGTCTGACGTGACCACTTGGATCGCCGAGGTGTACGTGCGCACCGGTTCGGCCGCGTGCGCGGCCATCGTCGCCACGATGGCGGCCGAATCGACCCCGCCCGACAGATACGCCCCGATGGGCGCGTCGGACATCATCTGCATCTTCACCACGCGATCGAGCTCGTCGCGGAAACTGGCGATCACCTGCGCGTCGGCGCCGCATTCGCCGGCGGGCGCGGGCGCGTACGACCAGTACCGCCACGTTCGCTCCGGCTGCGGCGGCGAGATCCACAGCGCGCAACCGGCGCCCAGCTGGGTGATGCCGTCGAACGCGGTCCGTTCGCACAACTCGTCGGGCTGGGGCGGCGCGAAACAGCCCACCACGTCCAGCGCGCGCGGCACGGCCGGATCGGCCAGGATCGCCTTGGCCTCCGACGCGAAACGGACGATCCCGGGCGCGCGCTGCACGTAAAGCGGTTTGATGCCGGAGCGATCGCGCGCCAGGAACAGCGCGCGGCGGCGCGTGTCCCAGATGGCGAACGCGAAGATCCCCCGCAGCCGCGACAGGCAGTCGTCACCCCATTCGCTGTACGCGCCCAGCAGTGTTTCTGTATCGCTGCGCGTGCGAAACACATGCCCTTTGCCGGCAAGCTGCGCGCGCAGGTCGGCGTGGTTATAAATCTCGCCGTTGAACACCACGCGCAGGCGCCCGTCATCGGTGGCCATTGGCTGGCCGCCGCCAGCGGCGTCGACGACCGCCAGCCGGGCGAACCCCAGCGCCAGATGGTCGCCGCGAAAGAACGCCGTGCCGTCCGGCCCACGCGGGGCGATCGTCGCCAGCATGCGGGTCAAGACATCGTCGGCGACGGGGCTCCGTGGTGACGCGGAGAACACGCCGACGAAGCCGCACATACGTGGGCGACACTAACACGAGGATTGTCGCCGCCGCACCGACGGGTCGGGATGAGCCGCCTCTGCCGGTCGAGCGGCGCCCGATTCAGGTCTCGGCCGTGGTGGACGCCCATCGGCAGCTCGCACAGCTCGACGCGCGGTCGGGCTGCCTATCGCCCCCGCGAGGTCGGAAGACAAGGCGACCCTGCGGCATTTGTCGCGCATTCGCGGGATTGCCTTGACCCGGCCGTCTGCCGCGCGATACGAAGGGCGCGGCTCTTGTACAACAATTTTAGCGGAGGCTCAGGACAATGAACCGATGGTTGCGATGCGGGATGACGGCGGGCGTGTTGCTGATGGTGGGCTGTGGCAGCGAGGAGGCCGGGACTCCGGCGCCGACCGGGATCGAGTCCCAGGCCAATCCGCTCGAGGCCAGCGGCATGGTGGAGTTCTTCGTGAAGATCGTCGGAACCAAGAGCGGCGCGTTCAAGGGTGAGTCGCTCAGCAAGGGATTCGAAGGGGCCATCCCGGCGATCCGGTACTTCTCAGAGCTCGACAAGCCCGCGGCGGGGGGGCCCGTCGTGTGCACGGCCTTCCAGTTCACGAAGGCGGCTGGCATCTCTAGCCCCTTGCTGGCGAAAGCCATCGCGACGGGCGAGATCCTGAAGAGCGTTCACATGGACTTCGTCCGCGGCGGAGCCACGCCGTTCATCTGGCAGACGATCGACCTCACCGGCATGCGGGTCTCGAAGCTGGAACAGGCCGT
>DASXQB010000538.1:0-1886 GCA_036493295.1 Polyangia bacterium | reverse complement strand
CTCAGCCACGCGCAGACCCTGCTCCTGGAAGCGGCCGGCAAAGGCCAGCGGGCTGGCGAAGGGATCGGCCGAGACGAACAGGGTCATGTCTCCGCTTTTGCCGATGGTGCCGTGGGCATTGACGGTGGTCGGGCGGCCGTTCAGCAGCTTGTCGCGGGTGGGGAGATTCTCCGCCGCGAGATCCAGTCGGTGAACCCAGAGCTCGGGGTGGCGCTGCTCGCCCAGATCGCGGAACAAGAGCTCGCCGCGCAATATTTCCAGGCGATCGACCTTGAGCGGCGTGATCTTTTCCAGCTGCGCCGAAAGATCCGGGGCTTTGGGCGTCTTGGTTGTTTCGGACGGCGCGGCGCCGGCCAGCACCGTGACCTTCGGCTCGACGATGCGGACCGCGGCCAGCAGCTGACCGTGCAACAGGAGGCGCCAGTCCAGGCCGACGTGAATGGATTCGGCATAAAACAGTGGCGATCGCCAATCACCGCCCGGATCGGCAATCAGTTTGAGGCGGCTGATGGTGTAACCGGGCGATAACACCGTGACGTGCACGCGCTGAAAGTCGCCCTTCATGCCGTGCAGCCGCTCGAGGCCTTTGCGGGTGCCGTACGTCGCCACCGGATCCAGGACCACCCGGATGATCACGATCAGGCCAGCCAGCACGGTCAGCGTGATCAACAGTCGCCGGATCGCATTCGATCGTTCAATGCGGAAGGCCGTCATGGAGCGTGGGAAACCTAAGGCGTCTCCCGCATGAGGGAAGTGGTGGTCCAGGAATTTCGTGACGCCTTTTTAACCGCCCTGGCGCGGTGCGCGAAAATACAGAATTCGGTGTACTGACGGCGTCGGGTCGTCAGTCGTAAAACGTGGCTGGCAAAATTTCAGGGGGACATTCGAAAGGAGGAATACACTATGACGACCTGGGTTCGGGACCGGGAACGGTTAGCGGAAGGTTTCAAAGTCAGCCGGCATTCGTCAGCAAGCAAGGAAGGACCGGGGCGAGACCAGCGACGGGCGGAAGAACTATTGCGGGCAGCCAGCGCGGATCTGCTGGCGCCGCTGCACACCATCGGTGTCCTCACGGACATCTGCCGTGAGGTCGAGGAACAAAGCGCCAGCACGCTGGAGACGATTCTGAACCGGGTGGGCATGCTGGCCAGAGAAGCGACCGCCTTGGTGGAAGACGTCCTGGCCCTGGAGCAATTGCGGCTGGGCGATCACCCTGAGACCGACGACGATCCGCCGGCCGCAGCCGCTGCGCTGGACGTCGACGTCGACGTCGAGGAAGCGATGGGCGACGCGATCCTGCTGCAGCAGGAAGCGCTGGAGCGGGCGCACTGCCCGATCATCGTTCATCGCGCACCGCCCGAGCAGGGCCGGCTACGGGGGCCGTGGAAACGGGACGCGCTGGTTCGCATGTTTTCGCACCTGTTTCGCAACGCCCGCTGGCGGGCGACGGCGACACCGGCGATCGTCGACCTGTCGATGACGCCAGGCTGGTTACGGGTGTTGTTCTCCGACGGAGGCGAGCTGAAAGAATCGGCGGCGGTGGGTGATTCTTTTCGGCGCTTAGCCGGCGTCCAACGCGGCAACGGCCTGGGTTTGTGGATCCTGCATCGGACGGTCGTCGATCTGGGCGGCGAGATGGAGATCCAGACCGACGCTGCCGGGCCGCGCTTCGATATTCGTCTGCCCCTGCGCCGCGGCGGGATCGGGTCCAGAAACGCCAGCGGCGTTCGGTGCGCGTCCGTGGGCTAGGTTTTCCGCCTGGCCCGGGCGCTTGCGGGCGCGCGGCGCGTGCCCACCTTCGAGACGACGGAACCAACAAGCAAAGGAGACGTCGTCATGGAAAAGTCACACCCCGAGAAGGCCATTGCCTGCCTGCTGGCCGGCGA
>DASXQB010000537.1:0-18023 GCA_036493295.1 Polyangia bacterium | reverse complement strand
GCCAGGATCACCTCGACCGGGATGCCCACCTCTTGCAGGCAGCTCTTGATGATGCTGGCCACCCGGTCGGGCGCCGGCATGTACGGGCGCGCCACCGACGGCGCGTACAGCTTCAACGGCGGGCCGTGAAATCCGGTGGGCATGACCTCGGCCAGAAGCTTGCGCGCCCGGACTGGATCATACGGATACGTCACCACGTCGGAACGCGCGCCCCACACGTTCGGCGGCAGAGGACCGACGGCGGGAATGCCCAGCTCTTGATAGACCAGCTTGACCAGCGCCTCGCGGCGGATGGCGTGCGCGATGGCCCGGCGCAGGCGGCTGTCGTTCAGAGGGCGGCGCTGGGTGTTCATCGCCAGGTACGAGACCAGCGCGGCCGGCGCGGTCTCAAGCCGCAGATCCGGGTGCAGGCGCACCAGCGGCAAGTCGTCGGGATCCAGCTGTTGAATGATGTCGGCGGCGCCTGACTCCAGCGCCTGGATGCGCTGGCGAGCGTCGGGCATGGCCAGCAGAACCAGATATTGCGTGCGCGCCGGCAGATCCCAGTACGTGTCGTTGCGTTCCAGCGTGATGCGATCGCCGGGGATCCATTCGACGAAGCGATACGGCCCGGTGCCGACCGGATGGCGACCGAAGCTGCTGCCCAGACGCCGCACCGCTGTCGGCGAGACGATGGCCGATGGACCGACGGCCAGGTTGGCCAGGAACGGCGCGTACGGGCGATCGATCTGGAACTGCACGCGCAAGGGACCGACGGCGACGATGCGCCGGATGTTGTGGAAGGCGCGCGGCCAGGCAAAATCGGCTTCGTGCGCGGGGTGGTCAGGGATGATCTGCCGTTCGAACGAGAACACCACCGCCTCGGCGTTGAAGGGCGTGCCGTCGTGAAAGACCACGTTCGGTCGCAGCTCGAAGGTCCAGACCGTGCCGTTCTCGCTGACCGACCACGACGTCGCGAGATCGGGCTCGGGCTCCAGGCGCCCGGCGGTGAAGCGCACCAGGCGGCCGTAGACCTGTTCGGCGACTTCCAGCGATTCGATGTCAGTGGCGCGCGCCGGATCCAGATTGACAGCGTCGGCCGGACGCGCGACGACCAATCGATCAGCCGGCTGCGCCGCCGTCGGCAGCCCCAACGCCAGCGAACTCTGGCAGGCGACGCCGCCACCAAGCGCAAGCATCACCAGCGCGAGCGACGCCGCTCGCGCCCCGGTCGCGGTCCGCTTCACGGCGCCGAGCCCCCGGGTCGCGGCTGCAAGCGGATGCGGATCTCCTGCTGTTCCAGGCCGTCCACCCGGCGCAGATCAGCGGCCACCCCGCCGTATTCCTCGGGCGACACGCGCATCAGCGGCAGCGCGGCCTCGCGGCGCAGGATCAAGACCTCGGGCGATCCGACGCGCGCCGTGCGCTCCTCGACGAAACGATAGCCACCCTTGCGTGCCACCACGCCGGCCGCGCCCGCCGGCAGATCCACCGCCGTCGCCGAATGCGGCAGCTGCACCGTCGCCGTCAACCGAAACGGGACGTCCGAGCCCATCATCAAGCCGGTGTGCCGATCGGGCTCGACGGCGAACCGCCGCCCAGGCTGCGAGCGAAAGAACGTCGGCGACAACTTCAGCTCGCGATCGCCGCGCAGACCAAAGTTCGGGCTGACGAACGAATAGCGCACGCGCACCGCCCGCGTCTCGGCCGCCGGCGCGCTGACCGCTGGCGCACCCTCGACGGCGCCGACGAAGTCGACCTGCAGATCTTTCAAGCGCGCGCCGGGGAAGTTCGCCCCCAGCCAGCTCTGCTCAAAATCCTGGCGCAGCTGCGCGCGATCGGCGCCCAGTCGATCGATGAGCTCGGCCCACTCCAGCGCCGGCCAGCCGGTCAGCTCTTCGGTGGCCAGCGCCTGCGCCGAACCGTCTTCGTCCATGCGAATGGTCATGTCCACCACCCGCTCGTCGGGCAGGCCTCGACTGTTCGCGCGGCCCGTCTGCGCGTTGTCCAGAGACAGCGTGTCGGCGCCATCCAAGTTCGGGGGAAGATATCCGAAAGAAGCGTGCTTGAGACGGACATCGGCGAACATTGTGGTTGTAGGCGCCTGTGCCTGTCCCTTCGCGTTAGGCAGATCAAAGGCTACGAGGGAGTCGGCAAAGTCCTCCAGCTCCAGCGGCGCCGGCGCGCGCTGGGCGTCGCCCGACAGGCGCGATCGAGCCAGCACCGGCCGCGCCGTTACACCGAGCTCGCGCGCCAGGGCCAGCACCAGGCCCAAACGGTTGCCGCGCCCACGCGCCAACGCCAGCGGCGCGGCGTCGCGCAGATCGTCGGCCGCTTCGATGTGTGTGGTCACCCAGGCGACGATGGCGGCGGCGCGCGCCCGCGCCGGATCGCCGTCGCCGGCCGGCACGGTCTTGGCGATGCCCGCGGCAAGCTGGCGGATGGCCGGCGACGAGCGCGCGGTGCCGTAGATCTGTTCGCGCAGGAACCGCGCCCAGGCCGACCACGACACGCCGCTGGACAGACGCACCGACGGAACGAACTCGATGGCCGGCACCGAGGCGCGCTCGGCGAAAAGTTGCGGCACGTGCTCGGCGACAAAGCGCGTGACCACCGTGCCGTCGGGACCAGCGCCGCGCACCGCGGCGGGCGCGCCGGCGCGCCGATCGACGTCCACGGCCAGCGCCGCCGGCGTGATGACGATGAACTCGCTGCGATCAAGGGGCGCATCGAACGACTGAAAATAAAATCGATCGCCAAGAAAACCGCCCGGAAAAGCGTCCGAGGCGCCCTTCGCCTCCAGCGTCTCCCATTCGAGAAAATCACCGACGGCCAGATCGGCTGCCGAGATGCTGTCCTTGCCGCTGACCGCTTCGGCGTCGCGCGTAGTGCCGTCCGGTTTATGCGTGCGCAGCAAGAGCAGCTCGGCTCCCGACGGCACGTTGACCTCGCCCCAGCGATCGATGGCTTCTTTGGTTTGCACGCGGACGATGGTGTGGGTCAGCATCAGCTGCTCGCCATTGCCAAGCACGCGATCCACGCTGCGATCCAGGACCACCACCGCCGGCGCCTCATAACTGCGGCCGCTCTGTCGAAAGGCCGCGATCACCGCCGCGCCGTCCAGGCGATGGTCGTCCAGTGGCAACGGCAGGCCGGCAGCGCGCGCCACCCATCGCACCTCCTCGGCGCCGCCTTCGGTGGTCAGCAAATCGGCCAGCGTGCGGCGGCTGGCCTCGCCCTGCCCGGCCGCCGCCAGCGCGTCGGCCAAGGCGATGCGCTGGCGAAAGTCGCGCGGCGCCCGCGCCACCAGCGCGCGCCGTTCGCCGATGGCGCCCGCGGTGTCCCCAGTGGCCAGCATCAAAGCGGCGATGGTCTCGCGCAGATCGTCGCGCCGCGGGGTCAACGGCGCCGCTTTTTGCAGCCACGCCAGCGCACCCGCCCGATCGCCGCGGCCGCGCAAGCGATCGGCGCGCGCATCGATCTCAGAATCGCAGCCCAGCAAGCGATCGGCAAGCTGGTCGCGCACCCGCAGATCGCGGCGCTGCTCGGCGCGGCGGAGCAACGCCTCGTCGGTCGCGCACGAGGCCCGACCCGGCGGCGAGGCCTTGTTTTCAGCGCGATCCAGCGCCTGATCACCATCGAACTCCAGGCCGCGCGCGGCCTGCGCCGCCGCCAACGCCAACTCGGGCGCCGGCCAAGCGGGCGCGGCGCGGATGGCGGCGCGCGCGTCGTCGATGCTCTCGTGCGGGCGATCGTCTTCGAACTCGATGCTCGCCAGGGCCAGCCACGATCGGGCCAGCGAGGCGTCAATAGTCACCGCGCGACGAAAAAAGGATTGGGCCGCGTCGCGCGCAAATGCCGGGGGCCGGTTGACGTCGTTCTGCACCACCGCGCCGGCCAGCGCCAGGCCCACCGCGAACCGTTCGTTCGCCGTCAGCCGCGCCAGCGCTTCGTCGGTGGCGTCGGCGGCGCCCACCCGATCCGCGGCATAGGTTTGCGCGTAGGCCAGCAACGGCCGCCAGGCGACGGGCACAGCCGCGGCCGGCGGCGACAAAAGCGGCGGCACCGGTTTTCCGATCGTGGCGCCGCCTGCGCCGGCCGGCACCGCGCGCGGATCAACGAAAGGCGTGGTGGCGTCGGCGTGTGCCGGCAGCAGCATCAACGTCAGCTCGGTGTCGACGCCGACGGTGGCCAGGCGCAGCTCGATGAGGTGGCGCCCCTTTGACCACCGCACGGCGGTGGCGGCGACGGTGGGGCCGGCGTCCAGTTCGCCGCCGTGGTGCTGCCACGGGCCGCCGTCGACGCGGAAGCGCGCCTCGCCGGCAAAATCCAGCACCAGATCGGCCACGCCGGCGTCGGTCTCGACCGCCGCACGCAAGATCTGCACGCCGCTGCGGCCATCCCACGATGACACCGACAATCGACAACCGGTGGCGTCGGCCAGCCGCCACGCCGACGGTGGCGGCATTGGCAGCGGCGCGCTGGACCCGTCGCCGTCCAGATCGACGTGCGGCAACCGGCCGCCCGCGCCCGCCTGATAGACCAAGCGCGCGCAACCGGCGGCGGACGCCGCGCGCTCGAGCAGCTCTGGATCGCGCCGACGACGGGCCGCCCGATCGCCCAGCCGCCCGAGATCGATCTGCGCCGGCCACGGCAGCCGCTGCCGCGCCAGCGACAACAGCGCGTCCTCGACGGCGCGGTTGTCCCTGGCGTCCGGTACGTCTTGCAACAAGGCCAGCAAGCGGCCGGCCGCCACGGGCGCCAGCGCCTGCGACCAGGCGCCTTCGTCGTCGCCGTTCGCCACCGCGGCCAGCACCGCCTGGTAGCCGGCGATGGCCCGCGGGCGATCGCCGGTCTCGTAGGCAATGGTGGCGCGGCCGAACGCGCTCAGTAGATCGTCGACAGAATCGCCCTGCTGGTTGTGAAATTTCGCCGCCGCCTCGGCGCTGTGACCGTCGAACAAAGCTTGCCACCCAGCCGCCGCGTTTGCCGTCAGCCGAACCGGATCGTCAAAGCCCGCGTTGGTCGTCGCACACCCCGCGGCGCCGGCGATCGCCGCCACCAGCAATCCCGCCGCGCGCCATGAGACCGCCGCCGTCACGAGGGATCCGTTCGCACCACCAGCCGATCGGCCAGCACAGCGTCGATGGCGCCCAGGAACTCGCGGAAGCGCGGGTACTCGGCAGGCGTCAGCCGAAAGCCGGTGACGTCCAGCGCGGAGCGCACGTGCACGCGCCCACCAGCGTCGGTGCTGACGTCCAGACGAAATCGCCCGAAGTCGGACGTCACCGTGCGCGCCGCCGGTAAATGCGCCACGTGTAGCGACGCCGGCAGGTGAAAGATCATCTCTTCTTCGTGCTGCCAGGGATAGGCGATGATCAGCTCCTGCGTGCGCGTTGACAGGCGGGCATAGGCGCGGGTGAAGTCGCTCTCGCGGGCGGTGATGGGCACGGCCAGCTCGTGGTCGCCGTACGGTTCGCCGAGGCGCGGGACCGTGGCCTGAGCGCGCACCACCACCGGGCGATTGCGATCCTCGATGCCCGGCATCTCCACCTTTGCCAGCACCGCGCCCGGATTTCGCGCCGTCCACACCTTGCCATACCGATCCAAGCGCTCGCCCGGCGTCTGGTAGTGCTCGCGCCAGTCGGCCGCGGCTTGGCCGGCGATGCTCAGCGCTTCGTCGATGCGGGCCTGCCCGGACGAATCGAGATCGATGGTCCATCGACGCTGGGCCAGGTTGTGGCGGGACGACAGCACCGGCGTGTCGATCAGCTGGGCACCGGCGGCGCCGACCCGCAGACCCATCACGCCTTGATCCTGATTGGGCAGCTCGTCCATCCCGGAAAACTCGGCCGTGCCGTCAAGGTAGATGCCCAGCTTGGACACGTACACGATGGCGTGATCGAACACCGCCAGCGACGCCGGCTGGGGGTCGATGCGGCCGGCCCGACGCGTGCGCAGCAAGACCAGCTGAGCGTCGACGCCCACCGCTCGCAACAGCGCCACCATCAACGACGCCTTGTCCTTGCAGTCGCCAAAGCGCCGCGAGAGCACCTGCGTGACCTTGTACGGCTTGAAGCCGTGAATCCCGAATTCCAGACCGACATAGCGCGTGCCGGTCAACACCAAGGCGTGGATGGCCCGCACTTTCTCGCGATCGGTTGTCGCACTCCCAACCGCGTCGCGCGCCGCCCGGCGCAGGGTCTCGTCCGACGCCAGCTGGTCGGCGATGAGACGCCAGTACCACGCACCCACGTCGGCCCAGGTGGCGTACGTGCTGACGTGTAGATACGGCGTCACCTCGGCGAATCCGGGCATGGCCGGTTCGACTTCGATCTTCGGCAGATCGTGGGCAGCGAAGCGCAGGATCTGTTCGTCGCCTTCTTCGGTCGCCGTGGTGGTCAGCGTCGGAGTGTGCGGCGTGTTGGTGTGGAAGGTGCGGCTCTTCGGCCCCACCAGCGTGTAGTCCCAGCGTTGCTTGGGAATGGTCTCGCCCAGGAACTGCAGGTCGCCGAAATAATCGGCCAGCTCGTTCTCGCTGGCCAGGTCGGTGATCGAATACTGCACGTCCAGGACGTCGCCGGCGCGCAGACCTTCGAACCGCACCACCGACGCGCGCTGATCATAATAAAGGCCGTACCAGGGTTCGGACAGATCGCGGTCGTCGCGATCGCTGACCTGCAGAATCTGCACGTCGCCACCGGGCAGGCGGCGGTAGATGCGGGCCTGGCGGATCTCCACGTCTTCGTCGCCGGGTTGATAGCGCACCAGGAATTCTTTGTTGTCCTCGGCGCCGTGATCGGTGGCGATGGCCACCACCCGCTGCGCGAAGGTGTCGGCCAGGCCGTTGCGGTGCACACGCACCACCCGGCGATCCAGCAACACCACGGCGGGATCAGCGGCCAGGCCGGCTTGCGTCTCGCCGATCGCCGCGCCCGCGCGCCACGATGCCGGCACCAGGGTCAGCGGATCGGCGCCATAGCGGCGAGCCAGATCTTCGTTCGCGCCGGCCTTCGCGTTTTGCTGTTCGGCGGTCTGATCGTCGTCGCTGGCGGCGCGTTCGACGTACCGGCGCAGGGCCGCGTCCTGCGGCTTGCGCGCCACCGCCATCGCCAGCCGCTGTCGAGCGTCGGCCCGCCGGCCCAGGCGAAACAGCAGTTTTCCCAGCGCCGCCTCCGCTGACGCGTCGTCGGGCAAGCGCGCGCAAAGCTCTGTCAGCAACGCCACCGCTCGCGCGCCGTCGCCGCTGCCTTCCACCAGCCGCGCGAGATCAACGGTCAGCGACGGCAGATCCGGCCGTTGCTGCGCCGGCGGCAACAGCGCCGCGATGGCTTCCGTGGTCTCGCCACGCTGCCGTGCGCGCAAGGACAGCTGGTGCGCGATCTCCGGATCGCCCTGGCGGGTCCGGCCAAGGTCGGCCAGCAGCTTGTCGGCGTCGGCGCGACGTTCGACGGCCTCCCACTGCCGGACCAGCGCCATCCCCACCCGGCGAACCGCGCGCAAAGAAACCGGCAGCGCCTCCAGGCGCGCCGTCGACGCCGATGAAAGGCCGGCGGACTGTTCTTCTTCGGCCAAGGCCAACGCCGCCGGCCAGCAACCAGCGTCGGTCTGCAGCGCCTGCCGCCAGCGCGCGACGGCCACGGCGTCGCGGTGTTGTTGCTTGGCCACGTCACCCAGCTTGGCCTGCACCAAGGCACCGTCGGCGCGGGCGTCGTCGTCGCTGGCATTGGCGGCCAGCGCGGCCGCGCGATCCAGTGCGCGCCGCCGCTCGTCGTCGTCGCGGCCCACGTCGGCCAGCGCCGACAACGCCGCCGCCGACGGCCCCAGCGCGATCGACTGTTCCAGCGCGGCGGCATCGTCGCGGGCGTCGCGATCGGACGGCGTGGTGGCGATCAAGAACTGCGCCAGATCCAACCAGGCTTGCGCCCCGGCAGACCCGGCCGGCGCTTGCGTGGCGCGGGCTCGCAAGAGCGGCTCCAGCGCGCGCACGCCGGTCCGCCCGCCGCGCGCCACCGGCCCATCGCCTGACTGTGGCAAAGCGTCCTGCGCCTTCGTCGGATCGTCTTCGCGCACCGCCAGCGTCCGCCCCGCACCGTCGGTCAACCGGACGAACACGCGCCACGCGCCGTCGGTGACCACGGTCTTGAGCAGGATGCGGTTGGTTCCGCGCCGCAGGCGAATCGCCACCGCGTCCTGATCCAGCGACGCCGTTCGCACCACGTCGCGTGTGGCGGCCAGCCGGCCGTTGATCCACACCTTGAATGGCCCGACGGTGCCCAGGCGCAGAACCCCTTCGCGCGCGCTGTCGCTGCTGACTGCCCAGGCCGCATAGGCCGCCGTCTCGCTGTCGGGACGAAGCAGACCGTCGACCATCAGCGCACCCTGGCGGACCGCCGATGCGCCCGCCCGCCAGGACACCGCGCGTTCCTTGCCGACATAATTCCGACGCGGATCAACGGCGCCGCCTTCGCCTTCGGGGGCAAATGCCTGGGCCACGCTTTGCCGTCCGTCGCCGAAGGGGCCCACCACCCACGGGTGCGTCAGCAGTCCCAGCGCCGCGCGCCGCTTGTCAGCCTCGCCAGCGTCGCCCCGCTGTTCCAGCAGATCAGCGAGGGCGGCGGACGCCTGCGCGGCGACCAGCGGATCCGACGTCGCATCGTCGGCTACCCTTCGAAACGCGCCTTCGACTGTGGCCGGCGGCAAGTCATCGACCAGCGCGGACAGCACCGCCAGCGGCACGATCGCCTCGGGCCGGCCGCGCAGCGTGGTCAGGCGATCGAGCTGCCGCCGCAACACCCGGTCATAGGGATTGTCCGCCGCCCCCGCCCGCGCCGGCGGCGACAGACCTCCGATCGCCGCCGCCCCGACCAGGCCCAGCATCAGCGCCGCCCGTCTGCCAGGCGTCGCGGGAAGAACACTGCCGGCGCTGGCGCCGGCCGTCGCACGCATCATGGCCGCAAACAGTATAGCCGAGCCATCGCGTCGCCGTCGGCGGGCCGCCGCTATTTCTTGTCGAAGTACGCGGTGATGGTCTCGCGCAAGGCCATGCGCGCCCGGTGCAACCGCGTCTTCACCGTCGGCACCGAGATGCCCAGCAGCTCGGCGGTTTCTTCGGTCGATAGCCCTTCCACGTCGCGCACCAGGAACACGGTTCGGTAGATCTCCGGTAGGGCATCGACAGCGGACTGGATGTGTCGGCGGACTTCATCCGATTGCAGCTCGTCGTCGGGACGGCGGGCCCAGTTTTCGCCGGGCGACAGGATCTGTCCGTATTGATGTTGATCCAGAAAACCCGCCGGGAGTTCTTCGGTCGACACCTCCGGATGGCGGCGCTGGCTGCGCAGGCGCATCAGGGCGGCGTTGGCGGCCACTCGATACACCCAGCTGGAAAACTGGGAGTCACCCTTGAAGGTGTCCAGCTTGCGCCAGATGGCCAGGAAGGTGTCCTGCAGGATCTCCTTCGCTTCGCTTTCATTGCGCACGAAGCGATAGGCCAGGCGGAATACCTTGTCTTCGTATCGGGCCAGCAGCTGTTCGAAGGCGGCGTAGTCCTTGTTGCGCGCGCGTTCGACCAGCGCAAGATCCGATTCGGCGTTCGCCTGATCACCGGCCCCGGGCGCCTCCCCGTCGACGGGCGCTGTCCCCGCGACTGGCACGGCGGGCGCAGCTGGCGTGGCGGGCGGCTCGGTCGGCTTTTCGGCGGTGGTCATTCCTTCTACCGTTCGAATTTTCCCAGATCTCGATCCCGACGGATAGCCCGACGGACAGCCTGACCCGTCGCGCGCTCCGAGATTGCTAAAGTCCCTCCTCTGCGCAAACCGATCAAGACTCTTTTCTGCGAATCGCCACCGACGGAGGCGGACCCTCGCCGTCGGCAGCCGCCGCGCGCACGGCGGTCGTGATAAGACAGCGCCCATGAAGGCGTTGCTTCCTGTTTTGCTGCCGGCGCTGCTCGCCAACTTTCCCGGCGTCGTCCCTGGTCCCGCGCCGCCGCCCGCGCGCGCGGTGTCGCTGCCCTTCGAGAAGTACACGCTGGGCAACGGCCTGGAGGTCATCCTGCACGAAGACCACCGCATCCCGCAGGTGGCGGTGAACCTTTGGTACAAGGTCGGTTCGAAAGACGAGGTGGTGGGCCGCACCGGCTTTGCCCACCTGTTCGAGCACGTGATGTTCCAGGGCACCAAGCACATCGGCGAGGACAAATACTTCGAGTACCTGCAGAAGGCCGGCGTCTCCAACGTCAACGGTTCGACCGGCAGCGACCACACCAACTATTACGAGGTGGTGCCCACGAACCAACTGGAACTCGCGCTGTGGTTGGAGAGCGATCGCATGGGCTTTCTTCTCGAGCGCCCCGGGTTCAAAGAGACCCTCGACAACCAGCGCGACGTGGTCAAGAACGAGCGCCGCCAGCGGGTGGAGAATTTCCCCATGGGCCTGGTGTCGCAGGTGACGCTGGAAGCGCTGTACCCGCCGTCGCATCCCTATTTTCACGAGGTGATCGGGTCGATGGAGGATCTGTCGGCGGCCAGCGTGGAAGACGTCAAGGCGTTCTTCCGCAAGTACTACACGCCAAACGACTGCACCCTGACCATCGTCGGCGATCTGGATCGGGCCAAGACCAAGGAGCTGGTGGAAAAATATTTCGGACCCATCCCGGCCGGCGATCCCATCGTGCGCGAGGCGGCGGTGGCGCCGAAGCTTGATCGGCAAAAGCGCATCGCCATGGAAGCCAAGGTCCAGCAGGCGGAGCTCTTCATCAACTATCCAACGCCGGCCAACTTCGCGCCCGGTGATCGCGAGCTGGATCTGATCGCCAACGTGCTGGCCGGCGGCAAGTCGTCGCGCCTGTATCAGCGGTTGGTCTATGACATGAAGATTGCCCAGTCGGTGACGGCGTCGCAGCAAAGTCGAAAGCTGGCCAGCACGTTCGAGATCACCGCCTCGCCTCTGCCTGGTCACACGCTGGACGAGATCCTGGCGGTGATCGATGAAGAGGTGGAAAAACTGCGGACCACGCCGATCGACGCGCGCGATCTGGAACGAGGCAAAAACCAGATCGAATCGGACACCGTCCGCAGCCTGGAATCGCTGCTGGCCCGCGCCGAACGCCTGCAGGCCTACAACGACGGCGTCGGCGATCCGGGATTTCTGACCGACGACCTGCGCCTTTATCTGGCGGTCGACGCCGGGACGCTGCAGAAGGTGGCGGCGCAATACCTGCGCAAGGACGGCCGCGTGGTGGTCACCGTCGAGCCCAATGCCGAGGCGCCGATCATGGGACGGGTGAAGAAATGAAAACGCCAGTCGTGACGATTCGCGGTCTCGGCGCGCTTTGTGGCGCGACGTTGCTGGCCGCGACGTGCGCCACGCCGCCCGCGCCACCGGCGGCGGTCCCAACCAGCGCCGCGCCGGCGACCGCCCCGGTTGTCCCCAGCGCCCCGGCCGAGCCGCCGCCGTCTCCACCGCGCGTGACGCCGGACGCGCCCTTCCGCGCCGAGGCGCCGGCGCCCGGCCCCGAGCCGCAGTTTGCCGTGCCGGCGTTCAAGCGCTTCAAGCTGCCCAACGGCCTGGAGGTGGTCCTCGCCGAGTTCCACGACCTTCCCCTGTGTGACTTCAACCTTTACGTGAAGTCTGGCGGCGGGGCGAATCCGGCCGACCTGCCGGGTCTGGCCGAGATGACCGCCAACATGCTGGACGAAGGGACCACCACCCGCAGCGCGCTGCAGATCGCCGATCAGCTGTCCGTCTTGGGCGCCAACCTCGGCACCGGCAGCGGCTGGGATTCGTCGACGGTGGCCCTGTCCACCTTGACCCGCAACCTGGACGGCGCACTGGCGGTCTGGGCCGACGTCGTGCAAAACCCGAAGTTCGACGACGCCGAGTTCGCCCGCGTGCGCGACAACGTCCTCACCGCGGTCACCCGCCGCAAGGATTCGCCGCCGACGGTTGCCCAACTGGCCTTGGTGCGCGTGCTGTTCGGGATGCGCCACCCGTACGGCTGGCCGCTGGCCGGCGTCGAAGAGTCGCTGAAGAAATTGACCACCGCCGACCTGACCAAGTTCTATCAAGCGAACTATCGCCCCAACAACGCCGTGCTGATCGTCGCCGGCGACACCACCGAGGCCGAACTGCGCGCGAAGCTGACGCCGCTTTTGAAAGGTTGGAAGCCGGGCCGGATCGCCGCGCACAAGCTGCCCGCCCCGCCGGCGCCGGTCGCTGCGCCCTCCGGCAACAAGACGCACATCGCTCTCATCGACAAGGCGGCGGCGCCGCAGTCGTCGGTGCGCGTGGGCCTGGTGGGGATCGATCGGCAGAACCCCGACTATCACGCGGTGATCGTGATGAACCTGATCCTGGGCGGTGGATTTTACCGGCTGGATCTGAACCTGCGCGAAGGCAAGGGTTGGACCTACGGCGCGCGCTCAAGCTTCGACGCGCGCAAGACGCCGGGCCCGTTCTCCGCCGGCGGCGAGTTCGTCGCCGTCCACACCGCCGAATCCGTGGGCGAGATCCTGCGCGAGATAAACGGCATGCGCGACGCCGACGTCACCGACGCCGAGCTCGCGCGGGCGAAAGATCAGATCGTCAAATCGTTCCCCGCCCGCTTCGCCACCCGCGGCTCGGTGGCCGGCCAGCTGGCCGACATCGCCGTCTACGGCCTGCCCGATTCATACCTGAAGGACTACACGCGCAAGATCATGGCCGTCACCAAGGACGACGTTCGCCGCGTGGCCCGCAAGTACCTCGAGCCGGCCCGCCTGGCCGTGGTGGTGGTCGGCGATGAAAAATCGCTGCACGAGCCGCTGGCGAAGTACGGCGCCGTCGAGACCCGCGACCTGGACGGCAACCTGCTGCCCGCCCCGACCAAAGAATAGCGAGAACGAACCCTCATCCGCGAACCGCAGACTTCACTTCATCAGCGTGAACGAATGTTCGGCGGGCGGGTGTAGTCCTTCCAGCAGGGCCAGGTTGTGCAGGGCTTTTTCGTGTGTCGGATCCAGGCGGACGGCCTGGCGAAAGCGCGCCTCCGCGTCCGCGGTGTTGCCCATGTGCAAGGCCACCACGCCGCCCACGAAACGGATCTCTGCATCTTCGGGGGACGCGCCCGCGGCCGCGTCCACTTCGGCCAGCGCGTCCCGATGGCGGGCCGCCGCCTCCAGGGCCAGAGCATAGTTGAATCGCACGTCAGCCTTCGCGGGGCGGCGCTTCGCTGCCCGCGATAGAAACCACAGCGCATCTTTGATCTGGCCGCGCCGGTAAGCGATGGCGCCCAGGTTCGAATACGCGTCGGCCTGCACCCCGGCCGAGCGGGCGGCGTCCAGAAACATGCGTTCGGCGGCGTTCAATCGGCCAGCGTCGACATAGACCGTGCCCAGCAACATCAGCGGGCGCGGATCGTCAGGCGACAAACGCCGCAACCGTTCGTAGTAGCCGGCGGCGCGCTCGGCGTCGCCTTGCGCGCGAAAGCGATCGCCAAGCAGCTTCAACGCCACCGGGTTACGGGGATGGCGGCGCAAGATGTCTTCGTAGGTGGAGATGGCTTGATCGAACTTGCCGACGCCCGGCGCGGCGTAGGCAGCGGCCAGTTCGAAGCGCGCGTCGACGTCGTCCGGATCCAGGCGCACCACTTCAGCCAGGTCCTCGGCCAGCGCGGCGCCCGCATGTTGCGACGCCAGCACCAACGCCAGCGCACGGCGGGCGCGGACGTCGGCCGGCCGCGCCTTCACCACCTGTTGCAACTGCGCCGCCGCCTCCGCCTCGGCGCCCGCGTCCGCCAGCAGTTCGCCGTAGGCGCGGCGCGCGTCGACGTCGTCGGGATCCAGCTCCAGCGTCCGGGCGTACAGCGCGCGCGCCGACGGTAAACCGGCCGTGCGATCCAGCGCCGCGCAACCGGCGATCGCCAGCGCGTACGTCGGCCGCAGGTCCGCGGCGTACGCCCACATCGCGCGCGCCTGCGCCGGCTGTCCGGCGGCCAGGAACACGACGCCCAGATAGCGACGCGCCTCTGGCACCTTCGGATCGATCTTCAGCGCGCGCGTCAGGCTGCGCTGCGCGCGTTCCAGGCTGGCGCCGTAGCCGTCGACGCCGACATACGCCGAGACGCCGCGCCCGTACAGCACGAACGTGTACGCGTCGCGGGCAAACGGCGCCAGGATGGCCGCGCGCTGGCCGCCGTCGGGCGCGGGCGCGACACCGGCCGCCGCCAACGCGTCCAGCGTCGCCCGCAACGCCGTTCGTCCCACGTCTTCCTTCGCTCCGACCGCCTGTGCGCGTGCCGCTGGCGCCGTCTTCGTGCTGGTCCCCACCGCATAGACGTCGACGGTGACCGCAATTTTCCAGTCGGGGCGTTTTTCGAACTGGCCGCCGATCACCCAGCGCGCCCCGCTGGTCGCCGCGCGCGCCAGCAGATCGTCGACCGAGCCGCGCTCGACGATCTTGGCGCCGCCGGCGAAACGCAGCGCCGGCGCCTGGGCCAGGCGCTCGGCGATCAGCGCCGGCAATCCGCCTTGCATGAAGTCCAGCGTGCGCTGGCCGCTGCGGTTGACGAACGCGGCGATCAAAAATGATTGACGGGGCACGGGCGCGATTGCCGACGGCGTCGTCGCTGTTGTCGCTGTCGTAGCCAGTTTGGACGCCGCCGGTTCCGCCGCCGCTCGCGTCGGAGAAAAGCCCGCGAAGCACAGCGCAAGCGCCCCCAATAAATTGACGCCCGTGTCCCCGCGGCCCATAGACAAATAGTGCAACCAGGAAAACGGAAGACAAGTTTCCGACGGGTTGCTGGGGCTGCCACGCGCATCGCGCTGGCACTGGCGGTGGGTGGCGCGGTGCTGGGGTGCGTGCTGGCCTACCGCCTCTATCACGCCTTCGCGTCCGATCTGCCGGCGCGTCTGGACGTGGTCACCGATTACCGCCCGCTGCGCGCCAGCCAGGTCTACAGCGCCGATGGTGAGATGATCGGCCAGTTCTACGTGGAAAAGCGCGTCCTGCTGAAGGTGGACGACATTCCCGTCGGTGTGCGCCGCGCCTTCGTCGCCGCCGAGGACGCGCGTTTTTATTCGCACGGCGGGATCGACTACTTCGGCATCTTGCGCGCGGCGTGGGCCAACCTGCGGGCCGGCCACGTCGTGCAAGGCGGATCGACGATCACGCAGCAGGTGGCCAAGCTGCTCATCGTCGGCAAGGAGCGATCGCTGTCGCGCAAGGCGCGCGAGGCGATGCTGGCGCACCGGATCGAATCGCGCCTGGCCAAGGATCAGATCCTGGGCATCTACCTCAACCACGTTTACCTGGGGCACGGCGCGTACGGCGTGGCGGCGGCGGCCGGCGCTTACTTCGGCAAGGAGACCAAGGACCTCTCGATCGCCGAGGCAGCGATGCTGGCCGGGTTGCCGAAGGCGCCGGGTCGAGCGACGCCGTTTCGCGATTTCGCGCGGGCCCAGGCCCGGCAACACTACGTGATCGATCAGATGCAGAACCTGGGTTTCATCAGCGCCACCGAGGCAGAGACGGCGCGCCACGAAGCGCTGGTGCTGGTCTCGCACGGACGCAGCCTGACCAACGTGGCGGCGCCCTATTTCGTCGAGACCATCCGGCGCTATGTCGCCGACAACTATGGCGACGAAGAACTACTGGAACGCGGGCTGCGCATTTACACCACGCTGGACATGCGCCGGCAGCGCGTGGCCGAGGCGTCTCTGCGCGACGGGCTGCTGGATCTGCAGCGACGCCTGGGCTTCGCCGGCCCGGTGGCGCGTCTCGAAGGCGCGGAACGCAATCGTTTGCTGCGCGGCCGCCCGCGGCCGTTCGGTCCCGCCGGCTATCAACTGGACGACGCCGAGGAGGACGATCACCTGCTGGTGCCCGAGCCGCGTGCGGCGACCATCGACGCCAGCCAACCCGGCAACCGCCTGCCCGAAGCGACGGCGAAGTACGTCGTCGGTGAAGCGCGCGCGCAGCGCCAGGCTGCCGAAGCGGAGGCGCGCAAGGCCGGTGGCGCAGCGGCGCTGGTACCGGTCGATCCCGACACCACCTACGCGGCGCTGGTCGTCAGCGTGGGCAAGCACATCGGCCTTGCGTCGGGCGCGGCGGCGGTGGTGATGGATCCCGCCGATGAAGAACGCCTGCTGAACTGGAAGGCCCCGGTCGGCGATGCCCGCCCGGGCGCCACCATCTCTGTCGGCGACGTGCTGCCGGTGCGTTTTCGCGACGTCGCCGACCCGCGCGGACGTCCGCGCCGCCTGGCCACACTGGCCAGCGCGCCGGCGGTGCAAGGCGCGCTGATCGCGCTTGACCCGCGCGACGGGCACCTGGTGTCGATGGTGGGCGGATACGACTACGCCCAGAGCCAGTTCAATCGCGCCTGGCAGGCGCACCGGCAGATCGGCTCGGCGATCAAGCCGTTCATCTATGCGACGGCGATCGACCACGGCATGAACGAGCTCACGATCAAGTACGACGCCCCGGTGAAGTTCAAGACCGCTTCGGGCGTCTGGGCGCCCCACAATTACAAGCGCGAGTACCTGGGCCCTCTCACGTTGCGCACGGCCATCGCCAAGAGCATCAACACCGTGTCGGCGCAGCTGGTGGCGGAGATGGGCGTCGATGCCGTCATCGAGACCATGCGCCGTCAGGGCGTGCGCTCGCCACTGCCGCACGCGTTGTCGCTGGCGCTGGGAACGGCGGATCTAACGCTGCAAGAAGTGGCCTACGGGCTGGCTACGTTTCCCGCCGGCGGGCAACTGGTGACGCCGGTATTCATCACCAGACTTCTGGACGCTGACGGGCGCGTGCTGGAAGACCACAGCGCGCCCACGGTTCGCGCTCACCCGCTGTCGCCAGAGACGGCGTATGTTGTCACCGACATGATGAAGGGCGTGGTCGAAGTGGGGACAGCCAAGAAGGCGCGCGAGCTGGGTCGACCGGCCGCCGGCAAGACCGGCACGTCGACCAACTATCGCGACGCTTGGTTCTTCGGCTTCACGCCGCAGCTTCTGTGCGGCGTCTGGATTGGACGCGACGACTTCAAGCCCATCGCCCACGACGCCACCGGCGGCCAGGTGGCGCTGCCGGTGTGGCTTTCGTACATGCGACAGGCGCTGCGCGACGTGCCCGCCACCGACTTCGCCGTTCCGCCCGGCGTGATGTTCGCGCGCGCCGATCCCGAAAAAGGATTGCCGGCGCCACCCAGCAAGAAAGACAGCCGCCTGACGCCCTTCAAACGCGGCACTTTGCCCGCCGCCTTTCGAGCCACCGCCTCGGGCGCCCGCTTCTCGGATGAGCAGTTCTGATCCAGCACTAAAGATCGCGCGCGCATTCGTCGACACCGTCAATGCGTTTGCTTGACACCCCAGGCGGCGCCTATAAGATAGCGGCCACAGAACCATAACCACCCGCCTAAAAGACCCTGCTAGGCACACTAAATCCCACAATCCCACCAGCCCCGGTTCGCAACCTTTCCGTAAACCCTAAGAGTTCGATTGCGGCGCTCAGCGCACGTGGAGGAAGAGATGCAAGGACTCGCCCAGTTCTTAGAGCAAGGTGGCACCCTGATGTACGTCAACCTGGTGGTGTCGATCATCACCCTGGCGATCATTGTCGACCGCGCCATCTTCTTTCTGGGCAAAGGCTCGGTGAACGCGCGTGCGTTCCTGGAGCAGATCCGGAAGCTGGTGCTGGCCAACAACATCGACCGCGCCGTCAAGCTGTGCTCGGCGACCGAAGCGCCGGTGGCGCAAGTCGCGCGCGCGGGTCTGCAACGCGTTCACCGCGGCGAGATCGCCATCGCTCAGGCGATCGAAGAGACGCTGGTCGACGTCACCCCGCTTCTGAAAAAGCGCGTCCAGATCTTGTGGTCGATCGCCAACATCGCCACCCTGGTCGGCCTCCTCGGCACCGTCGTCGGTCTGATTCGCGCGTTCGGCGCTGTCGCCGCCGCCAAACCGGAAGAGCGATCGGCCCTGCTGGCGAAAGGCATCTCTGAAGCCTTGAACAACACCGCCATGGGTCTCGGCATCGCCGTCACCTGCATCATCGCTCACGCC
>DASXQB010000536.1:0-10413 GCA_036493295.1 Polyangia bacterium | reverse complement strand
AACCCCGACCCGAGATAGCGGCGGATGCCCTCCAGCGTGGCGGGCGCCAGCTCCGTGTAGCGGGCGACGCGAAACTGCGGGCCAAAACGCGCGGTGTTTTCTTGCTGGCCGCTGACCCGCAGCGCCGCCCCCACCGGCACGCCCAGCAGGCTGCCGACGATGGTGATCACCGCGCCGGCGCCGGCGCCGGTGGGTTGGAGGCGCGCCACCGTGAACTCGCCGTCGCCGCCCGAATAGACGATCCGTTCGACGGTGCCTTCCAAGGTTTCTTCGCGCGCGTCGGCGGCGCCCTTCCCCCGCCCAGCCATGCGACCACGCTCGAACAGATCCACGCCCCAAATTCACCACGAAGATCCCCTTCGAGCAATGCGCGGGCGCGACGCCGCGCTGTCACACCACCGTCGCCACGCCGGCGATCGCCGATCGCCGGGCCGCGCATCGAATGCTAAAGTCGCCCCGCATGTCGCCGTCCCAGTTCCCTTCGGGTCCGGGCCCGCGCCCCGGGCCGGCCGCTTCGGTGCGGCGGCGGCTGGAGATCGCCAACCCTGCCGACGGCGGCTTTTTCTACTGGCTGCTGAAGTTTTATCTGTTCGGCGCGCTGGCAGCGGGCGGACTGTTCTTGTGCGGCGGCTTCATCACCTACTGCTATTTCGCCGCCACGCTGCCCAGCGTCCCTGACCTGGCCACCTATCATCAGGTCGCCGCCACCACCACCGTCGTGCGCGCCTGGGACGGGACGACCCTGGGCGAGCTGGCCAGCGAAAGGCGGGAGATCCTTCCTTATGATCGCTTTCCGCCGCAGTTGATCCACGCTTTTCTGGCGGCCGAAGATCGCCGGTTCTACGAACACAGCGGCCTGGATCTGCGCGGCATCGGCCGCGCGCTGGGCGCCAACTTGCGCGCCGGCGGCGTGGCCCAAGGAGGATCGACCATCACCCAGCAGGTCGCCAAGTCGTTCCTGTCGTCCGAGCGGACGCTGCAACGAAAGATCCGCGAGGCCATCTTGGCTCGGCGATTGGAGTCGCACTATTCAAAGCGCGACATTCTGACGCTGTACCTGAACCAGATTTTCCTTGGCAACGGCGCCTACGGCGTGGCGGCGGCGGCGCGGCGGTATTTCGACAAGTCGATCGACGACATCGATCTCGGTGAGATGGCCATGCTGGCGGGCCTGGCGCGCGCGCCGTCGCGCTTTTCGCCGCTGGCCAGCGTCGATCGGGCGCGGGCCCGGCGCGATCAAGTGCTGACCGCGATGGTGGCCTCCGGATACCTGACCGACAGCGAGGCCAACGGCTGGCGCGCCAAACCGGTGGTGGTGCGGCAGCGGCCGGATTTCTTCCGTCTGATCTCGCCGTATTTCACCGAGCACGTGCGGCGCGACGTGGCCAGGCGTTATGGCGAGAAGAAGCTGTGGGAGGGCGGCCTGCAGATCGAGACCACGCTGCTGCCGTGGATCGATCTGTCGGCCCAGGAGAACGTCGATTTTTCGCTGCGCAAGCTGGACAAACGGCAAGGCTGGCGCGGACCGGTGGTGCGGCTGTCGGCGGCGGCGCAGGAGTTTCGCCAGCGATCGCTGGAACGGTACGGCGCCGATCCGCCGGTTGAGGGACGCCTGTACCTGGGCCTGGTGGAATCGGTCGGCCAGGACGGCGCCGAGGTGCGCGTCGGCAAGTGGACCTACGTGTTGCCGCCGGCGGCGATGAGCTGGGCGTTTCCTTACAGCGCGAGAGACTTCGTCAACGATCGGGGCCTCGAATCCACCGCCAACGTGCTGCACGTGGGCGACGTCATCTGGGTGACCAACGCCTATCGCTCCAAGCTGCGCCGATTTTCCGAGTGGGTGTACGACAGCAAGAGCGAAGTGCAGTGGTTGCCGGCGTTCGACGACAAGGCCGCGGGGCGCGCCCCGCCCAAGACCGTCGAGCTGTTCTTGGAACAGACGCCGCGCGTGCAGGGCGCGGTCTTCAGCTATGACCACCACAGCGGATACGTCATGGCCATGGTGGGCGGACACGACTATGACCGGTCCGAATTCAACCGCGTGGTGCAAGCGTGCCGCCAGCCGGGCTCGGCGTACAAGCCGATATATTACTCGCTGGCGCTGGACAAAGGGTACGGCTTCGGCTCGCTGCTGAACGACGTCCCGCGCGCCGAGGTGGATCCGATCACCGGTGAGGTGTGGACGCCCACCAACCTGAACAACACCGTCGAATATCAGGTGACGCTGGAGTACGCGCTGATCTGGTCGAAGAACGTGCCGTCGGTGCAGCTGTTCAAGCTGATGGGGGGCCACGAGGTGGAAAAATGGGCGCGGCGTCTGGGCATCAGCACACCGATCATTCCCGATCAGGCGCTGGCGCTGGGCGCGTCCTGCTCGCGCATGGACGAGATGACGCGGGCGTTCAGCGCTTTCGCGCGCAACGGCGTGCTGGTCGATCCGGTGTACATCCGCCGCATCCGCGATCGCAACGGCGCGGTGTTAGAAGACAACACCGCCATCGGCGATCCAGTGGGCCCGCCCAGCGATCGTCTGGATCGGTTGGTGGCGCTGGCCGGGCAAAAACAAGAGCCGGTAATCTCGCCGCGCACCGCGTACCTGACGTCGACGCTGCTCCGCCACGTGGTCACGCGCGGCCACGCACCAGCGATTCGCATCGCCAATTATCCGGCGGCCGGGAAGACGGGCACGTCCAGCGCCACCATGGACGCCTGGTTCGTCGGGTTCACTTCGCGCTGGATGACGTCGACCTGGATGGGCGACGACCTGCGCGAGCGGCCGCTGGGACAGAAAGACGCCGCTTTCATGCTGACCGTACCGCTGTTCACCCGTTACATGACGGAAGTGACCGCCGGCCAGCCGCTGCAAGACATTCCGTGGGAGCGACCGAAAGGCGTCAAAGCCGGCGATACCGGCGGCAAGGTGCGCACCACCGTCGAGGAAGTGCTGGCGGACGGTCCCGGCGACGTGCGGCCCGGTGCGAGTGGCGGCGGAGCGAAATCGCCCGCGGCGAAGGCAATCAAGGCGGCACCGCCGCCGGCGCCGCACGCGGCGGCGCAAAAAGCGGCCGCCCTCACCGCGCCGGCGCAAGAGCCGTCGCCGTCGCCTGCGCCGCGCGCGGTTCCCCCGCCGCGACAAACGCAGATGCAACGACCGCCGTCGCCAGGGCCCGGCGCGGCGGCGCCACCGCCGGCGAAGAAGCCGAACAAATCGACCGCGGGCGCGCGACCGACAAAACGATAGCCGCCGCGCCGGCGCTCGGCGTTATTGCATCAGGGCGCGCGCCGCCGCAAAGACGGGATCGATGTTGCTGACATACACGCCCTGGCCGTTGCACGCGTAGAAATCATCCAGGTAGGTCTGGTCACCGGCCGGCGTGCTGACCGTCAACTGCAGCGTCCCTTTGTCGGCGCCGCAGGTCTTCTGCGTCGATACGGTCACCGCTTTCAATGCGTCGACCAGCGAAGTCAGCTGGGCCGCGTTCAACGTTCGGCTGCCGTCGGCATATTGATAAGGGCCGCCGGCGGCCAACGACGGCGGTTGGCAGATGTGCCACGCCAGAACCTTGTCGACCGTCGTGAAGGTGAACGTGCCCTCCCGCAAATAAGGGCACGCCGAGCCGGCCGGCGCCGGCCCGACAAAGCCACCACCCTTGTCGTCCGCCACCATCTTGGTCGCATTGTCCGGCCAAACCTGATTGGTCGACGGCGCGTCGAAGGTGGGCGAGACATCGACCGTGCCGGGGCCGCCACTGTCGGAAGGCGGCGGCGATCCATCGTTGCCCGGCAACGCGCTTCCGCTATTGCAACCCACCACCAGCACGACGAGAGCGCACCAGCCGTGGATCGCGAAACGATCAATGCTCCCCATCGCTCTCCTCCATCTTTCTGATGACGATCGCGATGGCGGATGCCTCGATCTTCGCTCGCTTCATCAGGGCAGTGGCCCGTTGCACGTCGTCAGAGTCGATGGCATCGAAGAAGTCCTCGACCTGGCCAATGGCCGCCAATTGCTCCAGGACCAGCGTGCCCTCGAAATCTGTTTCATCCAACATCGGCGTCCTGAATTGTCAGATCCTGGTCAACGAAGTTCAATGGTTCGTGCCGAGGTCGATCGGACCCAGGTCGCGATCCTCTCGATTTCCCCGTCCGTTGCGACGCCAACACAGCCGTCTGACCAGTCGAAGGTGTTGACCAAGCGTCCCAGCCATTTCACCCAACGACCTGGCCCATGAACGCCCACCGCGCTCCCGGTGAAACCCTGGTGCTTCTGTTCGTCCGTCGGATATTCGATCGGAATGAAGGTGCCGTATCGGTTCGACGGGCGCGGATCTCCCAGACCATATGTGCCGATCGGCGTCTTGCCGTCGCCTTCGCGGGTCTTGCCGACGCCGCCCCGGCCGCTGCGATTCCGATTAGCCAGCGCATTCCCACACTTCCATGCGCGCTCTTCTTTCCGCCCGAAAATTCGTGATTTCCAGTCGCAACCCGTCCGGATCGGTGATGAATGCAGCATAGTAATCGGGAGCATACTCCGGGAATAGCTTCGGCTCGCTGACCGACATCCCAGCGGCGACGAGTGCAGCGGCGACACGGTCGACGTCAACGCTGCCTTCGACGCGCAAGCAAAGATGGTGCAGCCCGGGACCATAAGGATCGTGTGCGCGAGTATCCTGGCGAGCCGGTCGTAGGACTACTCCAAAGAGACGATTGAAGTACTGCACATGGCCATCGCCGCCAATAGTGAAGTTGTTCTTCCTGAAGCCAAGAACCGCCAAAAGAACACGGTCGTAGAATGCCTCCGAGCGTTCCACTGAACGCACCGAAAGGTAGATGTGATCGATCCCAATGATTTCCGCTTCCATGTTTGCCTGACGAACGATACTGGCATACAGCGGCGGGCGCGAGAATAAGCCCGCAGGGCGACCGACGCGACCGTCCCTCCGCAACGGCGAGTTGGGTGGCGCTCGTGCATGGCCGAAGCGACTACCGCTCGCGAGACTTCAGCTTTCGCCAGCCGCCGGCTTTGTTGTTGACGATGATCTGCGTCAGCATGGCCTTCAGCGCGGGGGCGTTGACCTTCTCCCCCCGACGAATGGCAACCGTACGAGCGGTCTTGTTGTCGTGACCGCCAGTGATGATCCTGTGGGGGTCCGGCACCATTGCGCCGTCGTACAGAAACACATTCACCCAAGCCTTCGCCGCCAGAAGGGCACAGACGTTCCCCTCGAGCGTAAAATACGGCTGCCGCGTGCGCTTGATAGTTTCCACCACGTTCGGGTCAGCCGCGTGGACCAACGCGCGGACCTGCCGGCAGATCGCCTGCTGCCACTCGGGCAGGGCTTCGATGTACGCGTCGACTCGTGGGTCCGTTTGGTTCCTAGGCATTTTTGGATCAACATGCAGAGCAGGAGGTCACCCCGTTTGGCGGCGAACAACGCCTTACCGCGCCAGATGTGAGCTCAATCGCCGAAATAGCTCCACCGACGCATCGATCTCCGACTTTCGAATCGAGACGCTCTCGACGTTGATGCCAATTGGCAAGCGCTTTTCGCGAGCATAGTCCTGCACGTCGGTGAATACCCTTTCGCACAGGTCGACGGAGCGCTCCAGCGTGTCGGTCGAATGGCGGAGTTCGTTTTCGAGCCAGCGCGGGAACGAGATGCCTAGCCACTTCATGAACTCGAGCGTACGCACAGAGCCACACGGTGAGAACGTGAGCACGACGGGGACGGGCGAGCGGCCGGACATTCGCAACGACAATGCGTAGTCGGATAGCAAAGATTTTGTGGAGCCAGCATCGTACACAGACTGTGTGATGAAGAAGCGACAGCCGTGGTCCTGCTTGGCGAGCATCCGATGGTGCTCATCCTCTTTCGCGACATGTCGTTCCGCAATGGCGATGCCACCAAGGACCAGGTTGGAAGCAGCGCGCGCGAGCGCATAGGCCTCGGCCAGCGGTAAGCCCGGGTGGTGCGATCGGCCACGTGGGGCGCCGACGAAAACGCTGATGTGCCGGCCGGACATCGACCGCACACCGTCGATCCAACTCGAAAACACCTCGCGCGGGTGTGCGCCCACGCATCGGTACACGATCTTCGGAATCGCGAGCTCGGCGAGCGCGTCGCGTGCGTAGACCTCGGGGTCGACGGTGGGTAGGAAGGGGAATGGGCGTTCCTGGCCAGCGCGTCCCGGCTCGTCCTGAATGTCGTAGACAACCAAGCCGTCAGGCGCGAGCAGACGAAGTCGGTCTACCTGCTCGGCTGCGATGTCACGCAACCGCTCGGCGGTCGATGCGAGTTTCGGCGGCGCGATTCCGTAGAGACGAATCCCGGCGCGCCCATCGTCTAGCTTTTCAAACAGCGTGCTCAAGGGGAAATGTTTCTCCGCGTCGACATGCTCATTCGAGCGAACCGCTCACCGTTTCGTCTGCCCAACGTATCGACGTTCAGCAGCGAACGCCAGAGAGAGCCCGAAGGGCGACCGACAAGTTCGCTGCTGCAACGGGTGGTTGGGCAGCGTCTCTGTCTGACGTTCAGCGAACCGGAGGAAGCGATCTCGGAGATGAATCTACCTTCTCGGTCGAAGTGGAGCTTCAGCCTTCCCGCGCCAGCCACCAGATTGCGGCCCAGCATCGCCGGTGCCAAGGCGACGACGGCCTCCTCAGAGTAGCCTGAACCCGTGTCCATTTTTTCCGGGGGAAGATCAGTGCTGTTGCCACAGCTGATCACGAGACGGTCTCCTTCCATCGACCGGCACTCGTAGTCGAAGAAGCCGCCATTCCTCTCAACGCCATCAAATCAGAATGTGCAGGTTCCCGATGAGCAGTTCGTCTTCGTGAACGGATATGCCCCCTGCAAGGCGAACAGGGCGGCGGTGCAGGAGGTGCCCGCGTCGATCGGTGATCCGCCCGGACAGGAGTAGGTCGCGTTCGCGCCGTCGATCATCTCGGTGAAGAGGTTCGCGCCGGCGCCGTCCTGATAGACGGCCGAGCCCGCCTTGCCGTTGGCGGTACCCATCACCGCGAATGAGTAGCACGAGGCGCCGTCCTTCTTGACGTTCATCACACTATTCGTGTCGGCGGATCCCGCGGCTGTCGCCGTAAGCTGGATCTTCACCCCGTTCGAAAAGCATTTCGTTGTAGTGGCGGTGCTGCCTGACATGGTCACCTGCGCCGCGCACGTCCCGCTCGGCGCGCAGTACGCGATCAGGCTGGTCGCCTTCGCCAGGCAGGGCAGCGTCGCGCAGGAGACCCCGTCCACACCGAGATCGGCGTCCACCGAGACGATGGCGGCGTCGTTCGAAGGCGTGTCGGCGTGGCTGCTGCATGCGGCGAAACCCAGAGCGGCCACGAACACAATCGCGAATCTCGGGGAACACCGTCGCGGCTTGGACATCCATCGGATTGTCTTCCAACGCCTTACGTGTCGCAAACGCGGCGAGCGTTGTCTACTCAACGTCAGTGCCGTTCAGCGGCGTGGGTCCGAGCGTAAGCGAGGACCACGTCCGTCTGCAACGGCCGGTTCGGCAGCCGGCGCTCGCCAAAGCAGCCAAAACGCCAATCCCGCGCTCACCCCCAGCGCTGCGCCGGCAAGCACGGCCTGGTAGCTCGGGCCGCGCGCCATCATGGAGAAAACTGCCGCGCCCACTGCTGCAGCGATCGCAAGGATGTGGGTCGCCCGCAACTGCGAAAGTTCGTTGATGAGCCAGTATGCGGGCACTCCCACAATGAGCGCCGTCGGATAGGTGTAAACCGCACCGAACGTCATGACTCCGACGAAGGTACTCATCGAGTGTCCCGCATGATCGGAATCTACGAGAAAGAAAAGAAACGGCGGCACCATTGGCGCCACCGTGAATGCCCGAATCGCACGCATAGTGGACTTCTTCATTGGTCTGCCGAACGTTCTGCCGTTCAGCGGGCCCGTCGGGTTCAACGCCGGGTTGGGCAGCACACTCAATATGCGCCGCCTTTTGGTACGTGCCCGGCTTCATCGGGCACTTTGCCCCAGGTGAGAGCATTGTCATCTCGGCACAGCCCTTCGAAGCGCCAGGTCCAGATCGAGTCACCCGGATGTGCCTTCGTCCGCAGATATTCGTCGAGAGACTCGAAGCTTTCGAACACGACGCGTTCAGGCGAGCGCGAGCCTCGGTGGAAGCGATGTTCAAGGATCACGGCGGTCTCTTCGAAGGCAGCGCGAAGCAGCGCAACTTTCTCGGGCCCAAGGGCGATTGGCCACGGACCCCACTCATCTATGCTGGTATTGCGAGTCATGCCTGTCCGCCCAACGCAATGGCGTTCAGTGGCGGCGCGAAGCGCCGTCCGCTGCAACGTCCTGTTGGGCAGCCTCCACTGCAGGCACCTCGATCTGCCAATGCCGCCAGGCCCTGTAAGGAGCGCGCGGGTCGGCTGCTGCTGGCGGATCCAGGTCTGGCGTTTGGGTCGAGATAGCCAAGCGCTCCGAGGAGACCGCATCACAAACAGCGATCAGTCGATTCAGCGGCGACTCCGACGCTACGTCGGCGCTTGCGTACGCGAGATATATGTTACTGGGAAGCAGGAAGCCGCCAAAGACAGGATGCTCTCGACGGGCAATCTGTCTCAGCTCCCCAAGGTGTGCGTCGACTACCAGCAACAGCGGATGTCCCCTCAGGTAGTCGCGCGCGGAAAGCAGCAGCAATGCCTCGTGCCACCCGACCTTTTCAAACGACTCGCCCACGCCGTGGAACTCTCTGGCCCAGAGCGGTTGAAACGTGGCGGACCACGTATTCCCCTGAAACTGGTAGTTCCTGATCTCCGCGACGGTCGACACTGCGATACGTTCTCCGTTGATGGATCTCATGTTCGTGTCGACACCGAAGACACGTACAAACTTCTTGACTGCTGCGGCCGGCAAGGCGTGAGCCCCCGGCGCGTCGAAGAACTGAACCAGCGTCTTCGGTCCCTTTGGGCGAACGTACGACAGTCCCGTTTCACCTGATGGAAAAGCGACTGGTCCTGATCCGGACGAAATACCAATGGCTCCGTCACTGCTTATGACGACTTGGCCGAGCTGCTCAAGCCTGGCGAAGTCGACTCCGATCATCAACGTGCGCGGTTTCTTTTCCTGCATCTCACTCCCATCGACAGCGAGCACCCTCGATAGGTCTGCCCAACGTCATATTGGACAGCTCACTGCGCCTTCTCGCGGAGCAAATCGGCCAGATGCGACGGCAGTTGCCCCATGCCTCCGCATAGGCAGCGAAGGTTGTCGGCGACCTGACCTTGAACTTCCACGCGTCCGGCGCCACCGCACGACCAGCACTGCACCCAGTCAACGGCCGCCACCGGCCGCAAGAAACCGAGCTCGGGAAAGAGTTCGGGACCACGAATCTTCGCGAGGTGAAGCGCGTGCTCGTTGATGTCGGCCGAGACGGAACCATCCGCTTCGGAAACCCAAAACAGCACGCCGTCCTCACGAAGACCGACAAATCCGGTCCACTCGGGCAGGATCGGTAGAAGAGCGTACCGCTTGGCCAACGCCTGGTAGATGGCCTCCCGTGGGTCCGCTCGGCCGAGGTATTGCTCAAGCGCACCACGAATTAGATGTGACTGTTCGTTGCTCACGTTCGTCGTCTGCCCAACGCAATGGCGTTAACCTGCGGGCCGAAGGCCCGTCAGGTTCAACGCCGGGTTGGGCAGTTCTTCAATCCAAGTCTCGAGGCCGACCTGTCTGACCTCGAAGCCCAAAGCAGCGAACCCTTTGCAGTCCACGACTGAAGGGCTAATGTACGTTTTCTTTCCATCGAGTCTACTCAGTCGATCGATGAGCGCGTTGGTCGTCGGATCGTCTTCTACCGACACCGGTCGCATTCCGATAGCAATCACGTCAGCATGATCGATACGAGACAACCGATCGAAGCAATCATTCCGGTGCGCCTGTACATGTTCGGGGTTTTCCAACAGAAGTTTCCCAGTGCCATAGATAGCGGCCACGGGCCCAGAAGTGACAACACCATTTTCCCATTCATAGAATGCATTGAGCCGACCAGGCGGCACATATGTAGCGTAGGTTTGCGAAGCTATCATCGAACCTGCGTTGACAAGCTTGACCGGATGCGAATTCTGGCGAGCAATCTCAAGATCAGCTGAGCCGCTGAAGCTCCTAGCCGAGAACCAGTTGATCGACCCATGCAATTTGTAAACAGGAATCACTTCGCCCAGCCCAGACGGTACGGCTGTCGTCTCCTCTTTTTCCGTCAATCTCGGGTAGAAAAATGCGCGTGTCGCTCGTTCTAGCGCCTCCTCAAACAGGAGATCGTAGTTCAGCGTAATGGCAATCATGTGGCGCTCGGATCCGAGCCGAGCAACAATGTCGTCGAAGAGATCGTTCCCGCTGTGGAAAGCGCACTGCCGACCAACCAACATAGACATCG
>DASXQB010000535.1:0-4934 GCA_036493295.1 Polyangia bacterium | reverse complement strand
TGGATCACCACCCCGATCGGCTGGAGCTGCGGGTGGTGGTCCCCGACGAGGACGGTGAGTTCACCTCTTGCCTGCACGAAGACGACGGCCTGACCGACGCCCATCTGTCCGGGGCCTTCCTGCGCACCACCTTCTGCCTGGCTCGCCAAGGCGATCGCGCGCGGGTGACGGCCAAGGTCACCGGCAACGGCTATCCCGAGTTTCGGCGGCGCCTCTTTCGGCTGACGTTCCTCGGTTGCCGCCCCGACAAGCTGGCCCTGGGCCGCGGCGAGCTGCGCGTCAGCGACGGTGGCCTGGAGTTCGACAACCGTGGCGAAGACTTCGAATTGACCTTCGCCACCGCCACGGGACCGTCACCGCTGGCCTCGATCGCGGCACGATGACCACGCCGACGCCGTCAATCGCGCCGGGCAGGCTTCAGTTGCAGCACCAGCTCGTTCACGAAGCGGGGCGGAACCACGCGCCCCGGCGATTTGTCGCCGGCGCGCTGGGCGTCGATGCATTCCTTGGCGGTCATCAACACCTCGCGCACGTCGAAGCCGATGTGTTCGACGCCCTCGGAGGCGCCGATCGGCCGCGGCCAGTTGCAGTGCGCCAGCACGTAGACGTCGCGGCGCACGCGCACCTTGGCCCGCTTGAGCCCGGCCAAAAGCGGCGTCACCAGGTTGTCGTCGGTGACGAACACGGCGTCGGGGCGATCGCTGCGGCCGAACAGCAGCTCGGTGATCCCTTCGCAGCCGACCGGCGCGACGTGCAGCGCCCACAAGCGGTTCTTGTCGAAGCCGCGCTTGAGCAGATATTCCTGCGTGCGTTCCAGGTTGGGCGCGTGCGGCGACAGCACGGCGATGCGCTTGCCCTTCTGCAGAAGGCGGGAGCAGGCGCGTTCGATGAGGCCGGTGAAATCCAGGCTCAGCAGCGCCGCGTTCGGCAGCGGCGCCCAGATCGCCACCCGCGGCAACCCCGGCGCCTCCAGGGCCGGCAGCAGATAAGTCGTCGCCGAGTTCATCAGCAACAGGCCCGCCACGCTGTTGTGCGCGACCGCGTCGCACAGCACTTGATAGGCGGGGTTGTTGGCGCGGCCGTCGATGCCGACCAGCGGAAGCACCTCGCCCGCAATGCCGGTCTCACCCCTTTGAATCAGCTCCAAGATGGTGGCCAGAAAGCTGGTCCATTCGATCGAGCCCGGCTGTTCGCTGGTGATCCACAGGTATCGGTTGTGGTGCGGGAAGATCTTGGCGACGAAGATGCCGCGCGTGCCGTCGACGGTGATGAGGCCTTCGCCGCGCAGCTCTTTCAGCGCGCGCGCCACGGTGGGACGAGTGACGGCGAATTGTTCGATCAGGGCGTCGTAGGTGGGCAGCTTGGTGCCGTGGGCACGCGCCCCGGACAAGATTTCGTTGCGCAAAACCTGAACAATTTGCTCGGCCTTACGAGACGGCATGGACTGGTACCAAGGTGGTTTCCTATACCACGACCTTCAACGTTCTTCGTAATGGCGGATACTCACCACGAGGACCGCTTGATCCTGGCGACGATGGACGATCTCGGCGAAGGTAAACCCGACAGCGACGGTGGCGAACAATGGCGCGGGTAGTTCTCAGGAACGTTCAGAAGACATATACCGGCGGCGGCACGGCGGCGGTGCGCGATTTCAACCTGGACATCGCCGACGGTGAATTCGTGGTCTTCGTCGGGCCGTCCGGCTGCGGAAAATCCACCACCCTGCGCTGTATCGCCGGCCTGGAAGAGGTCACCGGCGGCACGATCCAGATCGGCGGGCGGGTGGTGAACGACGTGCAGCCGAAGGACCGCGACATCGCCATGGTCTTTCAGAACTACGCCCTTTATCCGCACATGACGGTGGCCCAGAACATGGCCTTCGCGCTGAAGATCCGCAAAGTGCCCCGACCGGACATCGCCCAGGCGGTGGATCGCGCGGCGCGCATCCTGGGCATCGACAAGATCCTGGCCCGAAAACCCAAGACGCTGTCCGGTGGCCAGCGCCAGCGGGTGGCGCTGGGCCGGGCCATCGTGCGCAACCCCAAGTGCTTTCTCTTCGACGAGCCGCTGTCGAACCTGGACGCCAAGCTGCGCAGCGAGATGCGCGCCGAGATCAAGCGCCTGCACCTGGATCTGAAAAGCACCACCATCTACGTCACCCACGATCAGGAAGAAGCGATGACCCTGGGCGATCGGGTGGTGGTGATGAAAGACGGCCTGATCCAGCAGTGCGGTGCGCCGCTGGAGGTCTACCAGCGCCCGATTAACCGCTTCGTCGCCGGGTTCGTCGGCACGCCGGCGATGAATTTCTTCACCGGCACGGTGGCCAGCGACGGCGGACGGCTGTGGTTCGACGAAGGCGCCGGCCGCCTGGCCATCCCGGCGTGGGCCACCGACGCCTTGGGTGATCGTGTCGGCCAGGAGGTGGTCCTGGGCGCGCGGCCGCAAACCATCAGCGACGCGCCCTTCGGCGGCGGCGCCGCGGGCAACGGCCACGCCGGCAACGGCGTCGCCAACGTCCTGCCGATGAAGGTCGAAGTCGTCGAACCGCTGGGCGACAAGATGGACGTCTATCTTTCCACTAAGACGCACCGCCACGTCATCGCCCGGGTCGAGGCCAGCCGGCCGCTGGCGCCGGATCAAACCATCGCGGCGCATTTTGATCTGGAGCGGCTGCATTTCTTCGAGCCGAACGATACGGGCGCCCTGCTGGCGACGGCGCCGCGGGCATAGTCGCTCATCGCAGTGATTGTGAAGGGCTTGGTTCTGCGGATTAGGAAAGGGCTTCAGTGACGGGAATCTGGCCCGGAAGAAGATCGGACCGCAGCGCGAGGCCGCGCCGGGATCGCCAGCGCCATCCTGAAACATCGCTCGCGGCCTTGCGCGAGGACCGAAAAGCGCGGCCCGCAACCGTCAGTTTTCCCCGGACGATCGAGACGCGACTGTCGGAGGTCGCGGTATTGGGAGATCGCTCGCGCGGGACGTTGGCCCCCGCGTGGCGCGGATCGCGCGGTGTGCTTCCGATTTCACGGTTGCCGCCGCGCCATTCGGTCCTCGCCCGAGGCCCTTCTGCGTCGCGATCACTGCCGACCTCAGCGGGGCCTCGGGCTGCGGTCCGATCTTTTCGGAGCGGACCGGCTCGCGGCGGGCGCACGCCTCAATATGAGATGAGATGCGACGAGGCGACGACGCCTACCACCACATCGTCGCCGACAGCGAGATCATGTTGCGGTCGGGGTTGATGGTTGGATCGAGCACGGCGGGGTAACCGCTGCGCACGATCACGTTCGAGCCGTAATTGAAGTGCGAGTACTGCAGGACCACCTGGTCGTGGGCTTGCCACTTTGAACGAAAGATCAGGCGTGGTGAGGCGATCGAAAACGACTGCTTGCTGTCGTTCGAGTCGGGCATCACCTCGTCGAAACGGAACGAGGCGGCCAGCCAGGACAGCAGGCTGTAACCTGCCTCGGCGCCGAACTTGCGCTTGGTGACGCCGTCGTACTTCGAGTTGGTGATGATGTTGACGCCCTTGTCGTCGCTGGTCACGCGGGTCTGCATGCCGAACAAGCTCAGCACCAGATCCGAAGTCTCGCCGGTGAAGATGTCGGGATAGCGCAGGATGCTTTGCAGGCTGACGTCGTATTGAAAGGCCAGCGTGGTCAGCGTGCCGGTGCCGTTGCTGTTCGGCCCGAAGTAGTTGTTGATGAGGCCCTGGCCGCCACCGGTGTTCATGATCTCCAGGATGCGCCCCACCGAGCCCACGTTGGTGGCGTCGGCGCGCGCAGCGGCGAAGTACAGATGGCCGATGTTGCCGGTGGTCAGGCGAATGTCGGTGCCCAAAACGGTCATCTTTCCGTCGGGCCGGGTCGACTGCGACGCGCGATCGTCCTGGGTCCAGGCGAACAGATAGTGAAACCCGACGGTGGCGGTGCTGAGGTACGCCACGCCGGCGTGCAGGTGATTGACGAACCCGCTGCCTTCATTGGGATTACCGAAGTTGTTCCAGCCGGACGGCAACACGTCGTTGGGAAATTTGTCGAACTGACCCAGAAACCCCTGCTCGACCTGAATGACCAGGTTGCCGAGGCCGAGTTTGCCGATCACATTCTCGCCCACGCCATTGAGGCGCGCGATGACCGGCGTGCCATAGCGGCCTTCGTCGTATTCGCCCATCACGCCGTACCGGTTGGTGAAGGCTCCAACGTTGATGTCCAGGTGAACGTTGCGGGCCAGATGCGGCAGCTTGAAATTGACGAAGGCGTCGCTGATCCCCGATTGGTCGGGTGGGTTGTAAAAGCTGGCGGCGGTGGTGGCGGTGCGCGACAGCAGGACGACGTTGCCGGTCACCTCCTGGTTGCCGTACGAGAAATTCAACTGGGTGTAAGGCTGCGGAACGATCGACGTGTAGGTGAACGAATCACGGTAGTCCGGCGTCACCGGCGGGGCGTGCAGGACCTCTTTGTGCTGTTCGGTGGTGACCACGCCGGCCCGCGTGTTCAAACCGATCCGCAACGGCATGGTGAGGAAACCGTGAAAATCAAAACGCCACTCGGCGTCGTCGGCGGCGCGCTGGCCGTACGCGGGCGTCAGGCCGCCGGGCAGCGCGCCCACCTGCGGCGTGCCGGGAGCCAGGCCGAGCGAGATGGACTGGCGAGCGTCGTCCTTGCTGGCCGGCGTGCTGCTGTCGTCCGCCGCCCGAACCGGCGACGACGGCAAAAGCAAGCACACGCCGGCAATGACGCCCCAACAGCAAAAGCTGTGTCTCATTTGGAACCTGCTTTCTGTTCCCGCTTTGGCTTTTTCACGATGACAGTCCCCGTTCGTGTCCGCATGGCCGTTACCACCACAACCCGAAAGTCAGTGCGTACATGGTCGAATCCAGCTGCCCGCGCGTAAAGTCGTTGGGGAACTCCGAGTGGGTGTGCTCTCCGTAG
>DASXQB010000534.1:0-27813 GCA_036493295.1 Polyangia bacterium | reverse complement strand
GGTATTGGGGCCAGATCGAGATCATCGTGTGGATATTGTCGGTATGTAGCTGCGACACCGTCGCGGCCGGATCGGGATATCGGCTGGGATCCATGAGCTGAGACCCCCAGACGGCGGGCGTCCAGTACTGCCAATCCTGGACGATGACGTCGACGGGAATGTTGTTGCTTCGATAGCCGTGGTCGACCGCGAGCAGATCGGCCGAGCTGGTGTAATGGTCCTTCGACTGGAAGAGGCCATAAGCCCACTTGGGGAACAGCGGCGCCGCACCTGTCGCCGTGCGGTAGAGCCCGATCACGCGATCGATGGTGGGTCCGTAGAAGTAGTAGTAGTCGACGATATCGCCAGCCTCGGAGCTGAAGCTGTATTGAGTGTTGCCCGCCGCGTTCCCGGAGAAGGTCGTGTTCGAGGGGTTGTCCCAGAGGACCCCGTAACCCTTGTTCGACACGACCAGCGGAATCTGGATCTGGGTGTTGGCCTGTCGCATGTCCAGTGTCGATCCCTTGCGGTTGATCACTCCGTCCTGGTGCTGGCCGAGGCCGAACAGGGCTTCGTCCGCCGGCGACTTCCAGGCGGTCGCCACGGTGTTGGTGCCAACGCCCTCGACGGTCGCCGGCGTGAGGCTCTTGCTCGCCTCGGACAGAAGGCCATTGCCCGCGGAATCGGCGAAGGTGACCAGGCCGGTCGCGGTCGCCACGTTCACCTGCATCCGGGCGGTGGTGATGGTGACAATCCCTCCCGTTTCGGACACGCAGAAGGTCGGGGTAGGCCAGGTCGCGTTGACGGCTAGCGAGGTCTTCATCGGAATCGCCGCGGCCGTCGTGTACGCGACGCGGACGACGTCAGCCTGGCAAACCTGCACCCGGAGGATGCCGGTGGTCCCGCTGAAGGTGATGCCCGTGGCGTCGATGGAAAACGGTCCGGCGGCCGGAGGCGCCGCCGGGCAGACCAGCGGCGGCAGCGAGGTATCCATCGGCGCGTCTTCGCCAGCGTCGCCCGCGTTCGCCGCCCCGCCGGAGCCCGAGTTGGTGCTCCCGCCCGAGCCTGCGCTCCCATTGCCGCCCGAGCCGGTGCTGCCTCCGGCGCCCGAACCGCCTCCCGCGTTGCCGCCCGCGCCGCTTGCAGTGGTTCCCTTGGGAGAAGCGCACCCCGCCGCCACAGCCAGCGCGACCGCGAGTGCGTTACCGGCAACACCAGAAACGAGGAATCTCATTTTCATGACCGTGGTCCTTTGCCAGGAGGAGCCGAGTCCATCGATCTTATCGCGCTGTTCGGCATCTCGCGACGGAAAGCGCTGCCAAGTTTTCTGGCAAGGTCGTGCTAGTGTCCCCTCGATCAAATCGGCGGTAGGGAACTCAATGTCACTTTCCGATCTTGCGTCTTTGGGAAGCTTCGTCAGCGGCTTTGCCGTGCTGATCTCGCTCATCTACCTCTCGCTTCAAGTTAGGCAGACAAAGCGAAATCAGCAAATCGCGATCAGACACAGCCGCGTCTCGCGCATCGTCGAGCTGCACCTGGCACTGGCGGACCCCGGCGTGGCGGATGCGTGGCTTCACGGTTCGGCGAGCCCTCAGGAGATCACGCAAACTGAGCTGAGCCAGTTCATCAACCTCTGCCGCGCGCTCTTCTTTCATTTCGAGGACTCGTTCTATCAACGTGAAGAAGGACTGTTGAACGACGACGCGTTCGAAACCGTCGTCGCTGGGGCGAGGCTCTCGGCGAGAAGCCCCGGCTGGCGAGCCGCCTGGAGGATGGCGCGGCCTAACTTTGGCGGACCATTCCTGGACTTCATGGACAAGGTGGTCGCCAGGTCCGCCGTCGAGCCCCCCGTGGACCTGTCACTGGAGGCGTGGAAGGTCTCTTTCGCGTCCGAAGCCTCGCGGACTTCAATCGCTCCGACGCGTATCGATCCCGTCAATTTGAAACCGGTCTAGCGAAGACAGGCAAACGAGAGTGCCGGGGGAAGCACAGTCGGCGTCGGGGAGCGTAGCGTGACCGTGAGCGCATCACTGCCCTTCGGCGCCAAGCCCAGCAGGGCGAACGCGCCCAAGGGCCCCGCGTCGGGCGCAGCGACTTCGCCGAAAGTCAGGACGAATGGGGTTCCGTCCACCAGGAACGTGACGGTGCCGTTGCCGCTCAGGCTCTCCTCGAAGGCCGTTATTGCGCGCTGGTCGACGGCGCCGGGTGGGCCGTAGAAGATCGCGAGCCCGCCGTTGGATGAGGTCTGGTCATCGTTCATCGGGACAGTGGCCAGGAGGACGTCACCATTCCCAACATCCGCCAGGTAAGAGGGCACATTGGGTGTGTTGACGACCGCCAACCCGGAAACCGAGGAGACGTCCACCAACGTGAGCGCCGTCGTGCCCACGGGCGCCTGATCGAGGAAGGCCCTCGAACTGGTCGGGCCCAGCGCCATGGCAGTGGCCGTGGAAGGAGAGCCTGTCGTCTCGATGAGGAGCTGCCTGGCCGAGGACGCGTCGGCGCCCGGAGCCTCGAACGTGAAGAGGAACTCGGTCGTTCCCGACGAGCCGCTGCCTATGACGTGCTGCCGAACGAGGCTGGCACCCCCGCTGGCCACAACGAAGACGCCGTGGTTCGAGTCGACGTACAGCGCTCCTGCCGTGTCCTTGCCGACGCCGACCACCGTGCCCAGAGTGAGCGCCTTGGCGGCGAGCGGATCGCACCGAGTGAGTTGTTCGCTGCTCGCGTCGCCGCCATTTCCCGTCGGGGTGCTCGAGCAAGCAACGAGAAAGCCGAGTGCGGACAAGACGGGAACGGCCTGCATGTCGAAAGGATGCGACTCAGTCGTCACCTAGTAAAGGACGGTACGTTCGAATTCACGATGACCGAGCCGGTCCAGATAGCTGTGACTGACGGGCATTACGAAGTTCGCGTCCACCAAACCGGTACATTTGATTGCGACGACGCCTTTTCAAAACCCCGCTGCTCGGCGCAAGATGGGCCGATGTTTCGCATCCACCGCCTTTTTCTGGCCGGTCTTGTCATCGCAGGCTGTAGCGGGGGCGCCGGTGGTGGCGGCGCGGGTCCGGGCGGCACCGGCGGCGCGACGGTCGGTACAGGCGGGGCCGGCGGGACCGGCGGCGGCGGCGGCGCGCTCGGCAGCGGTGGCGCCGCGCCGATGATCGATGCCGCGCTGGATGTCGCCGCGTCCGATGCGCCGGCTGATTCCCTTTCCACCGGACCCGACGGCGGGCCGGCGCCCGAGACCGCGGACGCCCCCGCCGTCGACGGCGCGGCCGCGTCGTGCCCAGCGGGCGCGCTGCTGTGCGACGACTTTGAAATGTATGCCGCGGGCGGCAGTCCGGCACCGAACTGGACCACCGATCTGATGGGCGGCACGGTGCGCGTCGACACCAGCAAACCGTTTGCCGGCAAGCAAAGCATTCACATCACGGCGGACACCAACGTCACCAACCTGCTGCAGATCATCAAGCAGGGGCCGCCCGTCTTTCCGCTGCCCGGCAACATGTTCTACGGCCGGATGATGTACTGGCTGTCCGAGATGCCGCCCGATCACACCAACGTCATCCAGGCCAGCGGCACACTGCCGGGATCGACCCAGGTGGCAAAATACGCCTACGGCTTCAAGTACAAACGGCTGATGGCCGGGTACACCATTCGACCACGAGAAACCGATCCGCCCACCGTCGACTGTGGCGACACCCCAGCGATGGCCGGTTATCCCGAGAAGAAATGGATCTGCCTGGAATGGCAATTCGACGGCAGCAAGGACGAGATGCACCACTGGGTCGACGGCGTGGCCGAGACCGAGGTCGACGTGGTGAAGACCGGCGGCTGCAGCGAAGGCGGCCCGGCCCCCACGAACGGCCGGTGGCAGGCGCCCGTGTTCGACAAGATCATGATGGGTTTCTATGCCCACCCTTACGCCACGCCGGTCGAGGTCTGGATCGACGACGTGGCGATCGGCACGCAGCGCCTCGGCTGCCCGCCGGCGCCGTAACCCGACCATCGTCAGTTGACAGAACAGCCGACGGTCGACAGCTCGTTGATAGACCATCCGTGCGTTTTCCCGCCCGTCTGGACGACACGCACGGCGTGCGTGGTGGCGGCGACGGGAAGCTGAATGGTCAGGGTGTCACTTCCAGCGCCCGCCAGAGGTGGATTGAAGCCGGTGAATGCGACGCCATCTTCCGAGTGCTCCACTCGATAAGCGGCCGGGCCATCGTCCGCGACCGTCGTCAAGAGCGAGATGCCTCGAATCGTGACCGGCGCCGCAAACGTGACCGTCACGGTCTCCGCCACGCCACCACTGCCCTGCGATCGCCCACTGGTCCAGCGAGTGGCCAGATCGCCATCTATGGCACCGGCCGGATCTTTTTGGTCAGCCGGCAGCGGCACGCATTCAGGCGTATCGCAGAGAAAATTTGGAACAAACGTCCAGGTGACATGGTCGCAAGCATTGTCGATTGAAGTAATAGGCATGCCGACCTTTGCCCCGCATCCGATCACGAAGGTCAGCAGAAACCATTTCAACTGAAGACCGCTACACATCGGTGGGCTGTCGGCCAGGCTTTCAATCTCGTGCCAGGCTGCGCGCCAAAGACGCGTGGGGACCGTTGGGGTAACGGGCCAGATAATGTAGAGCCGCTTCGCGAGCCCCCGCGCCGTCCCCGGCTGCGCGCTTTGCTTCGATCAGTCGGCCGGCTGCCTCGCGGGATAGCGCACCATGCGGCGATTCAGTTAGATACGCGGCAAACCACCGGACCGCATCGGAGAACTTGCGCTGGCGATCGTAGGCGCTGCGGCCCAATGAGAACGCGGCGACAGCCGCCGCATCGGTGCCCGGAAACCGTGACCTTACAAACCCGAAGGCCTGGTCGGCCCTTTCGGTCGCCCCTGCGAAGTAAGCGCTGTTTGCCAATAGGAGCAGGTCTGCCGACGACGCGCGTCGACAGATGCTTTCGATATTCTCTGCTTGCGCGGCGGCCAGGGCGTCGGCATATCGCTCGGCGAGCGCCAACTTGCGCCAAGAGGGACGGCTCTCATCGGAGCGAATCAGCGCCGGTTTGCCCACTGGGCTGCTCTCCACCTTTCTTTTGATTGGAGGCGCGACTGACGTTGACGGGGGAGTTCGAACGGCCTGCACTGCAGAGGGTGACTGGCTTGCGCGGTCGGCAGACCAATCGCTGCGGGCCACCCGCAAGAACTCGCTGGCGATCAATCGCCGACCATCTGGCTTGAGCGAAGGCCCGAAGACGGTGACGGCACCCTCTTGCATCTCAAGTTCGAGGACCTGGTCCTCGGCCCGCCAACTGAGCCGAAATCGAGTTCCCACCACAACGACAGAAAAAGGGCCGGCCGTCATCCGCCAGCGGGTCGCGCGCCGGTGGACGACATGAACCTCGGCGCTACCGCTCGCCAGGTCGATGGTTGCCCCCACCACGGAGGCTTCGGTTACGCTTGCCTGGCTGGACGGTGCCAGGTCCAAAAGCGAGCCATCGGAAAACCGCAGCGGAAGGGTTTCCTCGGCCGACGTCGCGATCCAGTCACCGACCAGGCCAGGCCGTCCGGCTCGTGTCTCGAAGGTTAGTGGATGCGAGCTTGGGTAGGTTCGCCAGACAACGAAGGACGTGAGCGCCAGCCCGCAGACCAAAGGGATCGACCAACGCCAAAGCCGCGATCGCATCGTGCGCCGATTTCTTCGGCTCGCACCGTCGATGAAACGCGCTCTCGCCTGACGACGCGCAACGGTGTCGCAGTCGGCCGCGCCGTGGACCGCCGCAACGTCCTTACGAAGCCTGTCCCAATCCAATTTTTCGGGACCGCTCATGGGGCAGGCTCCCGAATTCTTTCCCATAACGCTGGATAGTCAGGCAGCAGCGCGCGAAAGCGCTCCTCCGCGCGGCTGATCCGACGACGCGCTGTTGAAAAGGAAAAGCGACACGCCTCGGCCACCTCTTCGAGCGTCATGTCTTCGACGTAACGCAAGATGAACACCGCCCGGTCTTCATCGGTCAGCTTGTCCATGGCCGCATAGAGCGCGCGGACAGTCTCCACCACTTCTGGACTGGCGGTGGGAGCTTCTTGCTGTTCGGCCAGTTCGGGCGCCTCTGTCGGCCCATTTCTCCGGATGCGCCGGAGCGCAGCCTGCGCAGAGAATACGGTCATCCCGATTAGCCACGATTTCAGCGCGACTGGATTCTTGAGCGTCTTGATGCCTTCGAGAGCACTGACAAAAACATCGTGCAACAGATCGGCGCGATCCGGATGCCGAAAACCCAGCGTTCGGGCCAACACGCGCTGCACCACCTCACCGTAACGATCGAAGAGTACGCATGGCGCTTCGGGCTCACCATTCACGAGGGCCCGCACCAACGCAGTGTCATCGTACTCCGGCATGGCCGCGGGCAAGACTGTCGCAGCCGGTTCGGGCTCGGCACGCGACGAAGCAGCGAGGCGGCTACGAGACAACAACCTTTCCTTACGGTATGTGACCGGCGCCGAAAAAGTTGCTCAATTGCGCACCGAAACCGTCTATATCCTCAGCGACGACTTGGCTGAATGGAAGACGCCAATGCTGAACACGGCCGACGCACCACGACTGGCCGTCTTTTCGTGACCTTTCCGCGTCGAGAATGGCTTCTGCGAGGGCTTCGTCTAGCCGTCGTCCTTGTGGGCGCCAACGTTCTAAATGGGCCTGTGCTGCACGCCAGCACATTGGTCCGGCCGGTCGTCGTTTTCGTCGACGACGGCTGCACGACAGCGTTACCCCGTCTGCGCGCTGAGTTAGCTGCTGCAGGGTTTCAGGCCATCGTCGTCAAGACGTCAGAGCCGTTTCCCGATCGACCTCTGCTCGATCAGATCGCACGACAAGAGCACGCAGTGGGTGCGGTGACACTATCTCGGGAAAAGGCCGATGCTCAAATTTTGGTCTTCGACCCGGCATCGCAGGCGACTGTCTTTCAGGAAGGCCTGTCCGATTTCTTGTCGGAAGGTTGTACCGAGGTGACGGCCGTGCGAATGGTCGAAACGTTGCGGGCGACGTTCCTTCGGGTGGAGCAAACGCGCGTCACACCCTCCAACATTGCGACGACCATCCCGTCGCCGCTGCCGGCCCGGCCTTACTCCGACGGTCGACTGAAGATTGGCCTCTCGGGCGGCCTCGGGTTCAGCACGGGCGGTCTCGGAATGACCGATCACTTGTTGCTCAATGTTCGATGGCGCGTCCACTCTGCCTGGTGGCTATCGCTCGACGGTGCCTGGTCGCCCGTGCCGGCCCACGTCGCGGGTCCCGAAGGACGAGCCACAATCGGGCTTCTGCTCGCTGGTTTTTCGGCCGGACGCGGTTGGAGGACAGACAGACGGATCAGCCCAGGCGTCGCCGCCGGGCTCTGGCTTGGTGACGTGACGATGAACGGCGCGGCGGTCAGCGGCTATGGCCAGCAACCCGTCCGGCTGATAACCCTCGTTCCGCACGGCGACTTCAATATCGATGTTCACGTGACCTCGCGATTCGCGCTCATTCTCCGCGCGGTTGCCGCAACCAGCGTACCGGGAGTGCAAGTCCAGTTTGCCGGGCGCCCGGTCGCGACATGGGGTCAGCCCTTCGTCTTGGCTTCGGCCGGCGTCGAGACATCATTTGATTGACGATTGCGCCGCTTTGCAATGATTGTCGCTACGGCGCGCACGTGAATGGGCCAGGAATATCGGAGGTGACCCACTGCGGTTTCGTGGCCGAGACCATCGTTGCAGCGTTCGACAAATCGCCGGTCGCGTCAGCAATCGTGGTTCCGGTTCCTTCGTCGAACTTGTAATAGGCGACGAGCCCCGGCTCGCTGCCCTTCAGCATCACCTTCATGTTGGCTTTGATCTCGGCCTCCGTGCGGAACACGTTCCACACCCGAAACTCGTCCAGCTTTCCTTGCCAGCCTGTCGGCCCGGCAAACTCGACCGTCGTGCCGATGCTCAGCGGCGACATCGTCGAATTCCATCCGGCTTCGGCGGTCCACTGATCTTGGGGGTGGGTGCGGCCGGAGGCGCCGGCGCCGGTTCCGATCTCCAGCATGGCGCTGCCATTCATGGTCAACTGAAAATGGTTGGTCTGGCTATCGTAGCCGAATGAAATATGCAGCCAGCCAACGCGCGGCGTGGTGGCTGGCAAGTTGAAGAAGTTGTCGACGCTATTGCAGTTACCGTACGGGTGAATCATGCCGATGGCCTGCCCTTGCGGCCACGCCGTCGAGTTGATCGCGAACTCGTGACAGCCTTGGGTCGAGTACGTGGCGTCGCCTGCGTGATGTCCGTACTCGAAGAAACCGTGTTCGTTGACCCACGAGCGGTCGCTTCCATCGAAGTACGCCCAGAACTCCACCGTGCGCGATGCCTTACCGAGCGGCAGCTTGCCGATGTTCGCCTGAACGAGGTCGGGCGTCATCCCTTGAAATTGCAGCGCCATTCCCGGGCTGTTATTGCAAGGCGGACCCGATTCGGAGGGACCGTCGCTCGCATCCGCGATCGATCCGTCTACTCCACCGGATAGCGCGCCGCCGGTCCCGGCCACCATGCCACCGGCCCCGCCGGAACCAGACCCGGTTCCACCGGCACCGCTGGAGCTACCGCCGGAGCCGCCGGAGCCGGTCGCGCTTCCGCCGATGCCTCCGGTGCCGCCGCCGCTCGAACCGGCGCTCGTGCAGGCGATGAGACTGCAGACAGCCGCCAACGTTGGTGCCAACACCGCCCGAGCGGCGCCGCGCGATACGCGAGAAAACTCCACGACAGCAGAGTGATCATCGTGCCCAAGACCTGCTCACCGACGCGCCCGCCCTATTGAGGTCGGCTCATTGAGCACTTTTACGGCGCCCGATCACTTCATACATGTGTCGCCATATGTGTTCCGCTAGGGCCACCACAGCGACAGTGCCTGCCGGCGATGCCGACAATGTCTGATTGATCTGCGGGAGGAAACCTTGGTGCGTGATTTCCTGTGCGCGGTGCCGGCGCTCGTCTTGATCGGACTGGGAGCATGTTCAGGCTCGATCGGTGGCGAGGCAAGACAACCCGGTGCTGGGCTCGCAGGCGGGAGCGTCAATGGCGGTGGCGGGCGCGGAGGCGGCGGCGCCGGCAGCACTAGCGATGCCCCATGTGCGCAGGGCGCATCCTTCGCGCCCGCGCGCGTGACGTTGGTCTCGGATGAACAATACCGAAACATCGTCCACGACGTGTTCGGTGTGACGTTTCCACCGACCCTGACCGTTACCACGCTGAGTGGCAGTAGCGGCGCATATCCCTACAATGAGAGCGCGCAGGTCGAGACGACGACCGTGCAGGCGTATCAGCGCGCCGCCGACCAGGTCGCTTCCCTGATGACAACATTGCCGCCGTGTGCGGCAGGCGCGATCGACGACACCTGCCTCGGTCAGTTTCTGCGCACCACCATCTCCCGCGCCTGGCGGCGCCCGTTGACCGACGCGGAGGCGAACGGGTTGGTGACCATCTACGATTCCGCAGCCATGGATGGACCCACGCGGCAGCTGCAGTTGACGATGGAAGCATCGTTGATGCATCCATCGTTCTTGTATCGCACGGAGGTAGGGGCGAATAGCGCCGCCGCGACAGGCAAGGTGATGCTGACGCCTTTCGAGCTAGCGGGGGCGCTCAGCTTTGCGTTACTTAACTCCACTCCTGATGCGGAGCTTTGGGCGAAGGCGCAGGACGGTTCGCTCGCGCAGTCGTCGGTGCTGCAGGCGCAGGTCGGACGACTGCTGACTGTGCCGGCAGTGCAGGCGAACCTCATGAAGAAGGTTTCGTACTTTCTCGCGTTCGAAACATTGCCGGTGGTCAAAAAGGACCCGGCCACTTATCCGGCATTTGCCGGCTTGCAGGGAACGCTTTACGAAAGCGCGCAGGCATTCCTGAAGGACATCATTTGGGACGGTCGCTTTTCCGACCTGTTCACCTCGCGTCGGATCTTCGCGGATCAGACAATGGCCGCCGCTTACGGACTGCCGGCGGTGAGCGGGACCAACCTGCAGGTCTTGACCGCGCCTGCCGGCCAGTACGACGGTGGCATTCTGACCCAGCCGGCGTTGCTGGCGGCGACCAACAAGAACGCAGCGGGCGATGACGTCATCCACCGTGGCTTGTGGGTTTACTACAATCTCCTCTGCGCGCCGGTGCTGCCGCCCCCGCCGCAGGACGCGACCACCATCGCCGCCACGCAGACCGGCAGCACCCGGGAGCAGGCGATGACCCGCGACGGCACCTGCGGTGCCGGTTGTCATGGACGCTTCGATCCCTTCGGGCTGGTGACACTGGAATACGACAACATCGGGCGCTTTCGCACCACAGATCCCACCAGCACGCCGCCGGGCGCGCCCATTGATTCAAGCGCGAGCATCGCCGCGGGTGTGCTCATGCCTGAGGCCGGACCGGTCACCCTGACCGGCGTGGCGGACGTTGCGCGGCGTTTTGCAACGTCACGCCAGGTCTCCGACTGCGCGACGACCACGCTGGCAACGTACACGCTGGACCACAGCCCGGACCAAGAGAACTCGTGCGAGCTGGCAACCGTAAAAAGCCGATTCGGGCAATCGGGATCGTTCGCCGATTTATTCACCGCGATCGTTACTTCACCGGCGTTTCTCTCTCGCGATTTGTAAGGCAGGCAAGCAGATGAGCAATCAACATCTTCGGTTTCTCCGACGGACGCTTCTTGGCGGCATGGCCGGCAGCGCGGCGTCCGCTTTGCTGCGGCCGTTGCTGGCGCATGCGGACACCGGTGCGACACCGCAGCGGCTGCTTCTCATTCATCGGCCCTGTGGATCGTCCTCGCTGACCAACGGGCGCTGGTTCCCGACCGGCGGTACCACGGGGTGGACGCCTTCGCCGCTGCTGTCGTCTTTTACCGACGGCAAGATCGCGTCTTTGCAAGACCAGATGGTGGTATTCAAGGGGCTGTCGAACGCCCGCAACCAGAACTGGCTCGGCGATGCCCACGGTTCGGGCTTGCTGGGCATGCTCACGCCGCCGAACAAAGATAACGGGCCTTCGTCGTGGCCGCAGTCCTCGGTGGCGACGCCGTCGTCGCGCGCCGATCCGAACAGCAAGACGATCACCGCGGCCGATCAGTCAATCGACCAGCTGTTCCTGTCGCAGATCCCGGCGCTGAAGGGACCACCGTGTCCGGTACCGTCGGTGCAACTGGCGGCGTCCACCGAGTCGGCTGATCAGACAGCCGACTGGCACGCGTTGCGGTGCCTGTCTTACGGCAAGGCTGCTAACGGCGGTCAGCCGCGACCGCTGTGGCCCGAACCCAGCCCGGCAGCGGCGATGAAGAACTACTTCGGCGCCGCCATGATGAATTTGACACCGACCCAGCTCGCTCGCGTGACGGCACAGAACAGGAGCGTTTTGGATTTCGTGCTGGGCGGTCTTTCGACGATGCAAACGCAAGTGCCAAAGTCCGTCCTGCCGAAGCTGCAGACGCACACAGATGCCATCCGCCAGCTTGAAATGAACCTGGCGGCGCAGGCTGGCGGCATGACATGCGCAGCGCCGGCGTTTCCTGGCGGGCCGTTCACCCCGTCACCGCCGATGTTCTCGGCTCCGTCGGGCCAGGGGGGCTACACCAACGTCGGGAAGGTGGACGAGGAAACGTACCCGATGTGGAAGCAGCACAAAGAGATCATCAAGACGATGTTCATGTGCGACCTGACCCGCGTGATAACGTTCTCGTTCGCGTACGGCAATTCAGGGATCCATTTCCAGAATGGTGTCTTGAAGGATCCTGAGCTAACCGGCAAATACATCGATCCGAACGGCAAGCCGATCAGCAATCCGAACAGCCACCACGATATCTCACACAATGTCGGCGCGGGCGCCGGTGACGCGCAGTACATCATCGACAAGTATTACTGCGATATGACCGCTGGTCTGCTGGCCGAGATGAGCAGTACGCCGGACATCGGGGGCGGCTCGTTGCTCGACAACACGCTGACGATCTTCTTTTCGGAGGTCAGCGACGGCAATGCCCATGGGGCGGTGGACATGCCGATCGTGATGTTTGGCGGCAAGTTCCTGAACATGAAGGGCGGCAGCTATTTGCAGTTGGGCAATCCCGCGACCGCTGGTCAATTTCAGCCGAACGGCCATTATTCGAAGGGCCCGGCGCCTTATGTTAGTGACTTGTGGGTCACCATCGCGCAAGCCTGGGGTTTGACATCGATGACTACTTACGGCGATCCGGGGTGGAACACGGGACCGATCAGCGGCGTGTTCGGATGAAACGGGTGTCTGCCCCTCTCGTTGCTACAGTCTTTTTCTCGATCGCGCTGGCACCGGGATCGGTTTTTGCCGCCACCACCGTTGTCCAGGTTCCGATTGATCAGCTCTTGAATGGAAGGTCGGTGTCGACGCTCACTGGCGGCGCGGTCGTACCCTGGACCGATGGAGTTGACCAAACGGATGGTCTCGTGACCAATGCGGCGGAGGCGTCTCTCAAACAAACAGGCGTCGCGCTGCCTGATGACGGGTCATTTCCAGCCGACACCAATCATCCGGAGGTCGTCTTACATTTTTCGAATGACTCTCCAGTCGATCGTAAGCAAGTGCTCTATCTCCATGGGACGGGGACGTTTCATTTGGCAACTCCGAAGGGTACGTACTCCAAGCTCTGGGTGTTCTTGCTTAGCTCGATCGGTGCCTCGCCGTTGACCGTGACGTATTCCTACGACGACGGGGGAACGACGCAGGAAAAATTCACGGTGCCTGATTGGGGAACCGGTGCGCCGCTTCCGAAGGACCCGCCGATCTTCTTTAACCTGGTCGCCGGCATGCATAAATGGGATCAGATGGACCGAAGCATCGATGCACCTGTCCACACCATCACCGGCGTCCTGCTCAGCCCGGCGGCCGATCGCGTCCTGAAAGATGTTCAAGTCGACAAGCCAAACGCCGGTCAGTATCTGACTTTTTGGGGGGCCACGGGGCTGGCCAACCTAGCCGACAGCGCCGATGGTGGGCAGGTTGGTCCTGTCGATGCTGAGATGGACGCCGACCAAATCCTCCCCGTCGACGTACAGGCAGACCGCGCTGCGGACATGCCGAGCATGAGCGACACCAGTGACGTGCCGCCGTCAGACGGGGCAACAATCGCGTCCCCTGACGCCAAAGACGTATCGCCGTCAGATGCGCGGTCAGGGAGCGGCGATGGAGCGCACTCAGGCTGCTCGCTGAGCACTCGGGAAGGCGATGAATCGTCAGCCGGTTGCTTCATTTTGATCGTCGCCGCGTTGGCCGCAACGTCACGGAAGGCGTGCCGACGAAATGACTCGGACTTCAGTTGACGACGATTCCGTTGATGATCGGATTGTCGACGCCCGTGACAAACTGGACCACCACCTGCCCGCTCGAGTTGGCCGTGGTCGTGAAGGTGTGCTGAACGGCGATGTAGGGCCCGCCTGCGTCGGCGAAGACGTCAAAGTCCGTGAGAACCTGATTGCCGTTGACGATAACGTCGAACACGCGCTGGCCGACGGCGGTCCAGTAGTGCTCGACGAAGTACAGCGTGACGGTCCGGCTCGAGCCCGGCGCGAAGCCGCCCATCCGGTACGTCATCTGGCCGTGCCGGTTCGTCTGCAGCACGGGCTGCGGTGGCACCGGCGAGGTCAGCCAGTTGCTGGTGTTGATCACGTGCGTCGTGTTGGAATTGGCGCCGCCGCCGAAGTCCGTGTCGGCGAGGAACGGGCTCGCCGCGCCGCCTCCGCAGTCGATCGACGCGGCTCCGCTGGTGCCGCCCGTTGCCATCGGCGTCATCGTGATCTGATTCGAATCCCCCGAGATGCCGACGCCGTTCGTCGCGGCCACTTCGTAGACGTACAACGTCCCGTTGGTCACGCTCTTGTCGGTGTACGCGGGGCCCGTGACCGTCGCGATGGCAGTCGTAGCCTCGCCGTCGAACGTCGTCCCGCGGTACACCTTATAGGCGGTCGCCCCGGTGCTGGCAGTCCAGGCGAGCGCGATCTGGCCGCTCCCCGCGACGCCCGCCAGGTTCGTCGGATCGCTCGGCAGCGCTGCTGAGGCCGTCGTTACCGTCACCTCGTCAACGCGCGAGATGCCGTGATTCGTCACCGCGAACTGCGTGATCGTGTTCGCGCCGGCATTGAGGTACGCCTGCGCGAACGAGTGCTGGTATGTCATGAAGCTGCCCGTGATCGGGAAACGCTGGTGGCTGGTGACAACTGTCTCGTTCACCGCCAGACCCATCTCCCGATTCGTGACGTTCGGAAACAGCCCCGACCCGAAGGCGTACCGAAAGTCGATGTTGTAGAGGCCGGCCGCAGGAACGACGACGTTGCTGAAGGTCAGCGACGCCGTGTCGGCGTACGCCATGTCGACCACCGTGCCGCCCGGTGCGAGCGCGCCTGTCTGGGCGTTCAGCCACTGTGGGAACCAATCAGGGCAATTCATGCACGTCGCGGCCGGCGCGTTGAACCAGTCGAACCCGTTCGCGAAGCCGTCCTTGCCGTAGAAGATCAGCCCGCCGTTGCCGGCAACTCCGGCGTTGGTGCCGCTGCCGGGAGACACATGCGGCGCCCTGGGGCTGACTGTCTCCACCGACAGTGGCGAGACTGCGCCGCCTTTTATCGACGCCACTTTGTAGTAATAGACTGCCGGTCCGCTCGCGAGGCCGGTATCTGTATAAGACGGGCTTGTCGTCGAGCCGATGGGGATCGTCCCTTCGCCGCCCGCTTTGGTCGAACGATAGACGTTGTAGCTGGTGGCGCCCGCCGCGGCGATCCAGGAGATCGACATGGTCCCCGCCGAGAGGGGATGCGCCTCGACGCCCGTCGGCACCGCCAGCCCCGCGGCGGCGGCCACCTGCGCGCTCGCTGCCACCGCGACACCAGCCAATGACAACATCGCTGCCCGGGACCATCTCTGCATTTTCTTCCCTTCTCGTGCGCCCGAATTCCGCTTCAACACACGAGCCGCATTGTTCACACGGCGAGAAAAAGTGCAATTTGTAACCGACGATCTGGCGCAAACTGTCACCGCACCGACACTCAAATGATCAGGAACTCCAGTAACAGATCAAAGAGATGACGGGGCGTGACTTTCAAACATTTCTGGATTACGCCGCGGATCTCATGGCCGTCCAACAAATGACTCCATGCAGCCATGTCGCATCGCGCAGTGTCGGGGACGAAGACACGAAATCGTTGGTCCGCCCGCGTCGCTACCGGTCATTTCGGCTGGTGCAAGGTGAACGCGCGGACCGCTTCCCAAATCGTCTACCCGATCTCGGCCCTGACCTCGACGCGCGCCTTGTAGAGATCCCAGAACTTTCCGGCGATGGTGGCGGATTCGAGGGTGGCGCTGCCATCGTCGAAGAGGCCGCCTTTCACGGAGACGAGCACCGTGAGTTGCCCGACGTAGATCTTGTCGGGCGCCAGCTTCTGCGACAGCAGGCCGCAGAGTTTGTTCTTGGCGGCGTTGACGACGGACAGACCCATCGCGTTCCACTGAACGCCACCTGCATCGACCTTCGCGTCGATGTAGCCGAGGCCACCGTTGGTGACCAGGACCGCCGCGTCCTTCTCCTTGCGCAAGTCAGGCAGCGCCTCCTGGACGGTGGCCAGAAAACCAGTGATCCCGACGTCGAGCGCGCGGCGGATCGCCGCCGCATCGGCGGTGGTCAAATCCCCGGCGCCGCCGTCGTACGCGCTCCACTGCAAGACAGTGACGGGGCCCAGGGCGGCCCGGGCCTTCTTGACGGCGTCACGCGCGGCCGCCGGATCGCCGAAGTCCGTCGTGACGGCAGCCGCCTTGACCCCTTTTGCTTCCAGCGCCTTGACGCCGGCAGCGAGCTTGTCCGCGCTGCGCCCAACCAGCGCCACGGAGAAACCCTCCGCGCCGAACTTCTCGGCCACCGCCTTCGAGATTCCCGGACCGTAGCCGCAGACCATGATCGTTTTTGCCATGCGCTCGATTTAACTAGTGGATGGCCCATCGGCAAGGCTCATGTCAACTGGAAGGTGCCACTCGCCCACGCTGCGGACCGCCCGGCTGGACATCCGCCGAGCGGTCCGCAGGCGTCGAACTGCGGTTTTGTCGCATTTTCACCTCATGCAAGTTTCTTGAAGGTGACTACAGCTTTCTTGCAGCAGCGCCACCAAGTCGCCTCAAGTGAGCAAAGCGGCGACGTGAAACTTTCTTTACTCCGCCTTCGAAGGTTTGTTTCAGTCTCGAAGCCGGCGGCGGCGATGGCGCCGCCGTTCTGACGTTTTTCGCCGGGGCATGATGCTTGCTGACGAGCCATGGGCCGGCCGCACACGCCCGCCCGCTTCATGCTCGACCGACTCATCGATTTTGCCGTCCATAGGCGACTGATTACTCTTGGTGCCACCGTTGGGTTCGCCATCTTTGGCGCCTACACCTTCAGCAAGCTCAAGATAGAAGCGTTCCCGGACGTCACCAACGTCCAGGTCATGCTGATTACGCTCTACCCCGGCCAGGCGGCCGAGGAGGTGGAGCGAAAGGTGACCATACCGGTCGAGCGCGCCATGACCGGCACCCCGCGCATGATGGTGCAGCGATCGATCACCTCGTTTGGGCTGTCGCAGGTGATCCTCACGTTCGAAGACGGCGTCGACATCTACTGGGCCCGGCAGCAGGTCTCCGAGCGCATGCAGGACGCCGAGCTTCCGCCCGGCATCCAGCCACAGCTAGGACCGAACGACACGCCGGTCGGACAGATCTATCAGTACACGCTGGAGAGCGATCACCACACGCCCAGCGAGATCCGCAGCTGGCAGGAGTGGGTGGTCGCCAAGCATCTGATGGCCGTCCCGGGCGTCGCCGACGTGGTCAGCTTCGGAGCCTTCATCAAGGAGTACCACGTGCTGGCGGATCCAGCGAAGCTGCGCAACAACGGCCTCGCCATCAAGGATCTCGTCGACGCCATCGATCAATCGAACGCCTCGACCTCGGGCGGCTATGTCCGACACGGCGAAGCCGAGTTCGTGGTTCGGGCCCGTGGCTATCTGGGCTCGCCGAAAGACATCGAGACCACCGTCGTCCGCGCCAAGAACGGAACGCCGGTGCTGGTGCGCAACGTCGCCCAGGTGATCGAGTCTTATCAGCCGCCGCGCGGGGCGGTGGCGCGCAACGCCGCCATTGATTCGGTTGACGGCACCGTGCTGTTGCGGCGGGGAGAAAATCCGAAAGACGTCCTTGATGCCACCAACGCGGCGATCGCGCGCATCAACCGCGAGATCCTGCCCAAGGGCATGCGCATCGTTCCGTTCTACGATCGGACGCGTCTGGTTGAGACGACGCTGCACACCGTGTCGCACAACATGATCGAAGGCGCCGTGCTGGTGGCCTTGGTTCTGTGGCTGTTTCTGCGGGCTGCCAGCGGCTCAATCGCCGTGGCGATCACCATGCCTCTCGCCTTGCTGACAGCGTTTGTCGGACTTTATTACGTCGGTGTCCCGGCGAATCTTCTTTCAATGGGGGCGATCGATTTCGGGATCCTCCTGGACGGCGCCGTCATCCTGGTCGAGAACGCTTATCGCCACCTGGCCGAGGAGCAGCCGCCGCCCGAAGAAGTTCCCGAGGTGGTGGCCCGCGCCGCCAAAGAAGTGGTACGACCGACCTTGTTTTCGATGTCGATCATCGCTGCCGCGATGATGCCGATCTTCACGCTCGAACGCGTCGAGGGTCGGATCTTCCGCCCGGTGGCGCTGACTTATGCCTTCGCGCTCGGCGGCGCGCTGGTCTTCACCATGACCGCGGTGCCGGCCTTGACCACCGTGCTGCTGATGAACCGCAAGGTCAGCGAGGTCGATCCGGGCTTTCTGGTCTGGTTGCGCGCCCGGTATCTCAGCGCGCTGCGGATCGCCCTGCGCTATCCGATCACCACGCGCCTCTTCGGAATGGCCATCTTGGTGTTCGCGATCTCCCTGATCCCGCGCCTCGGCACCGAGTTCTTGCCCCAGATGAACGAGGGCGACATCCACATCACCGTCACCATGCCCAGCGCGGTGGCGCTCAATCGCGGCGCCGACGTCTTGCGCGACACCCGGCTGGCGTTGCTCCAGTTTCCCGAAGTGAAGGACGTCCTCACCGAGCAGGGACATCCGGAAGACGGCACCGACGACGAAGCGCCCAACCAAGCCGAGACGTTCGTGGTCATGAGACCGGAGAGTGAATGGCACACCGGACGCAAGAAAGAAGAAGTCGTCGAGTTGATGCGCACGGAATTGGAGAAGCGGCCTGGAGTCGAATACAACTTCAGCCAGCCGATCAAAGATCGCGTCGAGGAGTCCATTTCAGGCATTCGCGGTCAGATCGTGGTGAAGATCTACGGCGAAGATCTGAACCTGATGCACGAGAAGCTGGAGGCCGTCCGGCGCATCCTGGTGTCGACGCGCGGCTCGCGCGACGTCGAGATCTACCGCGCCGGCACCGCCCAGCACATCGTGGCGGACGTCGATCGGGACGCTATCTCTCGTTATGGCTTGCAGGTGCGCGACGTCGAGGACGTCGTCGAAGGAAGCTTCGGCGGCAAACTGGCCACCGAAATGTGGGAAGGCGAGCGAAAAGTCGCGGTGCGCGTTCGCCTGCCCCTCCCTGACGAGGGCGACGCCACCAGCATCGGACGCCTGGAAATTTCGGTCAGCGACGACGGCCAGACCCGGCTGCCGTTGTCGTCGCTGGCCAAGGTCCACGTCGACACCGGCCGCACCCAGATCAATCGCGAGCAAGGCGGGCGATTTCTGGCCATCAAATGCAACATCGAAGGTCGCGACATGGGCAGTTTCGTCGACGAAGCGCAGAAGCGAACCAGCCACGACGTCAAGCTGCCCGAGGGTTACTACATGACCTGGGGCGGGGAGTTCGAAAACCAGCGCCGCGCGATGAAACGACTGGAGGTCATCGTCCCGGTCTCGATCGTGGTGATCTTTTGCCTGCTCTATCTCACCTTCAAGGCGTTCTTGCCGGCCATGGTGGTGTTGCTGGACGTTCCGTTCGCCACTGTCGGCGGCGTGTTCGCGCTTTGTCTGACCCACACGGAGCTGTCGGTTTCGGCGGCGGTCGGGTTCATCACCCTCTTTGGCGTGGCGGTGATGGACGGGGTGTTGTTGATCCTCTACGTGCGGCACGCCCGCGAGCGCACGCCCGACAGTCAGGACGCGATCCTGCAAGCGGTCTCGCAGCGACTGCGGCCCGTCCTGATGACGGCGTTGCTGGCGTCTCTCGGCCTGCTGCCGGCGGCGATGTCGCGGGCGATCGGATCGGACACGCAACGGCCTTTCGCCATCGTGATCATCGGCGGCTTGATCTCGTCGACCCTGCTGACGATGTTGTTGCTACCGACGCTGTACGAACTCGCCGACCGCTGGTTTGGCGCCGGCCGCTTGCAACGGCGACTTCGTCGGGTGGACCTGCCGTGATGCCTGCTGTTTGGCCACGTCTGTTGGTGATCGCCTGGATCGCGCTCGGCGGGACCATCGCCCGCGCCGAGGCGCTGACCATGGACCGCGCGGTGGCCATCGCCCTTGAGCGCAATCGCGACGTCATTGCCGCCAAGTTGGAGATCGACGCAGCGGCGCTGGACGTGGTCGCGGCGCGCGTCTACCCGAACCCGACGCTGCAATACCAGATCGGCGATCTGGTGCTGGGCAGCAGCAACCCGCAGAACGCCGGCAGCGGCGCCCCACCCGTTCACGCAGGCTTTTGGGATCAGCCAGTCCAAAGCGTCGGCGTCAGCGACGTCGTCGACATCTGGGCCAAACGAGCGGCGCGCATCCGGGCCGCCGATGGGGACGTGCAACATCGTCGGCTCCTGACCGAGGACGCCTTGCGCGAGATCGTGTACGCCGTTCGCTCGGCATTCGCCGACGTCGTGCGCGAGCAGTCGGAGGATCATCTGGCACACGAGGTCGCCGATCGTTATGCGGCCACCATCCGGATCTCCCAGGCCCGGTTCAAGGCGGGAGACATCTCCGAGGCCGAGCTGCGCAAGATCGAGCTTGAGGGACTGAAGTATCAGAACGATGTGATCGACGCCGACAGCGAACTGGATCTGGCGCGCGGCAAGCTGGCGGCGCTGCTGAGCCTGCGTTCGGCGCGGGAGCTTCCTGGCGACGGCCTGAAAGAAGCCGACCAGCGGGTGACCTTTGATCTCGCGACCCTGACCGCACAGGCGCTGGACAAACGGCCTGACCTGCGAGCGGCGGGCGCGGCGCGAACGGTGGCCGAGGCCGAGATCAGCGCCGCGCGCCGAGAGGCGCTGCCCGACATCACCCTCGGCGCCAGCTACACGCACAGTGATTTCCAGATCTCGGGCGACAACCCGAACACGCTGGGTTTCAGCATCTCGCTGCCGCTGCCGATCTTCGATCGCAACCAGGCCAACATCGGACGAGCCCGCCTCGATCTGCGGCGCGCCGAAAACGACGGAGAACGTCTGCGCATCGCCGTCGCCACCGAGGTCGCCGAGGCAGTGCGCCGGGGAACGCGCGCGGTGACGTTGCTGGCGGTGTTCGAGCGCGCGCCGGGCGGAGCCGTTCCCGGAACGGCGACCGCGACCACCGATCGGGGCGGGATGATCGGACGCGCCGAGACAGCGTTGCAGGTCGCCGAGAAATCCTACCGAGCGGGCGCCCTGTCGCTGCTCGAACTGCTCGAGGCGCAGCGCACGTATCTGGACACGCGGGCGCAGTACCTGCACGCGCTGCACGACTTTCAGCAGGCCATCATCGACGTCAAGCACGCCGCAGGAGAATCGTGATCACTTTTTTCCACACCATCAGGGGAATCGCTGCGCTGGGGTTGGTCGCCGTCGGCTGCACCAACGGCCACGGCGAGGAGGCGTCGGCGGACAAGCGCAACGACTTCGTCCGCTACGATCCCAAGCACGGGCCGCTGGATTTCATCAAGATTGAAATTGTCAGCGAAGGAGCCGCCAGCGCTTCGGCCACGCTGCCCGGGCGCGTGACGTTCGACGAGGACCACACGCAAAGGCTCGCCTCACCCATCGACGGACGGGCGATCCGGATCCTGGTCAACCTCGGTGACAAGGTGCGCGCCGGCCAACCGCTGATCGAACTCTCGTCGCCCAGCGTGGGAGCGATCCAGGCCGACGCACAAAAGGCGCTGTCCGATCTCCACCTTTCGGAAAAGGCGAATGAACGGGTGCACACGTTGCAAACCCAAGGTGCGGTCGCCGACAAAGAGGTCGCGCAGGTGCAAGGAGATCTGCGCAAGGCGCAGTCGGACTTTGGGCGGGCCAGCGTTCAACTCAAAGCGCTGGGCATTTCGCCCTCCGATCCGGCGGTGAACGCGGCGCTGCGCGCCCAGATCCCCGGCGTGGTGGTCGAACGCAACGTTCTGGTCGGACAAGAGGTTCGCGCTGACCAGGCCACGCCGCTGCTGACCGTCAGCCAGCTTGATTCGGTCTGGGTCGTCGCCGACGCTTACGAGCAAGATCTCTCGCTGGTCCAGGAAGGCGATCCGGTCGTCGTCCGGGTCCCGGCCTATCCCGGCGAGACCTTCGCGGGAAAGGTGAAGCACATCGGTGACGTGGTTGATTCGACCAGCCGCACCGTGAAGGTCCGCAGCGTGATCAACAACCCCGGCCATCGGTTGAAACCGGAGATGTTCGGCACTGTCGAGGTGCAGAACACCGCCGGACACAAGGTCATCAGGGTTCCGTCCACCAGCGTGCTCAACGAAGGCGACAGAGAGCTGGTCATCGTCGCAGCGGAAGGAAGCGTCTTTCACACCCGCCGGGTTGAGGTGGGCCCAGAGTCCAACGGAACCGTGCGAATCGTCGCCGGTCTCATCCCCGGCGAGCGAATCGTCACTCAAGGCGCGATCTTCATGAAGCGTGAAATCGAAGGTCAGTAGCGCGAGCAACATGAGCACCGAGCTGCATCCGATTCTTGATTCGCCCAAGCTGGCGGTGACGGTTCAGTTGGCGCGCAAGAGCGCCCTGACGCCCGGCATGCCGATCTTGATCCAGGGCGAGGCCGGAGCCGGCGCCGAAGAGCTCGCGCGGTTCATCCATGGTTGCAGCGACGAGGGGGCCGTCCATCCATTTGTTGCGGTGAAATGCCCGGGCATCTCCGAGGCTACCCTGGAGAGCGAGCTGTTTGGCCCGTCGGAAGCTGGAACACCGAAGCCGGCGATCACCCGGGCCCGTGGCGGCACTCTTTTTATCGAGGAGATCAGTATCTCGGATTGAAGGCGCAGGCCGCGCTGTGCTGCTGGATCGAAGGCGAACGTCGGGCACCCTCGGCGTCGCCCGCCGGAAAACCGTCGCGTGTCGTCGTCGCGAGCAGCGCGGACCTGCGGCAAGCGGTGCACAACCGTGCCTTCCGCGCCGACCTGTTGAACGAACTGTCAGTTCTGACGTTGAATCTGCCGCCGCTGCGAGAGCGCAAGGATGACATCATTCCATTGACCGAAAAATGGCTGGCGGCGCGCGCAGCCGTTCTCGGCAAGACGGCCAAGGAGCTGTCTCCTGCCGCGCGCGACAAGCTTCTGGACCACGACTGGCCGGGAAACTTTCGCGAGCTTCAAACGGTGATCGAGCGGGCTCTGATCGTCGAAGAGCTCCCGGTCATCGCCGCCCCGTCTGTGATCTTCGCCGACCGACCGCGCGTCAACGACCACATGAACGCGGTCGCCGATGCTTTTGCGCGCTTCCGGTCGGAGCAGGGCCGCCCGCTCACGCTGGCGCAACTGGAATGCGCGTATTTGGTTTGGCTGCTGGAACTGACCGGGGGCAATCGCACAGCGGCGTCGCGGCTGCTTGGCGTGTCCTATCCGACCATCATGAAGAAGATTGTGGACTACCGGATCGATTTCAATGCGATCGCCGCCCGTGGCCGGCTGACGCCGTAACCTGACTTCTGGCACAGGGCGCGTTAAGAACGACAGCCGAAGATGCAGACAGGAGCGGCCGGCCGATTGAGGCGCCTTGGGCGGTGGAGCATTCGCGCGCTGGCTTTGGCGTATCCCTTGGCGTTGCTGCTGGTGGTGGCCGCGTTCCGTCTGGTGGGCGAGCGCTGGTGGGTGACGACCGTCGGCCTTTATCTGCCCAGGCCGGGGTTCGCCCTGCCGCTGCCGGTGCTAACGCTGGCGTTGCTGCTCGGACGGGCCTACCGCTGGTTGCTGACCCAGATTGCCGCCATCGTGATCGTGCTGTTTCCGTTGATGGGCCTGCACCTGTCGGGTCCGGTGACGGCGGCCGCGGGAGCGCGGCGGTTGCGTGTGGTCACCCTGAACATCAACAACGGCGCGTCGGGCGCGAACAACGTGCGCGAGCAACTGCGTGGCACCGGCGCCGATCTGATCTTGCTGCAGGAAGCGGCGCACGTCAGGGAGGACGTCCTGCGCGTTGCCCTGCCCGGCTATTTCTTTCACAAGGTCTCTCAGTTCACGGTGGCCAGCCGCTATCCGATCACCGACGCCTTTGTCCCGCCCAGCGTCACAGAAGGCGACACCGCCCGATCGCTGCGCTATGTGCGCTACCGGATCCAGACGCCCAGTGGGCCGATCACCGTCTACAACATGCACCCGATCTCGCCGCGCGACGCGCTGGACGAATTGCGCGGCGAAGGGCTGCGCCACGAGATCGCCAGCGGCCGCTTTCTCCGACCATCCTGGCGACAGGTTCCGGTCAATGCCCAACACCGCCTGATCCAGGTGCAAGCGGTGGTCGACGACGCGCGACGGTCGGACCTTCCGGTGATCATCGCCGGCGACACCAACCTGCCGGAGGGCAGCTGGGCCTTGGGGCACTGGCTGGGTGCCTATCAGGACGGCTTCGCCGAACGCGGCCGCGGCCTGGGTTACACGTTCCCCGCCACCAACCGGCCGTGGATGCGCATCGATCGCATCCTGGCCGGCGCCGGCTTTCGTTTCTTGGATTGCGTGGTGCTGCGCGCGCCCGTCTCCGATCACTTTGGCGTGATGGCCGACCTTGAGATCCTTTGACCGATTCAGGGCGCGGCGTGGCGAGTGGCAGGGCCAATAGCCAAGCGCACGGATCAGACTGACAAGCACGCACATCCCGTGCTACTGCTGTTGAACAAGATTCAATTGCGGTGACGGCGGCAGGCGCCGCGCTGCACGGAAGGGGAAGTCTCATGAAGTCTTTGACGACCGTGTCGTGGGTTGCCCGGATCGGGATATTTGTCTGCGTCGCTGCCGCCACCGGGTGCACGTCGGACATGGTCGATGATCCGGAATCCACGCAGAACGTGACGTCGGAGTTGGGCACCTTCAGCGTTCTGACCCGCAACTATGACAACCAGCGCTCGGGCGCGAACCTCAGCGAAAACATCCTCAAGCCCGCCAACGTGACCCCCACGCAGTTTGGAAAGATCTTTCAGGTGTCGGTGGATGATCAGGTCTATGCGGGAATCCTGTACGCGTCGGCCGTTCCCATGGGTGGAACCACGCACAACGTCTTTTACGTGGCCACTGTCAGCAATACCGTATACGCCTTTGACGCCGACGCCGGCGGTAATCCGCTGTGGCAACGCAGTGACCTCAACGGCGCGGGCCGGCCGGGGAACAACACTGATGTCGGCAGCGCCTGCGGCACTTATCGCGACTTCAGCGGCAACATCGGCATCATCGGGACGCCGGTCATCGACGCCCCGAGCATGACCATCTACTTCGTCACCCGCAGCGTCGAGGCCGCCCCGATCTTCCGGCTGCGCGCCCTGAACATCGCCACCGGTCAAGATCGCGCCGGCAGCCCCAGAGTGATCACCGCGTCCGTGCCCGGAAGCGGCGCCGGTTCGAACAACGGCAACCTGGCGTTTGATCCGCAGCCGCACAATCAGCGCCCGGCCCTGGCGCTGTCCGGTGGAGTGGTCTATGTGGCCTTCTCCTCGTTCTGCGACACGGGGCCTTATCACGGCTGGGTGCTGGCGTACGACAGCCAGTCGCTGTCTCAGGTCGGGCTCACCAACGACACGCCCAACGGAACCCAGGGCGGCATCTGGATGGCGGGCGCCGCGCCTCTGTTTGATGGCAGCGGCAATCTCTACCTCAGCACCGGTAACGGCGACTTCAACGAAAGTGCCGGGAACTTCGGCGAGAGCCTGGTCAAGTACGCGCCGCGCAGTCTTTCTCGACTGGACTTCTTCACGCCGTCAAACTTCGCGACCTTGAATGCGGGCGACGTCGACTTTGGTTCGGCGGGACCCATCTTCCTGCCCGGCACCAGCATGCTGGCCACCGGCGGCAAGGAAGGAAAGATCTATCTGATGAACAGCAGCAACCTGGGCCACCTCGGCGATCAGAACGCCGCTCAGATATTTCAGGCCGTCGATCCGACCGCTCGCCCGAACAACACGCACCACATTCACAACAGCCCGGTGGTGTGGAACGCCCCCCAGGGTTTGACCATGTACATCTGGGGCGAGAACGACTTCCTGCGCGCCTATCGCTTTGATCCAAACGCGCGGCGCTTCAACTTGCCGGCCGCCAACACCGGCTCGGTGTTGCCGCCGGTGGGCATGCCGGGCGGCATGATGTCCATCTCGGCCAGCGGGTCGGCGGCGGGTACCGGGATCTTGTGGGCCACCACGCCCCGGTCGGGCGACGCCAACCAGAACGTCGTGCCGGGCATCCTGCACGCGTTCAATGCCGAGACGCTGGCCCTCCTCTGGGAAAGCAGCGCGCCCGGCGACGACACCTTGAACTTTTCCAAGGGCAGTCCACCCACGGTGGCCAGCGGCAAAGTCTACGTCGCCTCGCTGTCGAACATGGTCTCGGTCTACGGTCTGCGCACGGCCCCGGCGAACCCGAACCTGGCGCTGGGCAAGCCCGCCACCAGCAGCGCCCCGTGCGCCCCCACCGAAACGCCCGACAAGGCGTTCAACGGCAGCACGTCGGGCGGCAACAGTGACAAATGGTGTTCGCTGGCCGCCCCGCAGTTCCTGCAGGTCGACCTGGGATCGTCCATCAGCGTGAACCAGTTTGTCATTCGCCACGCCGGCGCCGGAGCCGAGGCGGCCGCCTTTGACACGCGCGACTTCAACATCCAGATCAGCAACGACGGAACCAACTTCACCACTGTGGTGACAGTGACCGCCAACGCCGCGGACGTCACCACTCACTCCATTGCCAACACCAACGCCCGTTTCGTGCGCCTCAATATTGTCACGCCCACCCAGAACGGCGATCCGGCGGCGCGCATCTACGAGATGGAAGTCTACGGCGCCACCGCGCAGGCGGCCCCTGTCACCTTCGAGACCGAATCGCTGCCAGTCGCTTCCACTTCCTCGGGCGATCTCCATCGCGTCGCCGCCGACACCGGCTACAGCGGCGGCGCCGGCACCATCCTGGAAGCGAACGCGGTCGGCGACTTCGTCACTTACACCGTGAACGTGCCGCAAGCCCGGACCTATGACGTGCGCGTGCGGGTCAAGAAGTTCGTCAATCGCGGCATCTGGCAACTGGCCGTCGATGGCACATCCCGCGGACCGGCCACTGACTGCTGGGCGGCGACCGCGGTGTTCACCGAGGTCGATCTCGGCCCCGTCTCATTTCCCAGCGCCGGTAACAAGGCCTTCCGCTTCACCCTGACCGGCGAGAACAGCGGCAGCAGCGGCCTGTGGACCGCGCTCGACTACATCCGACTCATTCCCCAATAGACCGCCACGAAGCACCAGTAGACCGATGGGAAGCGGTGCTTACACTGATAAGCCCATGAGCAACCAAGGCGTCACTGGTTCTTCCGTCGGCGTTGCCGCCGGCGCCGCTGCCCTGCCTGTCACCGGCTCCCGCACTGTCGAGCGCGTGCATCGCAGCACCGGGTTTCATTGGGTCGGCGACGGCTTTCACGTCTCGACCTATTTCCCGCACGAAACGTTGCCGCCCGAGAGGGTGAGTCCTTTCGTTCTGATGGACTACGGCCCCGCCAAATCGTTCACTCCGCTGGCGCACGGCAAGCGCGGCGTTGGCTGGCATCCGCACCGCGGATTTGAAACCGTCACGCTGGCCTGGGAAGGCTCCGTCGCTCACCGCGACAACGCCGGGCACGCCGGCATCATCGGCCCCGGCGATGTGCAATGGATGACCGCCGGCGACGGCATCTTTCACGAGGAATATCACGAAGAGGAGTTCACCCGGCGCGGCGGTCGCATGCACATGATGCAGTTGTGGGTGAACCTTCCGCGCCAGGAAAAACGTGCGGCGCCCGCGTACCAGCCCATCACCAGCGCGCAGATCCCGCGCGTGCCGTTGCCGGGCGGCGGCGAGGTGCGGGTGATCGCCGGCCGTTTCGGCAAGACGTCAGGCCCCGCCCGCACGCATTCGCCGATGGACATGCTGGATGTGAGCCTGCCGGCCGGGCAACCGCTGTCGATTCCCCTGCCCGCTCACCACAATGCCATCGCGGTGGTGGCCGATGGTCGCGTGCGGCTCGACGACGGCCACGCCGTGACCGGCGAGCTGATTCTCTTCGCCAACGACGGCGATCGTTTGCAGCTGACGGCCGAAGAGGACAGCCACCTGGTCATCCTCACGGGCGAGCCGCTCAACGAACCAGTGGTCGCCTACGGACCGTTCGTCATGAACAGCTTCGACGAGATCCGCCAGGCCGTCTTCGACGTGCAGAGCGGAAAATTCGGCCCGATTCCCGACTAGCTCTCGTCAGCCTTGACGCCAAGATATCTTAGGATATCTTTTTGATATGCCGAAGAAGACAGCGCCCGAGGGCGCGTTGTTCGTGCGCCTGCCCGCCGTGGCGGTCGAAAAGCTCGACCGCGCCGCCGACGCCCTGGGGCTGCGCAAGAAAGA